>JAZNJA010000001.1:0-11655 GCA_045577755.1 Eubacteriales bacterium
CCCCACGGAGGGTGACACCGAGCCCGAGACCGACCCCGAGCCCTCGGTGGAAAGAGTCCCCGACGACCGCGACCTCACCGCCGCGGAGTATTCGGTGCTGAACATCACGGGCACCGACGATTTCGGCCGTGTCATCGCCCCCGTGGACGGCAAGGTCAACGAGGACCGCTACGTGGGCATGTTCTACTTCCTGACCCTGGGCCAGCACTCCAACCATACGGGCATCTACGACGTCAACAAGATCACCTTCGATTCCACCTACCACAAGGCCTTCACCGAGTTCGACACCTTCATTACCCCCGTGGGATCCGCTCACTTCTGGGGCGAGCCCGTGTGGGGCTACTACAACAGCTGTGATGCCTGGGTCATGCGCAAGCAGATCGAGATGCTCACCATGGCGGGGGTGGATTTCCTGGTGCTGGATACCTCCAACAACGTCCTGTATGAGAACGTGACCAAGATCCTGTACGAGCTCCTGCTGGAGTACCAGGCCCAGGGCTGGGACGTCCCTAAGGTGGTCTACTATCTGGGCAAGCACGATCTGAATGCCGACATCGGGGTATTCAGACGGGTCTATGAGATCTTCTACGCCAAGGAAGCCTACAAGAGCCTGTGGTTTACCCCCAACGATCCCGAAAAGCCCATGATCGTCGCCCCCGACAACGTCATCGCGGCCTTCGCCAAGTCCCAGAACAAGCAGGATAAGCTGTTCTCAGAGCTCTTTGACTTCCGCGTGACCCAGTGGCCTACCGAGAACGTTCTCCATGAGAACGGCGCTCCCTGGATCGATTTCGTCTATCCCCAGCGCTCCCAGGACGGCTGGATCAACCTCTCCACCTCCCAGCACGTGACGGTCAATATGACCGATATCCGCGGCTCCCGCGGCCGCGGCTGGCATCCCACCAACCAGCGCCCCAACGGGGAATGGACGGGTAAGAACGACCACGGCGACTGGCGCATGGATCTCAACTTCCAGGCCCAGTGGAATACCGTACTGAACATGACCCCCGAGCAGAGAGCCGAAGACGCCCGCTTCGTCTTCCTGACGGGCTGGAACGAGTGGGTGGCCGAGAAGCTCCGCGCGGGCGACAGGGACTACTTCACCTGCGACACCTATTGCCCCGAGTATTCCCGCGACATCGAGCCCTCCCGCTCCAACGGCATGAAGGACTACTGCTACTTCATGACCATCATGAACATCCATAACGACAACTTCGCCCCCGCCGTCCACTACGAGTACCCCGCCGCCACCCCCGATATCACCAAGGACGATACCGCGGTATGGGAGACCTCTAAGGCCACCTACCGCGACTTCACGGGGGAGTGCGGTGACCGCAACTTCAAGAATATGGCCGGCGATACGGTCTACACCGACACCTCGGGACGCAACGATATCGACACGGTCACGGTCCTGCGGGACAGCGAGTACCTCTACTTCCGTATCACCTGCGTGGAGGCCATCACCGAGCGCCGGGCAGGGGACCACGGCTGGATGAACCTCTGGATCAAGACCGCGGGTGCCGAGGGCGAGCTCATGGGCGGCTATGAATTCGTGGTCAACTATGAGATCAACGGAAGCAAGAGCCAGATCCTCCGTTGCAAGGCCCCCGCCGATATGCAGAGCGTGGGCGAGGCTGACGTGAACGTATTCGGCAAGGCCATGATCATCCGCGTCCCCCTGGAGGCGCTGGGGCTTTCCGAGAACAATTATCAGGTAGAATTCAAGGTCACCGACAACGTGCAGGATATGATCCATGATCCCCTGAATCTCTACTCCACGGGTGACGCCGCACCCATCGGCTCCCTGAATTTCAGCTTCGGGTACTGATCCCCGGCTGTAACGCCTTCCCTTCCGCCCGGACGGGGAGGCGTTTTTTTGCTTTTCAACGGGTAAAATTCTCAAATCCCCTTGACAGAATCCCCCCATTGGGGTACAATGTAGGAGAAAAACAAACGCACCCCGCCTCCGCGCGGAGCAAATCTACAGAAAACGGAGAGTACACTATGTATCGCATCGGTATCGACCTGGGCGGCACCAACATCGCCGCGGGTATTGTCAATGAAAAGTTTGAGATCGTCTGCAAGGCCAGCATCCCCACGGGTGCCGAGCGCTCCGCCGCCGAGATCACCGCCGACATGGCCGCCATCTGCCACACCGTCTGTGAAAAGGCGGGCATTGATCCTGCCGAGATCGAGTCGGTGGGCATCGCCTCCCCCGGCATCGCCAACCACGACGACGGGATCGTCGAGTACTGCTGTAACATCCCCTCCCTGAACCAGTGCAACGTCTGTGAGGCCGTCAAGGCCGGCTTCCCCGTCCCTCACGTCTTCGTGGAGAACGACGCCAACGCCGCCGCTTGGGGCGAGGCCATCGCGGGTGCCGCCAAGGGTACCTCCTCCTCCATCATGATCACCCTCGGCACCGGCGTGGGCGGCGGTATCATCCTCGGCGGCAAGGTCATCTCCGGCTTCAACTACGCCGGCGGCGAGCTGGGCCACATCGTGATCGAGGTAGACGGCGTCCAATGCGGCTGCGGCCGTAAGGGCTGCTGGGAGGCCTACAGCTCGGCTACCGCGCTGATCCGTATGACCGCCGAGAAGCTGGCCGAGTGTGAGGCACAGGGCAGAAAGACCATCATGGCCGATATGGTGGCCGCCGCGGGCAAGGTCTCGGGCCGTACCGCCTTTGACGCCAAGCGTCAGGGTGACGAGGCGGGCGCCGAGGTGGTCGCGAAGTACGTCCACTACCTGGCCCAGGGTCTGACCAACATCATCAACATCTTCCAGCCCGAGGTGCTGTCCATCGGCGGCGGCGTGTCCGGCGAGGGCGATTACCTGCTGGATATGCTGGTCCCTCTGATCCACGCTGAGGTCTACGGCCAGGGTATCGTCAAGGGCACCGAGATCCGCATCGCCGCTCTTGGCAACGACGCCGGCATCATCGGCGGTGCCGTGCTGGGTCTGAAGTAAGAGAATATGGATAAACCGCCTCCCCATCCGATCCGGGACGGGGAGGCGGTTTCCGTGTTTTCTCTCAGCACGGAGACGGCGGGAGCAAGTCACCGCCCCGCGGCCAATGCCATTCTGCCCAGGCTACAAAAACGCCTCCCTCATCCGTACGGACAGGGAGGCTTTTTTTTAGGGATCGGCAGAGCCTCAATCGGCATCCTTCAGAATGATGGTCGCGCCCGCGGGGACACCCTCGCTGTTGCAGAGGTTGACGTCCACGCCGTAGACGTTGTAGGTCACGGCGTTGTAGGCCAGACCCGAGATGGAGGCGGTGCACTCCACCGTGATCTGGTTGGGGGCAGTAATGGTGGCGGTGACCTCACTGCGGCTGTTGACCGAGCAGTTTTTACGGTAGATACAGAAGCCCTTGACCTCGGTGCCGCCGTCGGAGGTCTTCAGGCCCTCGCCCACGTTCTCGTAGGTCAGGATGGCCTTCTTACCGCCCTCCAGCACCTCCATGCTCACCAGGATGGGGCCGTTGCCCTGCTCCACGGTCTTGCCCGCTTCCCCGTTGAGGGCGGCGGCCAGGGTGGCGATACGCTCCGACTGCTCGAACTTGCAGTTGGGGTGGAGGTTATTGAAGAAGGTATCGTCGCTCCACAGGTCGGTGGAGACGATCTGGTAGCTGTTGGGAAGCACACGCTGGATCTCACCCATGACGGCGCGGATCAGGCCCACGTCCATGTAGTGCCACTGGCCGGTGAAGCCCGCGGGCCGCTGGTAGATGGTGGGGAACTCCACGTAGTAGACGGGGAAGTCCTGGTTGACGAGGTTATGGGTCCCTCTCATGTAGGTCATGAGAGCCGAGAAGTTCTCGGTGTAGACCCGGGCGTTGGCCTGGAGGAGATCGCTCTCGCCCTGGTACCAGATCAGACCCGCGATGGCGTAGCGCTCGAAGGGGTACATGTAGCAGTTGTAGAGGTAGCGGCCCGCGTCGCCGTTGACGCCCGTGGTGACGTAGTAGCCCTTGGTCGCGTCGTAGCGGTCGGTCCCCTTCTCGGTGGCCACCTGGTTGCTCATGAAGGCACCCAGGGGACGGCCGTTGCCGTCGATCTCGATCAGACCAATCGGCACCTTGCTGTCGGTGAGCTTCACGTAATTGTGGGCGAAAAGATAGCCGATGGCCGTGAAGTTCTGGATATCGGCATAGCTGTCAGCCCTCTGCCAGGTGGAGCCGGACTTGACCTCAAGGCAGACCTCCTCGGTGCCCCACTTGGGGTAGCCCTGGGTCTGCATCTGGGAGTTGTAGTGGATGCGGATGGGCGCGTTGTAGTCCAGCACGTCCTTGCCGCCCTTGTCGGGGGTATTGACGTAAAGGTGGTGGTTCTGGACGGTGTAGGCGCAGTTGGACTGACCCATGACCATGTAGACGTCACCCACCAGCACGTCGGTGAACTCGTAGGACACGCCGTCGGCATAGATCTTCATGGTGTGGCCAAGCTCGGCGGAGGCCTCCATGCGGGCGCCGAAGGTGATCTCCCACGCGCCGTCCTCAATGATGGCCTCGGCGAACATACCCTTGAACTCGCCCGTGACCTTCTTGCCGTTCTGGGAGGCGTCGGCCCAGCCCCAGACGCGGATGTGCTCGTTTCTCTGGACGACCATATCGTTTGCGAAGACGTTGGACACGGTGAACTGGGTGGCGTGGGGTGCGTCCAGGGTCTCGCCCACCATCACGTCCACGATGGGAGGCTCGGTCTCCTCGGGCTCGGTGGGAGCCTCGGTAGGAGCCTCAGTGGTCTCGGGCTCGGTGGGGGTATCGGTGGGAGCCTCGGTGGTCTCGGGCTCGGTGGGAGCGGCGGTGTCAGCCACGGTGGTGTCTGCGGGGGTGCCTCCGCTGTCGCAGGCGGTAAAGGCTACGCCCAGAGCAATACAGAGGAGGACGGACAGGATCAAAAGTCCGATGCGGGTGTTTTTCATGTGGAAACTCCTTTCGGGGGTTTGGTTGAGTACAGTATAGCACGAACGTGGGAATTTTGCAAGAGGACTTGAAAAAATGGCTTTATTGAATAAGTTCCCAAAAAGCTTTTTCAACAGCCTCCCGTTCAGCGCCCAATAAAAGTAGCGTAATAAAATTCTCATTGGAGAGATCGTAATCGCTCATGGAACATCGATGAAACTCCTCTCCGTCATAAATGCTTGCCCCTTTTATGGTAATCTGATATCCGTCAATATAGGTAATAATATGGATAAGCTCCCCATTATTCCCGTAGAGATAATCGGCATTATGCAGACGGACAGTCGTAACGGTATGTATACTTGTACGCATATCCGAGGTATCCTCATCGGATGACGGAATATACAAACGGGGAGGATCGTGTTGATCGCTTATTTCCGAGGATTCTCCATCGGCCATATGGAAAATGTTTATGGCTATGGCAAACGTCTCTGACGGACGCACTTCGTAGCCATATGCTTGAAAACCTCCACTGCCGACCATGACAAAGAGATCGAACGCCCCAATGTCGGCAAGATCATCATAGGTGATGAAATTCTCCGGGAGCGCTTGGCTAAAGTGATGGATAAACGCGTTATACTCATCAAAGGTTTCACAGGCAGGATTTTCGTTATCCGGAATTGACCAATTATCCGTATACCAATACCAGTTGTAGTATTTTACAGGGTCAATCAGCTCGGTGACAGGTTCCGTAGTAAGCTCCGATGTAATTTCGGGAATCACAAAGGTGCCCATTGATGGCTCAATGGTCGTGATAGATGTTTCTCCTTGCTTCGAAAAAGAATGTGATAAAGCAATCCCCAGAAAAATACAACCGATAAAAGCCAGAAATATCAATGGTGTTATCATAATAGCAAGCGTTCGTTTCATATAATAGCCCTCCATCATTCATGGTTATACTTTGAACGGTTTTCCATAATTCTATTATAACATCCGTCACAGAGTGTTAACTCATTAACGACACTTTCAGCGCTTTTGTTGAGTACAGTATAGCATGAAATGAGGAATTTTGCAAGGGGTGAAAGGAAAAATATAGGAAAAGGAGAAAAATCCCCCTCCGCGGGGAGGGGGACAACAAGCTCCGGGGGAATCAGACCTCAATACAGATCATCCCGGGAGATCTCAACCGCAACGTTATTTTCAAAACGTATGTACATCACATACTTCGTCGCCCAAAAATCCACAAGAACGTAATGTGAAGAACCGTTGGCATTCGTTGCTTTGACCGGTCCGGAATCAAACTCGCCGTATCGTTCCATGATCTCTTGCGGCGTATTCCCAATGATCCATTTTTCGTTATACTTGAAATATATCGAATAGATCTCTCCATATTTCAAGGGCGAAAAATACGCTTCATGGCCAACCATATCGTAATACTCCGAAAAAGCAGCAAACTCAACCAGCGCGCTCAACGACATAAGAGAAATGGCGGCTACAAGAACCATCAGTATGATTTTATTGTGCTTCTTCATGAGCTTTCCTCCTTTTCGGCAGTCTGATACAGACCATGCAGAATCCTACCGTATATCCACATTATAACACGATTTCACCCCACCGTCAACCGCCATTTCGCCCAAAACCCCCGCCCCCGTTTTGTGCAACCCGCCAAACTTCCAAAAACCGCCCCAAACCCATTGAAAATCCCTCAAAAATGCGGTAAAATGTGGGTATCCGCCACATCGGCGGCGGCCGTATAAGCGGCTACATATTTGTTCATAACAAAAGGAGAACAACGTCATGGCAGAAAAGAGAATCGTAAAAGTCGGTATCATCGGTTGCGGCGGTATCGCCAACGGTAAGCATATGCCCTCCCTCGCCAAGCTCCCCAACGTGCAGATGGTGGCCTTCTGCGACATCGTCATCGAGCGCGCCGAGGCCGCCCGCGCCAAGTACGGCACCCCCGACGCCAAGGTCTACGAGGACTACAAGGAGCTTCTGGCCGACGAGTCCATCGAGGTGGTCCACGTCTGCACCCCCAACCGCTCCCACAGCTTCATCACCGTGGACGCTCTGGACGCAGGCAAGCACGTCATGTGCGAGAAGCCCATGGCCATCAATTCCGTCGAGGCCAAGAAGATGCTGGATGCCCAGAAGAGAAGCGGCAAGAAGCTGACCATCGGCTACCAGTCCCGCCAGTCCATGGGCGCGCAGTACCTCAAGCAGGAGGCTATGGACGGCACCTTCGGTGACATCTACTACGCCAAGGCTACCGCCCTCCGCCGCAGAGCCGTTCCCACCTGGGGCGTATTCCTCAACGAGTACGAGCAGGGCGGCGGTCCTCTGATCGACATCGGTACCCACTCCCTCGACCTGACCCTCTGGATCATGGACAACTACAAGCCCAAGTACTGCGTGGGCACCACCTACCACAAGCTCAACAAGGACACCAACCAGGGCAACGCCTGGGGCAACTGGGATCCCGAGAAGTTCACCGTGGAGGACTCCGCCTTCGGCTTCGTGGTCATGGAGAACGGCGCCACCATCAATCTGGAGTCGGCCTGGGCCCTCAATATGCTGGACGTCCGCGAGGCGACCACCCTCATCTGCGGTACCAAGGCAGGCGGCGACCTGTACGACGGCGTCCGCATCAACGGCATCCGCAACAACGCCCAGTACCTCCTGAGACCCAACCTGAATCCCCAGGGCGCGGCCTTCTACGAGGGCGCCAACGCCGGCGATCCCGCTTCCATGGAGGCGGCCCAGTGGATCAACGCCGTGGTCAACGACACCGATCCCTGCGTCCTGCCCGAGCAGGCCTACACCGTCACCCGCATCCTGGAGGGCATCTACGAGTCCGCCAAGACGGGGCAGCCCTACTACTTCGACTGATCTACAACTGAAAGGAACATCACCACAATGAAACTGAGTGTTTTAGCCAACCTGTACGGCTCCAAGTCCCTGGACGAGACCCTCTCGATCCTGACGGGTCTGGGCGTCCACACCGTTGAGCTGGGCGCGGGCGGTTACCCCGGCAAGGCTCACTGCAACCCCGAGGAGCTGCTGGCCGACCCCGCCAAGTACGACGAGTTCATGGCCACCCTGAAGAAGTACGACGTGGAGGTCTGCGCGCTGGCCGCCCACGGTAACGCCCTCCACCCCGACAAGGCCATCGCCGCCCAGTTCGACAAGGACTTCCGCAACGCGGTCCTGCTGGCCGAGAAGATGGGCGTGGATACCGTCATCACCTTCTCGGGCTGCCCCGGCGACCACGAGGGGGCCAAGTACCCCAACTGGGTCACCTGCCCCTGGCCCGAGGACTTCCTGGCCATTCTGGATTGGCAGTGGAACGAGAAGGTCATTCCCTACTGGCAGGAGGCCGGCGCCTTCGCCCTGGCTCACAACGTCCCCCACATCGCCTTTGAGATGCACCCCGGCTTCTGCGTCTACAATCCCGCCACCCTCCTCCGCCTCCGCGAGGCTGTCGGTCCCGTCATTGGTGCCAACTTCGATCCCTCTCACCTGGTCTGGCAGGGCATGGATCCCGTGGCCGCTATCCGCGAGCTGAAGGGCGCCATCTACCACGTCCACGCCAAGGACACCAAGATCGACAAGTACAACACCGCCGCCAACGGCGTGCTGGACACCAAGCACTACTCCGACGAGCTGAACCGCTCCTGGATCTTCCGCACCGTGGGCTACGGCAACGGTGAGACCTACTGGAGAGACATGATCTCCAACCTCCGCCTCTGCGGCTACGATAAGGTCCTGTCCATCGAGCACGAGGACAGCATCATGACCATCGACGAGGGTCTTTCCAAGGCCGTGGCTTTCCTGAAGGGCGTTTGCATCTTCGAGGAGAAGCCTACGACCATGAGCTGGGCGTAAGAGTTCACCTACAGGCAGGCGTGTCTTTTGGCGCGCCTGCTTTTCGGTAACAAAAAAACTCCCTTGCGGGAGCAAATTATCGGAAAGGTATTGACAAACCGAAGAAAATCCGTTATAATAAAGGCGTAGGAGCTACCGATGACGGTGCTTCCTCGGTTTTAGTTAAAAGATAACCGCGAACTTTGGAAGGGTTGGGCGGTTATCTTTTTTTACTGTTTAAGTAAGACATGATGACGAATGCCAGCGTGATGAGAGCCATGATAAACTCAATCAGCTCGTACCAGGTAACATACATCAAAGCATCACCTCCCCCTTGCAGAGCATCAGGGAAGGAAAAAGATTTGCGCTTCCCTGTTATTCACAGAGGAAGTCACCGCCACCGTTACCTTTTTCAAGGTCGGCAGACCTACGGGAACCGTTTCCGATTCCGACAAACGACGAGCATTTGTCCCTTGCGCCTATTATATCACGCGAATGATCCATTGTCAATCCGCTTTTTTCAAAAAAATTCCCCAAAACCTGTAAGATTCCCCTCCGAACGTCGGTAATGTAAGTAGAGGGGTCGGCGCGCGCTCCTCAATTTACACGAAAGGAGGATGTACTATGGAAGACAGAGACATCATAGCCCTGTATTTCGCCCGCAACGAGGATGCCATCAAGGAGTCCTCGGTCAAGTACGGCACGTACGTGACGGGTATTTCCATGAGCATCCTGCAAAACGCTCTCGACGCGGAGGAGTGTGTCAACGATACCTGGCTCAAGGCCTGGAACAGCATCCCGCCTCAGGATCCCCCTTCCCTGAAGGTCTATCTGGGACGGCTGGTGCGGCATTTGTCCATCGACCGCCTGCGGACGATCACCCGCCTGAAGCGGAATCGGGAGTATGACGTGGCTCTGGACGAGTTGGCCGACTGCGCCCTGCCGGAGGAAGAGGACGTGACCGCCCTGACCGCCGCTCTGGACGAGTTTCTGGACAGTCTGGAGCCCGCCGACCGCAAGCTCTTCGTGGGACGGTACTGGCACCTCTACCCCGTGTCCAGGCTGGCACAGGCCTACGGGCTGACGACAAACAACACCTCGGTCAAGCTCCACCGACTGCGGGAGCGGCTGAGGGAGCATCTTACAGAAAGGGGATTTCCTGTATGAAACGATCCACGACTATTTTGCGCGGATTGAACGATATCCGTGCGAGCTATATCCTGGAAAGCGAGCTGCCTGACAACGGGGCGGTCCTGCTTCCCCAAGCCTCCCCGCGCGCCGCGTGGAAAAGGATCACCTCCAGCGGGTGGTTCGCGGCGGCGGTGTCCGTTGTCGTGGCCTTGGGTGTCCTGACGGCTATCGTGCTGGCAGGACGCGGAGGCCCCGGCGGGATCACACCGCCCGTGGGGACACGGCCTACCGATACGACGGCGGAGGAAACGACCGAAGCCGTTACCGAGACCGCCAAGGAGCAGCGAGGCCTCATGAAGCAAACGGTCTACGATGCAGAGGGCAACGAAACGTATCGTACCAAATACACCTATGAGAACGGTCTGCTCGTCAGAGAAAGAAACTATCTGGACGGCAGAGGAACCGACATGAAGGTCTACACCTACAACGAAAACGGTCTTGTCACGCAAGAAAAATATACGTTCGACGAAGTACCCTCTGCCGGTTGGACGAACACCTATGAATACGACGAACAAGGTCGCGTCATTCGGAGGTACACCGCCTATGACAGCGATAAACCCGCAGAAGAGGTACGCACCGAGTACGACGCGCTCGGGCGCATCTCCAAAGAAGAAAGCACGGATTCGGTCACTACCTACAACTACGGCGAGAACGGAAGCTACACAGTCCTGACAGAATACAAAAACGAGGCGACTGTGACCCGTTTGGAAAGGATCACGGATGAGCGCGGCAATATGGTCCGTGAGCGTCACTACCGCAACGAGGAGCTGACCCGTGATTACGTGTACGAGTACAACGAGAAGGACCAAAAGATCAAAAGCTACTTATGCTCTACGGACGGTTCCGCATCTATGAGCAACGTGATCGAATATGATTACGACGAGAGAGGTAACCTTATCCGCACCACCATCACCTCCGACGAGGACGATATCACCACAGTCCATTCATACGAATACAATGAATACGGCGAGATGACAAAGGAGCTTCGGTATGCCTACATGAGCTCGGAGCTTATATCCTCCTCTACGGTCGTGTACGAATACGGGATCATTTCCTGAGCCCCTCCTTATCTGATCCAAAACGACAGCGCGATTTCTAAAGCGCAAAAAAACTTAAAAAATTTTTCAAAAACCCCTTGACAAATCCCTCCGCATATGGTATAATACCATCCGTTGCGGAGGCATAGCTCAGCTGGTTAGAGCGCATGCTTGACATGCATGAGGTCATTGGTTCGATTCCAACTGTCTCCACCATAAACAAACAGAGTCGATTTATCGGCTCTGTTTTGTTTTTGGTGGAGATGGTTTGGATGAGAAGCCATGTGCAAGCTGCAAGTATGAAAGAAGATCTCCACTCTGTAGCGACCATCGGGAGCGGAGGGCAGCTTGCTGCCCCGCTTGCGGGGCGTGGTTCAGATTCCTGCGGCGCTCGCGCCGCGGTCTCCACCATAAACAGGGGCTGAGTCATTAACTCCCCCAAAAATCAAAAAAAGCGGTTGTTCAAAACCGAAAGGGCTTGAACATCCGCTTGCTTTGTTGTATAATTTAATTGCTACAAAAAACCTACAAGAAAGCGAGGTAATTATACAACAATGAGAGAGAAAAGTCAAGTAGTTTTGCCGTTAAATTTAGGGATTTGTATTCCGGAAGATGATTTTGTATTCAAGGTAGCCGAGATCTGCGAGGGATTAGACT
>JAZNJA010000002.1:0-2904 GCA_045577755.1 Eubacteriales bacterium
CATATTTCTTTGTTTGACAAGACCTTTGAAGGCTTCGGCTTACTAACAGGTGACCTGTAGGGGCGGCCCTATGTGGCCGCCCGCCACCCACAAATAGCCTTTTTGCTCCGTCAAACAGCCCGTCAAACCCAAATTTGAAAAATCCAACTCCCCCCCTTCCAAACGGCTCTGCCACCTCCAAACGGCACTCGTCCTTCCGTGATTTTTTCAACTTCGCCATAGAAAATCCACCAAATATATTGCAATTTCCGTAAATATATTGTATAATATATAAAAATATAAACGCCTCACCCCCGAAAGGAGGCCCACCGTGAAGCAATATATCCTCGCTCTGGACGAAGGCACCACCTCCGCCCGCGCTATCCTCTTTGACCGACAGGGGCGCACCGTCGCCTCGGCCCAGCATGAGTTCCCCCAGATTTACCCGAGGCCCGGCTGGGTGGAGCACGACCCCATGGCCATCTATGCCGCCCAGTACGCCGCTATGACCGAATGCATCGCGGGAAGCGGCATCGACCCCGAGGAGATCGCCGCCCTGGGGATCACCAACCAGCGCGAGACCGTGGTGGTCTGGGATAAGAAGACGGGCAAGCCCCTGTGTAACGCCATTGTCTGGCAATGCCGCCGTACCTCGGAGACCTGCGCCGATCTGGAGCGAAAGGGGTGCGCCGACCTCATCCGAGAGCGCACGGGTCTGCGTCTAGACCCCTACTTCAGCGGCACCAAGCTCAAGTGGATCCTGGACAACACCGAGGGCGCCCGTGAGCGCGCCGAGGCGGGGGAGCTGCTCTTCGGCACCGTGGACACCTGGCTCACCTGGAAGCTCACCGAGGGCCGGGTCTTCGTCACCGACGTCACCAACGCCTCCCGCACCATGCTCATGGATCTCCGTACAGGGGACTGGGACGATACCATGCTGGAACTCCTGGATATTCCCCGCGCCATGCTCCCCGCCATCAAGTCCTCCTCCGAGGTCTACGGCGAGGCCTCCATCATGGGTGCCTCCATCCCCGTGGCGGGGATCGCGGGTGACCAGCAGGCCGCCCTCTTCGGCCAGGGCTGCTTTGAGAAGGGCCAGGCCAAGAACACCTATGGCACAGGCTGCTTCCTTCTGACCCACACGGGCGACGAGCCCGTCATGAGCGGCCACGACCTGCTGACCACCGTCGCCGCCACCCGCAAGGGTGAGTCCCTCCGCTACGCCCTGGAGGGAAGCGTCTTCGTGGGCGGTGCCGTGGTGCAGTGGCTCCGCGACGAGATGAAGCTCATCACCGACAGCCGCGACAGCGAGTATTTCGCCTCCAAGGTCAAAGACAGCGGCGGCGTCTACGTCGTCCCCGCCTTTACGGGCCTGGGCGCCCCCTACTGGGACATGAACGCCCGCGGCAGTATCCTGGGGCTGACCCGAGGCAGCGGCCGCGACCACATCATCCGCGCGGCCCTGGAGTCCATCGCCTACCAGACCGAGGACGTCATCGCCGCCATGCAGGCCGACATGACCGCCTTCGGCGCGGGGAGTATCACCTCCCTGAAGGCCGACGGCGGCGCCTCCAATAACAAGCTCCTCATGCAGTTCCAGAGCGATATTTCGAATCTCCCCGTCCTCCGCCCCGCCACCGCTGAAGCCACCGCCTGGGGCGCCGCCGCCCTGGCAGGCATGGCCGTGGGCTTCTTCGAGTCCCCCGCCGACACCCTCTGCGGCGGTGAGGGGGGCATGACCTACACACCCGCCATGAGCGAGACCGAACGCGCCAACCTATTGGAGGGCTGGCACAGAGCCGTCTCCGCCTGCCGCGCCTTTTAAGGAGGTACCACCATGAAGATCATCGAGTTCAAAGCTCCCTCGTCCGATGGCATCCACGACCTTGCGGGAAAAGTTTATTTCCCCGACAAGACTCCCATCGGAGTTCTCCACGTTCTCCACGGCATGACCGAGCATATCGCCCGCTACGATACCTTCATGCGGGAGATGGCCGAGGCGGGTTACGTCACCTGCGGCTACGACCACCTGGGCCACGGAAATACCGCCGCCGACCCCTCCGAGCTGGGCTTCATCGCCGAAAAGGGCGGCCATGATCTCCTGCTCCGCGACGTCAAGGCCTTCTCGGATGCCGTCCGCGCCGAGTATGGAGGGGACCTCCCCTACGTCCTCATGGGCCACAGCATGGGCTCCTTCATCGCCCGCCTGGCCGCCGAGAAGTACGTGAAGCCCCATAAGCTCATCATCATGGGCACGGGCGGCCCCAACCCCATCGCGGGGGTGGGTCTGGCTCTCATCGGCATCATCAAGGCTTGTAAGGGTCCCCGCCATATCTCCCCCTTCATCGACAAAGTGGCCTTCGGTGGCTACAACAAGAGGTTCGACGACGGCGACAGCGACCCCCGCGCCTGGCTCACCAAGGACGGCGGCGTGCGGGAAAAGTACGCAAACGACCCCTTCTGCAACTATAAGTTTACCGTATCCGCCATGGGGGACCTTATCCGCCTTACCAAGGATTCCAACCGCGGGGCGTGGTTCAAGTCCCTTCCTACAGGCCTGCCCATCCTGCTGGTCTCGGGTCACGACGATCCCGTGGGTGACTTCGGTAAGGGGGTGGAGACGGTCTGCGCAAGGCTCCAAAAGGCGGGGCATCCCGTCACCTGCCGTCTCTACGACGGTTACCGCCACGAGATCCTCAACGACGCCAGCCACGACCGCGTGGTGGCGGATATTCTGGACTTTTTGAGAGAAGGACTTGTTTGATGGAGATTGAATGATTCAAATTGGGGTTTAGCGGGCTGTTGGTTCGTGCTGACCCATGGGTGTGCCCTCTCACCCGCCTGCGGCGGGAGCTCCCCCAGAGGGGGAGCCTTTCGTGCCAAACTCCAAAGATCCCATTTGCCCTCAAGTGTTTTCCGCCGTCC
>JAZNJA010000003.1:0-2230 GCA_045577755.1 Eubacteriales bacterium
CAGGGCCGCCCCTACAGGCGTATTTCTTTGTTTGACAATAACTTTTCGGGTTTTAAATTATTATAAGGCGGTTTGTAGGGGCGACCCTATGTGGTCGCCCGTTACCCCAAAAATGCATTTCCCATCCGTCAAACAGTTCGCCAAACCCAAATTTGAATTCCAAAAAACCAAATAAACACACAGAAAAGGAGTCCCCACCATGAAAAAAGCCCTTATCTTCCAAGGCGGCTGGGACGGACACGAGCCACAGCTGACCTCCAAGCGATTCGCCGAGATGCTGGAGAGAAACGGCATCTCCGCCGAGATCTATGATAACCACGAATGCTTCGCTGACCTTGACAAGCTCCTGACCTACGACCTCATCGTGGCCTGCTGGACCATGGGCACCATGGAGGGGCAGTACTCCCGCAACATCTCCGAGGCCGTGGCCCGGGGCGTGGGTCTGGCCGGCTGTCACGGCGGTATGTGCGACGCCTTCCGCATGGACACCGAGTGGCAGTTCATGACCGGCGGCCAGTGGGTCAGCCATCCCGGCGGCGACGGCGTGGAGTATACCGTCAACGTCCGCCGCGGCTCCTCTCCCATCGTGGAGGGCCTGGAGGATTTCACCGTCAAGAGCGAGCATTACTACCTCCACATCGACCCCGCCGTCGAGGTCCTGGCCTCCACCCGCTTCCCCCTGGTCAACTACTACCACGCCTCCAACAAGCCCGTGGATATGCCCGTGGTCTGGACCAAGTACTGGGGCGTCGGCCGCGTGTTCTACAACTCTCTGGGCCACCACGACGACGTCTTCGAGAACTCCCCCAATGCCGCCGTCCTCATGGAGCGAGGCCTGGTCTGGGCCGCCGGTGGCAAGGAGTACAACGAGAAGCATGGGCTGACCGTGGACAAGTACCTGAACAACGCGAAAATGTACTGATAGTAACTGAACGGAGGATCATGACATGACAAGAATCGGTTTCGTAGGCGTCGGCGCCATCTCGGGCATTTATCTGGAGAACATCACCAACCGCTTCAAGGACATCGAGATCATCGGTGTCTGCGACCTCATCCGCGAGCGGGCAGAGAACGCCGTCAAGAAGTACAACATCCCCAAGCTCTATAACGATATGTACGAGCTCTTCGCCGACCCCGAGGTGGACGTGGTGCTCAACATCACCCGCCCCTACGAGCACTTCGAGGTCACCAAGGCCGCCCTGCTGGCGGGCAAGCCCGTCTACTCCGAGAAGCCCCTGGGCGCCACCTGGGAGGAGGGCGTGGAGCTGGTCAAGCTCGCCGAGGAAAAGGGCCTCTGGATCGCAGGCGCCCCCGACACCTACATGGGCGCGGGCATCCAGACCTGCCGCAAGCTCATCGACGAGGGAGCCATCGGCGAGGTGGTGGGCGCCACCGCCTTCATGACCTGCCACGGCCACGAGTCCTGGCATCCCGACCCCGAGTTCTACTACAAGCACGGCGGCGGCCCCATGCTGGATATGGGTCCCTACTACGTCACCGCCCTGGTCAACCTCCTGGGCGGGGTCAAGCGTCTGGGCGGTATGGTCGCCACCCCCTTCAAGGAGCGCACCTGCACCTGCAAGGAGCATAACGGCGAGATCATCACCGTGGACGTCCCTACCTCCTACTACGGCACCATGGAGTTCGAGTCGGGTGCTTGTGCCTCCATCCTCATGTCCTTTGACATCTGGGGAGCCAGACTGCCCATCATTGAGATCTACGGCTCCAAGGGTACCCTTCGCGTGCCCGATCCCAACTGCTTCGGCGGCCCCGTGATCCTGCACACCCCCGAAGAGGGCGACAAGGAGATCCCTCTCTGCTTTGATTACCCCGAGAACTCCCGCGCCCTGGGCCTGGCCGAGATGGCCTCCGCCCTGAAGGCAGGCCGCCGTCCCAGAGCCTCCTATCAGCAGACTCTCCACGTCCTGGAGGTCCTGACGGGCTTTGAGCGCGCCGTCAAAGAGGGCGGATATCTGGAGCTGACCACCAAGTATGAGCGCGAAGCACCTATGGCCCTGGGACTGCCCCACGGCGTGTTGGATTGATGGGGATTGGTTGGCCGTTCTGATTGCGTGAAATTGGGGTTTAGCGGGCGAAGCCCGACACGCCCCCGCAGGGGGCATATCGAATCCCGAAGGGATATATCGAGTGCTACAAGGCACATATCGAGTCCCGAAGGGACATATCGACCCGGAGTTTTTGTCGATATACACCCTTCGGGTGTTCGATA
>JAZNJA010000004.1:0-4733 GCA_045577755.1 Eubacteriales bacterium
GGCGTATTTCTTTGTTTGACAATAACTTTTCGGGTTTTAAATTATTATAAGGCGGTTTGTAGGGGCGACCCTATGTGGTCGCCCGTTACCCCAAAAATGCATTTCCCATCCGTCAAACAGTTCGATAAACCCAAATTTGAAGCACCCTCGCCTCCCAATTTTTCATTTTGCACTTTTCATTTCCCACGAAAGGAGCTCGCCATGACCTCCAAAGCCTCCCGCATCCTCCCCACCCTTACCCTCCTCCTCTCCCTCACTCCCACCGTCCTCATGCTCATTCTGGTCGCCCTCAGCGCGAAGGGCAATTGGGGCTTTCTGATCCTGGGAGGCATCACCTATCTCGTCTCCGAATTCCTGTGTGGGATCGCCGCTCTGACCCTGGGTATGATTTGTGTCCGCAAAAGATGGGGCCGCGGCCGTGCCATCACCGCCGTGATCCTGTCCTCCTTCGGGATGTTCATTGCCTTTGAGCTGGTCTGGGCGTTCCTGATACGAGGGCTGCTCTGATCCGCGCCTCCACCCCGCCGCCTCCACGTAGCCTTCGTGGGGGCGGTATTCTCGTTTTCAGCAAAAAAATCTCCCAAAAACAGTTTTTCTTCACAAAAGACCTTGCAATATACTGCTATTTATGGTATACTATCCCCGAAGGTACGCCGCCCGACGGCAGCCGACAGGAAAGGAATATGATACCATGAGTAAGGATTACATGACCAACGGTCTGGGCCGCTGGATCACCTACGCAAACCCCACCCCTGTGGATACCGAGAAAAAGAACCCCTGGGAGAATGCCCTGGGCCGCTCCGATCAATTCGCCCCCATCGCTGACGTGGGCGGGATCGCCCTGTTCCGCAAGCAGTTCACCGTGGAGGGGCTGAAGGCCGCCCGCGTGGATGCCACCGCCCTGGGCGTGTTCGATATCTGGGCCAACGGCCGCCGCGTAGGCCGGCTGGACGAGAACGGCACGGAGGTCTTCGACGAGATGAAGCCCGGCTGGACCGACTACCGCGAGCGTGTGCTGTACTACTCCTACGATCTGGCTCCCTACCTTGTGGAGGGGGAGAATACCCTACTGATTGCCGTGGCCCCCGGCTGGTGGAACGGCCGCATCTCCCTGGGCACCTACGGTGAGACCCACATTTCCCTGCTGGCCGCCATCCACCTGGTGGACGGAGAGGGCCAGAAGGTCCTGTACACCGACGATACCTGGCAGGCCGCCTGGGGTAGCGCCATCCGTGCCTCCGACATCTGGGACGGCGAGCTGTACGACGCCAACTTCCCCACCCTGAAGGGCCTGTCCAAGGGCTGCAACTGCGTGAATTGGGATGCCGTCACCACCGAGCATTACGATATTTTTGTATCTCCCCAAGTAGGCCCTACCATTATGGTCCGCGAGGGACTCACCCGCAAGCCCAAGACCGTCACGGTCTACAACGGCACCGAGGACAACGGCTCGGATTACGGCAAGATCCACGTAGTGCGCGAGACCGAGGGTGAGGACAGCTTCGTCCTCTCCAAGGGCGAGACCGCCGTCATCGACCTGGGTCAGAACATGGTAGGCTGGCCTACCTTCACCGTCAAGGGTGCCAAGGGCACCTCGGTGCAGATCCGCGTGGGCGAGATGCTCAACGATTCGGGCCTTGAGTCCCGCGGCAACGATAACCCCGAGGGCTCTGTCTATACCATCAACTACCGCTCCGCCAAGGCCAAGGCCTACTACGTCCTGAAGGGCGACGAGGCAGGCGAGTACTACTGCCCCACCTTCACCTTCTTCGGCTTCCGCTACCTGGAGATCTCCGCCACCGAGGATGTAACGTTCACCCAGCTGGCCTGCCCCGTCATCGGCTCCGCTACCCGCGAGACGGGTAAGATGGAGACCTCCCACTCCGTGGTCAATCAGCTCATCTCCAACATCATCTGGGGTCAGCGCGGCAACTACCTGTCGGTCCCCACCGACTGCCCGCAGCGCGATGAGCGCCTGGGCTGGACGGGTGACACCCAAGCCTTCTGCTGCACCGCCGCCTACAACGCCATGGTAGACGGCTTCTTCCACAAGTGGCTGCAGGATGCCCGTGACTCCCAGAACGAGGCCGGTGTGTATCCCGACGTCATTCCTACCGTCCGCGTGGTGGGCTTCGGCGGTGCCGCCTGGAGCGACGCAGGCATCATCGTGCCCTATACCATGTGGAAGATGTACGGCGACGTGACCATCATCCGCGAGCACTACGAGTCCATGGAGAAGTATATGGGCTGGCTGGAGGCTTCGGGCATGAACGCCCCCAATCCGCATTACGGCGACTGGCTGGCCTACGAGCCCACCGACGCCCGTCTCATCTGCGTAGCCTACTACGCCCTGGATTGTCTGTACATGGAGGCCATGTCGAAGGCCGTCGGTAAGACTGACCGCGCCGAGCATTACAAGGCCACCTATCAGAAGGTCCGCGACCATTTCCGTACCCTCTACTGCGATGCCGACGGTGACCTGAATCCCGAGAACCGCACCCAGTGCGGCTACCTCCTGGCTCTGCGCATCGGGCTGTTGGACGAGGACCGCGTCCCCGCCGCCGTAGCCGCCCTGAAGCAGAAGATCATCGACAATGGCTACAAACTCTCCACGGGATTTGTGGGCACCTGCATCCTGTGCGAGGTACTGGCCGAGCACGGTGAGAATAACCTGGCCTACTCCCTGCTCCTTCAGACCGAGAATCCCTCCTGGCTGTACAGCATCTACCAGGGTGCCACCACCATCTGGGAGCGCTGGAATTCCTACACCAAGGCCACGGGCTTCGGTAACGTGGCTATGAACTCCTTTAACCACTATGCCTACGGCGCGATCCAGGAGTGGATGTACCGCCACGTCGCGGGCATCGAGACCACCGAGGATGCCCCCGGCTTCGCTCATCCCATCCTCCAGCCCAAGCCCGATACCAGAGCGCCCGAGGAGATCCCCGCAGGTCAGGAGCTGATCAAGTGGGCGAAGACCTCCTTCGAGTCGGTCAACGGCCTGATCGTTTCCAACTGGGATACCACCGACGGCTTCGTCTATGAGTGCACCGTCCCCGTGGCCGCCACCCTGTACCTGCCCATGCTGTCCGACGCCGATACCTATACCGTCAACGGCGTGGAGAAGAAATTCTCCGACGGCAAGATCTGCTACTGCGGTAAGTGCCTGGAGATCGAGCTGGAGCCCGGCAGCTACACCTTTATCCAGAAGTAATTCCGATTCCGTCCCACGTAGGGGCCTCACCGACGGTGAGGCCCCTTTTTCACGTCAGCACTCGGCCGCGGCGATTCGACCCCCGCCCCATCATCCCCAAAACAAAAAAGAGCCCCGAAGAGCTCTTTTTCTGATTTCAGACGTCCCGCCGCCCTTGGAGCGCACGGAACAGCGTCACCTCGTCGGTGTACTCGATGTCGGCTCCCACCGAAATGCCGAAGGCCAGGCGGGTGACCTGGATGCCCAACGGGCGCAGCAGACGGGCCACGTACATGGCGGTGGCCTCCCCCTCCACGTCAGCGTTGGTGGCCACAATGACCTCCTTCACGTCCTCCTGCTCTACCCGAGCCAGAAGCTCCTTGATCCGGAGCTTGTCGGGAGTGACACCGGTCAGGGGAGAAAGAACGCCGTGAAGCACGTGGTAGGTGCCGCGGTACTCCCGCACCTTCTCCATGGCGATGACGGTCTTGACGTCGGACACCACGCAGATGGTGGAGCGGTCGCGGGTCCCGTCAGAGCAGACCCCGCACAGCTCGCGGTCGGTGAGATTCATACAAACGGGGCAAAGGTGAATCTTCTCCTTGGCGTCCACAATGGCGCGGGCGAACTCCACCGCCTCCTCGTCGGTCATATCCAGCACCGAGAAGGCCATGCGCAAGGCGCTCTTGCGCCCCACGCCCGAAAGCCTACCGAACTGCTCGGCCAGGTTTTGCAGGGACTCAATGTACTCAGCCATATCAGAACAGACCGGGCATAGCCATGCTGCCCGTGATCTTCTC
Organism: Eubacteriales bacterium; assembly: GCA_045577755.1. Taxonomy (GTDB): domain Bacteria; phylum Bacillota; class Clostridia; order Oscillospirales; family CAG-272; genus CAMEON01. The sequence continues at coordinate 3,994 of JAZNJA010000004.1, forward strand.
GATCTCGCGGGAGTTGGTCTCCTCCACCCGTTTGATGGCCTCGTTGACACCGGCCACCAGGATATCGGACAGGGTCTCGATGTCGTCGGGATCCACCAGCTCGGGGGCGATGTCGATGGACAGGACCTCCTTCTTACCGTTGATCTTGACAGTGACCACGCCGCCGCCTGCCTTGATCTCATACTCGCGGGCGTCCAGCTCCTCCTGCTTGGCGGCCACGTCCTCCTGCATCTTCTGTGCCTGGCGGATCATAGCTTGCATATTCTGGGGGCCGCCCCCCATTCCCTTAGGTAGATTTGCTCTCATAGTGGTATATCTCCTCTTAAAATAATTTTTCTTGACGGTTTGGCTTTTTCTTACTCCTCGGATGCCTCAATGATCAGATCGATGAGGGAACCGTCGCTTTTCGGGCGGGTATCCTCAACCTCGTAGAGAATATCGCTGATCTCCAGCTTGCGGCCCAGCCCCACCGACAGAGCGGCGCGCAAGGCCTCGGGGGCTCCCTCGCGGGAGACCATGCCGCGGGTGAAATCGCTGTCCAGCTTGACGACTATCTTGCCGTCCTCGGAGGTGTAGGCCTTGGAGGAGATCAGGAAAGAGGCCGCCATGCGGCTGGTAGCCTTGACTCTGTCCACAGCCTCGGTCCAACAGCGGAGCGGGCGCAGAACGCGCTGGGTCGCGGCGGGAGCAGACGCTACACCGCCCGGAGCGGGCGAGGGACGAGAGGGGGCAGACTTGGG
>JAZNJA010000005.1:0-7724 GCA_045577755.1 Eubacteriales bacterium
ATATGGACCGCTAAGATTTACAGGAATGAACGAAGCAGGAACGGCAAAAGTTGTGTTAATCTTTGATACAATGATGAACAAGCTATACACCGAAGAAGAATATTTAAAAACATTTCCCTTTATGAAATAAGAGAAACCCTCCTGCGTCAAAAGCGCGAGAGGGTTTCTTTTACGGCTTGGTGCAGAAGCTGAAAGGATTTTTTATTCTTATACTTTTGAAGTCCGTCGTCTTTGTCTATCTTCTTGTCATAATAGCATTGACGTAGGTCCTCCCACATATCAGCACCTTCAATTTGGCTATAATCTTCACTGAACGAGGTAAAATCGGGGAGCGGATTCCATACATATTGACCGCTACCGTTTTTTCGAAGAATATAGGAAGCATCTTTACATAAGTCCATTATAACAATATCATAGGAAAACTCAATTCTGCTTTGCTTGGTTATTTTCTTTTTTATCGTTATAGATGAAGTGGAATCCTCACAGTAGTCAAACTCACTCGGCATTTTTTCGTCAAACTTTTTCATAAGCAGCTTTTTTATATCTTCTTCAGATAGCTTTTGCTTGTTTTTCTGAAGGTAGAGCTGATAATCGCAGTCAAAGCCTTTGTTGTGATGCCTAACTACAAGATTTCTTTTGGCACTTCCAACTAATGCGAACGAAAAGGTTAGCCCATTTTTCTTTTTTATCTCTTTCTGTATTTCTCTAAAGACTTCTTCGAACAGTTCTTCGTAAGGGCGAACCTCATCTTTAGACACATATTCGTAGTTTCCCATTGTTTTCCTCCAAATAGAATTTTGTTAAGAATTTTTTGGGGGGTGCACCATTCAGTGCTGTGATATCATTTTGAAACCCTATCACATACTCGGTGGGTAGCATTGTTATTAGAGCATCAATTTTTCTTTCAAAAGAAGTAAAATTATCTTTGGCTTCCTTCAAGTTGTGAGCACCTCCAAGGATTAAAAGGTGATGATGCATCACGTCGTTTCTCAATTTCTTGACTAATGACATAACATCTTCAGAAATCGTAACAACTTTCTTTTCTACACAGGTTTCCATAAGAACCTTGAAATCGGCTTGAAGCTTAAAGTAAAGCTCGGATGACTCATGATCTTGCTTAGGAAGAAGAGCTTCACACAATGTCTGCGTGGATGGACGCTGCTTAGGTTTAGGAGTGTTTGGCTTTAAATCAAAATTATCCAACAATAAAACTCTTAATTGTTCTTCTATGGTAGCAAGATAAATATAGAGTGTATCCCTTAAATTTTTATCGTAGCGTATGATCGAGCTAAGCTCGTGATATGTAACTCCCCCGCCGTTGGCTTCCAGCAAAATGTCATACACCTGCTTATGCAGATACACGCCCTTCAGCCTCTTGTATTTTTCAAAGTCCTCTTTCTCCTTAGAACTTGCGAAGGTTAGTTTCTCAAACATCGCAGCCACCCCCATATTAGAAACCATCCCCCCGTAAGGGAGGATGGTGAACGCCTCAATCAAGGGGCTCGACCATTTCACGTAGCGTTACTCCGAAGATCTCCGCGATCCTTTGGATCTCGTCAATCTTGGTGATGCCGTTCTTGATCAGCCTGCGGATATGGCGGTCTTCGCTGAAGCCCAGCTTCTCCGCGGCTTGCTCCTGAGTCATGCCTGCTTCCTTGATCAGTCGTTGTAAATTCGCCCCGGCCACTAAGCTAGAGCGTTGATCTTGTTGTTTCATAACATCAACCTCCTTTGCTTAGCCTAAGCAATGCTCCGGAGACATCCATTAGAAACAGTCTCATTATAGCACACTTTTTTTGAAAAATCAATACTTTTTCCTCGGGACAGGACAATTCCTGTCCTGTTTTTTTGTCGGCATCTATGCGATAATATAGGCACAAAAGGAAAGAGGACAGGCGGACAAAAGCAGTCCTGTTCATTCTCTTTCAAATATGCGATAATGAAAGCACAAAAAAGTAGGAGGAAACAGCTATGGCAAGAAAATATTACAAGGTCGAGGCCAAGTGCGGACACGTGGGGCGGGGGCGATGCGTGTGGGTCACCTTTGCTACCATGGCGGAGAATGGCAAGGAGGCCGCCAAACGAGTGCGAGGCCTTGGGCGAGTAAAGCATGATCACAGGGATGCCATCCGCTCGGTCACCGAGATCGATTTTGAGGAATTCATCGCCATCCGAGCGGCCAACGACATGGATCCCTATCTCCATTGCAAAAACATTCAGGAACAGCGAAATATCCCCGATTTTGAGGCACGGATCGTGGAGGATCGCGCAGAGCTTCGCACCGACAAAAAGGCAAACAAAGCCTTCCGCAGAAAGCTCCTGGAACTGTCTCTTGGAGAATTTGACACCGTCTTGAAAAATTATCGAAAGGAAGGTGAGTGTGCATGACCGTCTTCATCAATTCCATCAAATTCAACCGAAGCCTCGTGGACGGCCCCGGGGTGCGAACCGTAGTATTCTTCCAAGGATGTGACCTGCGGTGTAAGGGGTGCCAGAACAAGTCCACTTGGGATATGAAAAGCGGCACAGAGGTGGAGGTAGCAGAGCTTGCCGCTCTACTCAAAAAAGAGGTGTGCAACAAGAAGATCACCTTCTCGGGTGGTGAACCCTTGATGCAGGCAGAGGCTTTGCTCGAGCTTGTGAAATTGCTCGACGGCTTTGATATTGCGGTTTATACGGGGCACGAGCTTTGTGACGTTCCCGCAGAACTGCTTGATCGTGTCAATTATATTAAAACAGGTTCCTTCAGGGAGGAGCTGAAGACCACCGTGAAGCCCTTTGTCGGCTCCACCAATCAAGAATTCAGGAGGTTACGGTAATGCAAAAGTGCAACGAGAACGCCGCCAATCGGTACAGCTATGTGGGCGAGGTATTCACCGTAGGTGAGCGCGCCCGAAAGCAGGAAATCCTTGCTTCGCTGCCCAAGGAGTGGCGGGAGCTTCATGAGCAGGGGTTCATTCACATCCACGATTTGGATGCCTACAGCCTGACCTACAACTGTCTGACATTCGACATTCTGCGGGATTTCCCTTACGGAGTTTTTGAGGATATGAGCCCCACCCGCAAGATCATCGCGACCTTCGAATACCTCAAAAATCTTTTCACCGACATCGGAAACGAGCAGTCGGGTGGCATGGCGCTGGCGAACTTTGACAATGATCTGGCCACCATTCTGGACGGCCTTGGGGTGGAGCTTGATTCCACCTCCCGGGATCTCATCACCGATTGCATTCACCAGTTGATCCATTGGTGCAATCACACCCATACCCGCATGGGGCAGACTAGCTACTATGTGTCCTTGAACATCGGTCTGGCCAAGGGTGAGCTTGCCCGTTTTCTGGCGGAAACCCTGTTGAAGGAATTTGAGGGTTCGGGAGATCTGGTGTTTAAGCCCAACATCATCTTCAAGGTCAAGGCGGGAGTCAACCGATTTGAGGGGGATCCCAACTACGATCTGCTTAAAGCCGCGCTCCTGTGCAGCGCCAAGAAGATGATCCCCACCTATGTGCTTTGCGACAGTACACCCAATCGGGACGTGGATCCCGAGAAGCTGGCCATCATGGGCTGTCGGACACGGGTGGTCGCGGATCTGTATGGAGAAAATTCCTCTATTGGCCGCGGGAACATTGACAATATTTCCATCAATCTTCCCCGTCTGGCTCTGATGGTGGAGCGGGAAATGCCCGATGCCGATTTCGATCGGAAGATGAATGCCTTCACCGCCAAGTGGGACGAGATCGCGTCTATCACCAAGGACATCCTGCTGGACCGCTTTGAGCAGGTCTGCGCCCGAACCCACGCGGATTTTCCCATCAACCGCGTTCATCACCTTTGGAAAGAGGACTTCACCGACCTCCCCTCGGTCTTCCGCCATGGGACCCTGTCACTGGGCTTCATTGGACTTTCCGAGGCCATGGAGGTGCTTTCGGGTCAGCGCTTCTACGAGGATATCGGATGCTATATGTCCGCCCTCGGTTTTGTCCGCCATATGCGGGAATACTGTGATTTCCTACGGAACCATTTCCGTCTGAACTTCTCCCTTTTAGCCACCAGCGGCGAGCTGATCTCGGGACGGTTCATCGACATTGACGAGAGGGCGTTCAACACAAAAGCCGATATTTTCGCCAAGGGCTTCTATACCAACTCCTTCCACGTGAATGTGGACAGCGATCTTCCGGCGTTCCAAAAGCTCCGTCTGGAGGGTATCTTCCACGAGCTCTGCAACGGTGGGTGCATCACCTACGCCGAGCTGGGGGAGGCTCCCTTGGCCAACGACGAGGGCTTGAAGGAGTATATCGAATGCGCCATCGAAAGCGGTGTCCACTACCTGGGCTTCAATTTTCCCAAGGACGTGTGTGACTCATGCGGGGCATCGGGAGTATTCGACACCTGTCCCGTCTGCGGTAGCGAAAGCATCACCCGCATCCGCCGCGTCAGCGGGTATTTGGAGATCCTCGACGGCTTTACCAAGGGGAAAAAGAATGAGGAAATGCACAGGAGGGCGAACTGAATTGACACACATTTCTATTGAGGGCATGGACGGTGTCGGGAAGACCACCGTCTGCCGTCTTCTCGCAAAGCGGCTCAGATACGAGTTTGTGGATAAGAATCTGCGGTTTCTGTTTGACGAGAACGGTGACTACGAAAGCTACGTTCGCATTCGCGACAGGGTCAACGCCAATAGCGACCGCCTGTTTACGGCCTGGTTTTACGGGCTTGGCAGTATGCATCTCTATGCCACCTGCAAGGATCGGAATATTGTGACCGATCGCCACTTCCTTTCCAACTACGCGTGGAGTGGCACCGAGGATAACGCCGAGGTCTACGACCTGCTGGTGAAAAAGTTGGGTTTTCCTGCCCTGACAGTGATCCTTTACGCCGACGAGAAAACACTCTTCGCGAGGCTCCGCTCCCGCGACGAGCATGATGGGGATCTGGACAAGGTCAAGTCGGCAAAAGAAAAATACGAGAAGATGGTCTTCTTTTGCGAGAAATACGGTATGCCGTACATGGTCATTGACACAAGCAGGCTGATGCCTGCGGAGGTAGTGGAGCTGATCGTGAAGCGGATCGAGGGGAGGGCATAATGAGTATCAGCAAGGATATGAAATATACCGCGCTCTACTGGGCGTTGCGCTTTGTGGAGACCGAGCTTGATGTACACAAGAAAGCCTACAACGGCTACGAGGTGACCGTCTACGCCGAGGAACAGGCGGTGGATTTTGGCGGCAGGATCCGCTGTGAGGGCTTGTATCCTCTGACGAGCCACAAGTCCTTTGTGGTTCTGGAGCTTGTGGATCGGCTTCTAACACAGGGCTACAAGCCTGAGCATATCACGGTTGGCGGTCTATTTGACGTGACCTTCTCCCATGACGATTACTTGATCGGGGTCACCTGCTATGCGTGGGAGGATTACGAAAGCGGTTCGGATTGGGGTTTCGCGGACTATGAGGTAGACTATACTTCCCGTCTTGTCAGTGGGCTTCTGGAACGCAAATATGACATTCACGTCGACGGTTTTGACTTTCCTTCAGACTGGGATGACTACAAAAACAGAATCAACGCCACCGCTGATTTCGATATTGTAGGCCGAGAGCTTGTCTCATACAAGGGCAAAGAAGCGGTCGTCCATGTTCCCGAGGGTATCGTCTCTATTGGCGCGTCAGCGTTCTGGAATAACACCCACATCCGTGAGGTGATCCTGCCCGACAGCCTTGAAAGACTCGGGGGTGACTGCTTCTACTACTGCACAAACCTCGAGAAGGTGACAATCCCCGAAAAGGTCAGTGTCATGGGCAACAATCCCTTCGCGGGATGCCCCAAGCTGACCCTTTCCAACAAAAGCCCCTGCTTCGTCCTTGAAAACGGCGTTCTGTATAATCGGGACAAGACGGATCTCATCCACTACACCATTTCCAAACCCGATACGCTCTTCACCATCCCCGACACCGTGATCTGCATCGGCAAGCATTGCTTCTTCGCCTGTGATCATCTGGAGAAGATCATCATTCCCGCAAGCGTGATCCGTATGGAAAACAATCCTTTTTCGGGTTGCACCAAGCTGACGGTGGAAAATCACAGCCCCTACTATCACTTTGAAAACGGCGTGATCTACAACCGATTCAAAACCACGGTCATCGGTTGTCTGAACGGTACCGAGATCGACCGTCTGGTGATTCCTGACACGGTATCTCTCATCAGCCGCAATTCCTTTTGGAATTGCAAAGGCATTGGAAGCATCGTAATCTCCAAGAATGTAAACCGCATCGGCTACAATCCCTTCGCGGGGTGTGAAAACCTTCTTTTGGAAAGTGAGTCGTCCTTGTTTCCCTGTGAGAATGGGATCATTTACAACAAAAACAGGACTCATCTTCTGTGCGCCACCAACCGTTCCGTCGGCAAGAGCTTCCGCGTGTCCGACGGTGTGACTCATATCAACCGCGGGGTGTTCAGCGGGTGTGTGGATCTGGAGCGGATGGATCTGAATGGTGTTACTTATATCGACAAGAGCGCGTTTACCAATTGCGTGTCTCTGACCGAGCTGAATATTCCCGATACCGTGACATATATCGGTGAATGGGCATTCGCCTACTGTAAAAAGCTTCAAAAGGTCAGCGTTAGCCGAAAAACGGTGATCGACAAAAACGCGTTCAACGAGTGCCCCGCGGAAATAGAATGGAGGAAAACTTGAAGAATCTGATCATAGAAAGCGATAACCTGATCGCCATGGAGGAGTTGCTCCCCGCCTACGAGGGCAAGGTGGATGTGATGCCCATTGATCCACCCTACAATACCGATATTTCCCACATCGGTTACAAGGATAGCGGCTACGCAGATGGATGGGTGGCCTTCATGCGCCCGAGGCTGGAGCTGGCCTATCGGTTACTGTCTCCCACGGGGGTCATGTTCATCCATATTGATGAAAGTGAATTTGCCAATCTGTGGACGCTCTGCTCCAAGATCTTCGGCGGACACAATCTCATTTCCATGATCTGGAAGAAAACGAATCCCATGTTCGATACCAACCGCAAGGAAAAGCCCCTCGAAAGCGGGCTTCGCAGGACCCATGAATTCATTGTAGTGTGCTTTAAGGATCGGGCTAACACCACCCTCGCGCCTGTCATGCAGCCCTATCTGAACGGGTCTATTTTGGAAGAGAGACTGCAGCCCCTCGAAACGGTTGTGGATTTCATGGGAACTACGGCATCGGCCAAGGATGAACTGGCGGAACTCTTGGGTGAATACGGTTTGTTCGCCACGCCCAAGCCTGTGAAAATGATCCAAGAATTCATCCGCTCCGTCGGGAATCCCCATGCTCTTGTGATGGACTTTTTCGCGGGAAGCGGCACCACGGGACACGCGGTCTTAGCTCTCAACAGCGAGGACGGCGGTCAGCGCCGATTCATCCTCATCACCAACAACGAGAGCGATATCTGCAAACAGGTGACCGTTCCACGGGTACAGACGGTGATGGAACGGTGCGGCATTGACGCCGCTTCATTGGAGATCCAACTTTCATAGTAATCCGGGGGCTGAGTCATTAACTCCCCCAAAAATCAAAAAAAGCGGTTGTTCAAACCCAAAAGGGCTTGAACAACCGCTTGCTTTGTTGTATAATTTAATTGCTACAAAAAATCTACAAGAAAGCGAGGTAATTATACAACAATGAGAGAGAAAAGTCAAGTAGTTTTGCCGTTAAATTTAGGGATTTGTATTCCGGAAGA
>JAZNJA010000006.1:0-10392 GCA_045577755.1 Eubacteriales bacterium
ATGTTTTTGGGTATCAGCCAAGGAAACGGCTGACGCATTGACCTTCCCCTCGGGGGAAGGGGGACCGCGATAGCGGTGGATGAGGGTCACCCAAAAACATACTGATCTGTTCCGTCAAACAGTTCGATAAACCCCAATTTACCCTTTCCTGATCTGCTTACAAAGCGCCTCCAGATACCCCATCATCTGCTCATCCGTCACGACCTTGCCCTCGGCCTTGGCGGTGAGGAGGGGGGTGATGAGGGATGCCATGGGTGTCCAGAAGGTGGAGGGGACGTTCTTCTGGGATCGGTTATAGGCCGCCTGCTCCAGCACCACCGAGATGACGGGGTCGTTCATAACCTCCGCGGTGGCCGCCGCCTTCTTGTTGGTGGGGGCGAAGCCTCGGTCTTGGAAGCGCTTGAGCTGGTTCTGCTCGCTTGTCAGGTAGGCGGCCAGCTTGGTGGCCTCGCCCTTGTTCTTGCTGTAGCCGCCCACGCCCATGAGCTTGTAGCCCATGAAGCCGGAGAGGCGCATATCCTCCCCGTCGATTTTGACGGTGGGCAGGATGCAGACACCCATGTCGTCCCCCAGCAATTGTTTGATGGTGGCGGCGTTCCAGGTACCGCTGACCGCCGCGGCGGCCTCGCGCTTACCGTTCTTGTCGGGAGTGAAGGCGGCGATGATCTTGGAGTCGTCGGTCTGGGCCACCAGACCGTCGCGGTTGACGTAGTGGCGGATGGACTTCATGACGTCCAGACCGTCCTCGGAGTCGAAGTTGATGGTGATCTTCTCCTCCACCATGCGGTCGTTGTAGGTGACGTCGTATTTCAGATCCTCATCCGCGAAGAAGAAGGAGGCCAGATACCAGCCGTCGTCGTTGATCTTGAAGTGGACCTTCTTGCCCGCGGCCTCGGCGGTGTCCAGGATCTTATCCAGGCTCTGAAGATCCTTGGGGTCCTTGAACACGCTCTTGTCGTAGTAGAGGAAATAGCAGTTGTCGCCCGTGACGGGGAAGGCGTAGAGGTGATCCTCGCCGTTGACCTTTACCGTGGCGGCGTCCACCGCCCCCTCGGCGTTCTCGGCCTTGACCTTTGTCTCGGCGTCACCGCCGATGCGGGCCAGTGCTCCCGCGGCGTAGAAGGTGTTGATGCGGTCGCTGGGGAAGCTGAAGATATCGGGGCCCGCTTCTACGTCGCTCAGGATCTTGTCGGAGGAGTTGCCCTCACCCAGTACGCCAAAGTTGAACTTGTAGGTTTTATCGGTGTTCTCCTTGGCGTAGGCATCGCACATCTCCTTCAGCATCTGCTGATCCTCCTGGGCGCCCCAGACCGTGAGGGTGACCGTCTGCTTGTTTCCCCCCGCGCCGTTTCCGTTGCCGTTTCCGCTGTTATTTCCACTGCTGTCACCGTCGGTGTTCCCGCCCCGTCGGCAGGCGGCGAGGGCACCGCCCAGAGCGGCCAGGGCGAGAGCCAGGGCGGTAAGTTTTATGATGAATTTCATGAAAGTACCTCTCATAGTGGTAGTTCCGCCCGTGGGCGGCAGACGCGCTTGGCGTCCTGTAGTGGGTAGTTTGCGCACTTTGGGGCGGCTCCATTCACGAAAAGGCGGGAAGATGGGATTTGATGAAAATTTTTCGTCGGACGTATGGACAAGGGGCGAGAATTATGGTATAATGATGGCACCAAAACCGTGAAAAGGAGTTTTTTATGAAAATATACGTGATCCGCGCGCTGGCTGTTCTGCTGGCTATGCTGTTGGCCGTGACGGCGGCCGCCTGCACCCCGTCCGACGGGGGACTTGAGACCAACCCCGTCATTGGGGAGAGCACTACCGCGCCCGATGGTACCTCCGCGCCCACCGACACCCCCACCGACGGGGAGACCGAGGGAGAGGCCGCGAACACAGCCCCCGACTTCACCGTGCTGGACGGGGATGGGAACTCCGTCAAGCTATCCGACTTTTTCGGTAAGCCCATCGTGCTGAATTTCTGGGCCAGCTGGTGTCCTCCCTGTAAGGCGGAGCTGCCCGATTTTGAGGACGCTTACAAGAAGTACGACGGCGAGGTGGTGTTCCTCATGGTGAACATGACCGACAACCAGATGGAGACGGTGGAGGTGGCCAAGGATTTTGTCAAGACCTACGGCTACACCTTCCCCGTGTACTACGACGTGAACTACCAGGCCGCCACGGTCTACGGCATCCGCTCCATTCCCCAGACCTACTTCATCAACGCCGAGGGGGAGGCTGTGGCCTCTGCCACGGGGATGATCTCCGCCGCCCAGCTGGAGCAGGGGATCGGGATGATCTACTCCAAGTAAATAAGGCTGACTCTCCGTCCGCGGGCGGAGGGTCGCTTTTTTTCCAAAGGGGCTTGTCAGAATGGGGAAGATGTGGTATAATGGGGCAGAGAGGACTATGTGGTTTTGTTGCCGAAATTGGGGGTGAAAACAATGATACCCTATTTTTCGGCGGGGGATTATATGGTATAATAACAGTACTACGTATACCGGAGGTATTCTATGAACAGTACCGAGAGAGTCCGCGCCGCCATTTTGGGTCAGCCCTACGACCGCCAGCCCATTTACGGCTGGGTGGCGGGGAATCTGGGAGCCGAGATCACTCAGCATTGGGGCTCGGTTGCCGCTATGGAGGACAAGTATGAGTTCGATATCGCCCACATCTTCGGCGGTCCCGATCCCTTCAACCGTCCCTTCATCAACACCATCGCCCCCCTGGAGAGCGAGGATCTGACCCCCGATCTGCTTCTGGATCAGCCCATCTTCAGCGATCCCCACAACTTGGCCGACTACGAGAACATCCGTTTGTCCATGGCCCACCACAAGGCGAGAGACCGCTTCTGCTACGTTCAGACCCCCGGCTTCTTTGAGAATTTCAACGGCCTGTTCGGGATTGAGAACCACCTCATGTGGCTGGCGATCTACCCCGATGAGCTGAACGAGCTGTACCGCCGTCAGGCCGAGTGGACCATCCAATTCGCGGATCATTGCATCGACCTGGGCGTGGATATGATCCATATCTCGGACGACTGGGGCGCTCAGAAGGATCTCATGTTCAGCCCCGAGCTGTGGCGGAGGATCATCTACCCCCACTTCAAGAAGGTGGTGGATCACGTCCACGCCCGCGGGTGCCTGTGCAGTCTCCACTCCGACGGCTGTGTCATGAAGGTGGCCGACGGGCTGGTGGATCTGGGCCTTGACGTGGTGCACCCCTGGCAGGAGCGTGCGGGTATGTCCTACGACACCTACCTGGAGAAGTATTCCGACAAGTTCGCCATCCTGGGCGGTATCTGCGTCCAGTACGCCATCGGTCTCATGCCCCGCGACGAGCTGGAGGCTGAGATCCGTCGGGTGTTCGGTAAGCTCCGCGGCAAGCGGTGGCTGGTCTGCACCACCCATTTCGTGCAGAACCACTGCTCTATCGAGGACCTGGAGTTTGCCTACGATCTGATCTACAAGCTGGCGAGGGAGTGAGCCTCGCGCCAATACATAAAAAAGGAGAACCGTCATGACCAACCGCGAGCGCGCCATGAATATCCTGCATTACAAGCCCGTGGACCGTATGCCCGCCGTCCACTTCGGCTACTGGGCCGAGCTGCTTACCGAGTGGGCCGAGCAGGGCAAGATCCCGAAGGAGCTGGCCGAGGGCAACTACGACAACAGCCCCAAGGACAAGGAGCTGGACAAGCTCATCGGCTGGGACTTCAACTGGAACAGCTGTACCGGCACCAACAACGGCCTGTGGCCCCACTTTGAGACTAAGGTGCTGGAGACCCTCCCCGACGGCAGCCGCCGGGTGCAGAACCACGTGGGTCTCATTGAGAAGATCAAGCCCGGCATCACCTCCATCCCCTCGGAGGACGATTACCTCCTCAAGGACAGGGAAGCATTCGAGACCCTCTACCGCCCCAAGATGCAGTTCTTCCCCGAGCGGGTGGCGGTGGAGCATTACAAGCACTTCAACGAGACCCGTGACATGGAGACCCCCATCGCCCTCCATCTGGGCTCGGTCATGGGCCAGATCCGTGACATCGTGTCGGTGGTGGGCATGAGCTACCTCATGTACGACGAGGACGAGGATCTGCTGGCCGACATCGTGGACACCTACGCCGATATGCAGTACGAGTGCGTGAGGGCGGTGCTGGAGACGGGTGCAAAATTTGATTTCGCCCACTACTGGGAGGATATCTGCTTCAAGAACGGTCCCCTGCTCTCCCCCGAGATCTTCGACGAGCTCTGCGCCAAGCACTACAAGAAGCGCAACGATCTCTGCCATCAGTACGGCATCGACATCATTTCCCTGGACTGCGACGGCGTCACCGAGAAGCTGCTCCCCACCTGGTTTGAGAACGGTGTCAATACCATGTTTCCCATTGAGGTGGGTGTCTGGGGCGACCAGTTCGAGCCTGCCCGCAAGAGGTTCGGCAAGGGTATGCTGGGCGTGGGCGGCATGGACAAGACCGCGCTCCGCAAGGACAAGGCCGCCGTGGACGCCGAGATCGAGCGCATGAAGCGGCTGGCCTCCCTGGGCGGCTTCATCCCCTGCCCCGACCACAGACTCATGCCCGGCACCAAGTTCGAGCTGGTGCAGTACTACGCCGAGGAGATCAAGAAGATCCAGCTGTAAAACGGTCAAATATCCCGCGGCAGCACTTTTTAAGGAGGCAGACCATGACACCCCGCGAATTGTGTTACAACATCCTTCACTACAAGCCCGCCGAGAGGCTCCCTGCCGTCCGCTTCGGCTACTGGCCCGATCTGCTTCGGGAGTGGGCGGATCAGGGGCACATCACCCACGAGCAGGCCAGCCACCGCTTCGTGGCCGAGGCCGAGCTGGATCGGCTGATCGGCTGGGATTTCCCCTGGTACTGCACCACGGCCTCCCACATGGGTCTGTACCCCCCCTTCGAGGAGAAGGAGCTGGAGACCCTGCCCGACGGCTCCAAGCGGATCCTGACCGCCAAGGGTGTCATCGAGCGGATCAAGCCCGGCATCACCTCCATCCCCTCGGAGGACGATTACCTCATGAAGGACAGGGAAGCCTTCGAGACCCTGTTCAAGCCCCGTATGCAGTACGTCCCCGAGCGGACCAATGTGGACTACTACACCCACTTCAACGAGCGGAGAGACCCCACCAAGCCCATCGGCATCAGCATCGGCAGTCTCATGGGGGATATCCGCGATATGACCACCGTCAAGGGCATGAGCTACCTCATGTACGACGAGGACGAGGAGCTCTTCGCCGAGCTGGTGGATACCTACGCCGATATGCAGTACGCCTGCGTGGAGGCCTTGCTCGCCACGGGGGCGAAGTACGATTTCGCCCACTACTGGGAGGATATCTGCTTCAAGAACGGCCCCCTGCTCTCCCCCACTCTGTTCCGTGAGCTTTGCGAAAAGCACTACAAAAAGCGCAATGACCTCTGCCACCGCTACGGCATCGACATCATTTCCCTGGACTGCGGCGGCGTGGTGGACGCTCTGCTCCCCGTATGGCTGGACAGCGGCGTGAATCTGCTGTTCCCCATGGAGGTGGGGGTCTGGGGGGACCAGTTCGCCGCGGCGCGAAGGAAGTACGGCGAGCGGATCCTGGCGGTGGGCGGCATGGACAAGGCGGTGTTCCGCCGCGACAAGGCCGCCGTGGACGCCGAGCTGGAGCGGCTCAAGCCACTTATTGCCATGGGCGGGTTCATCCCCTGTCCCGACCATAACATCCTGCCCGGGTCTAAATTTGAGCTGGTGCAGTACTACGTCGAGGAGATCAAAAAGATCCGCATATGAGCGAATTGACACGAAAAAGCCTGCCCGCCCGTCTGCGCAAGGACGAGCTTTTGGGTGACGCGCCCCTGTTCATCAACCGCGTGACCGTAGAGACGGTCTACTCCCCCGAGGATTCCCTGTCCCAGCTTCACGTTCACGATTTCGTGGAGGTGAGTATCGTCATGGCCGGCCGCGGCATCCACCGTACCCCCGATGAGACCGCAGAGTGCGGGGCGGGGGACACCTACGTCATCGGGGCGGGGGTGCCCCACGCCTACTTTGCCGCCGAGGACGGGGAGCGCCCCACGGTGTGCAACCTGGTCTTCGACCCCGCCGAGCTCTTTGAGGGGGAGGCCGCTGACCCCGACAGTCCCCGCTACTGCTACGGCCTGTTCCGCGAGGACCCTCTGACGGTCTACGTCATGCTGACCTCCCGCACTCTGGAGGACGTGGAGCGCACCGTCACCCGCATGGAAAAGGAGCTGAGCCGCCGACGGCCCGAGTGGGAAATGGCGGTGAAGTCCTACCTCATCAACATCCTCATTATGATGGGACGTTACGCCTCCCAGAGGGAGAATTCCCCCTCAGCTCCCCGCCCCAAGGAGCGGCTGGTGGCCATGGAGGTCATGCGGGCCGTCATGGAGCGGTACGGGGACAGCCGTCTGACTCTGGAGAGCATTGCCGCCTCCCTGTACATCAGTAAGTCCTATCTCTGCCGCATCTTCCGTCGGGTGACGGGGGAGTCCTTCGGGGACTACCTCCGCCGTGTCCGACTGGAGCAGGCCTGCCGTCTTCTGCGGGAGACCGAGCTGACCGCCGAGCAGATCGTCTACGCCTGTGGGATGCGTGACGTGCCCACCTTTTACCGTCAGTTCAAGTCCCATGTGGGGATGACCCCCAACGCCTATCGGCAGGAGAAGGCTTCTGCCGAGGAGGCGCCGTCCATTGAATATTTTATTAAGAAAATAAAAGGAGAAACCAACATGAGCATCGCTATTCTGAACGAGATTTCCGAGAACCTGCAAAAGGGCAAGGCCAAGATCGTGGCCGAGCTGGTACAGAAGGCACTGGACGAGGGCGTGGCCCCCGACGCCATCCTCAACGAGGGTCTGCTTTCCGGTATGAACGTCATCGGCGAGAAGTTCAAGACCAATGAGGTCTACGTTCCCGAGGTGCTGGTGGCCGCCCGCGCCTTGAACAAGGGTACCGCCATCCTGAAGCCCCATCTGGCCGCCGCCGGCGTGCAGGCTACGGGTAAGGTCTGCATCGGTACTGTGCAGGGTGACCTTCACGACATCGGTAAGAACCTGGTCAAGATGATGCTGGAGGGCAAGGGCCTGGAGGTGGTCGATCTGGGTACCGACGTCTCCCCCGAGACCTTCGTCCAGACCGCCATTGAGCAGAACTGTCAGGTCATCTGCTGTTCGGCTCTGCTGACCACCACCATGGGCGTCATGGAGGACGTGGTCAAGAAGGCCATCGAGCTGGGTGTGCGCGACAAGGTCAAGATCATGATCGGCGGCGCGCCTGTCAATGAGGATTACTGCGCCAAGATCGGCGCGGATATCTATACCCCCGATGCCGCGTCCGCCGCTGACGCCGCTGTGGAGTTCTGCAAGGGATAATCATAGAATTACGGGCGAGGAGCGTACTGCGGTCAAGAGCGGTGCGTCTCCTCGCTATGCTGATCCTTTCGATGCCTGCGGGCGGGGAGGATCGGCACGCGGAACGAATAGACGTTGTGAAAGCTTCGAATTGGAGTTTAGCGGTTTGTTAGGTAGTGCTGGCCTTCGCGTTTTGCCCTCTCACCCGCCTACGGCGGGAGCTCCCCCAAAGGGGGAGCCTTTCGTGCCAAACTTCAAAAATTCCGTTTCCCGACAAGTGTTTTCCCGCCGTTCTAAGGCTCCCCCTTTGGGGGTGCCTCCTCGCAAGCTCGGGCGCGAAGCGGTGAGAGGGCAAATAACGCGGGCAAGGTGCAAACAAACAGTTCGCTAAACCCAAATTTGAAGCATTCACGTCCTCCCCAAGCACATGAGACTAAGGAGATCCCCCATGCAAGACAAACTCATCATCCGCGATCTGGCCAAGCGCTACATGGAGCTGGCCACCTCCGAAAAGCAGATCAAAGCCAACAAGCGCATGAAGGACACCAACGATCTGAAGGTGGTGCGCCCTCCCGTGCTGATCGACGAGATCCCGTGGCACGAGCTGGCTTGTGAGGAGCTGAACCCCGTCTGTCAGGATGGCCGCGCCCGCCACGCCGAGACGGTGCTCCGCCGCGCGCTGTACCAGAAGAAATACTTCAAGGCCGACCTCATCATGCCAGCCGAATGGACGGTGCGTATGAGCTACTCCATGAACCCCCTGGGCCTGCAGTCCGACGAGACCCGCGCCCACGGCAAGGGCATCGGATACGCCGACGTCATGGCCGACGAGTCCTGCCTGGAGAAGATCAATCCCCCCGCGCTGAAGGCCCACCCCGAGAACGATGAAGCCAACATGGCCTACTTCACCGACCTCTTCGGGGACACCATGCCCGTCCGTCTGGCGGGGGTGGATTATCTCTACTCCGCCTTCTGGGACGTGCTGACCCGCCTGCGCGGCGTGGAGCCCATTTTCGAGGATATGTACGACCGCCCCGAGTACCTCCACGCCATCATGGAGAAGATGGTGGCCCGCACCACCGCCCAGCTGGACTTCATCGAGGCCAACCTCCACGTGGATCCCCACATCCAAAACCTCCACTGCACCCCCGCCGCCGTGTCGGGGCTGGCGGAGGACGGGTTGAAGGCCACCTGGTACCGCGGTATGGCCCAGTCCTTCTCCAGCATCTCCCCCGCCATGTTCAAGGAGTTCGAGCTGGACTACATCCTGCCCCTGGCCTCCCGCTTCGGCTACACCTACTACGGTTGCTGTGAGCCGTTGGACGACCGCATCGAGCTGCTCAAGACCATCCCCAACCTCCGCAAGATCGGCGTATCCCCGTGGGCCAACCCCGAGCGGTGCGCCGAGCAGATCCGCGGAGATTACGTAGCCGCCCGCAAGCCCAACCCCTCCCACGTGGCCCACGACACCGACCCCGCCCTCATCCGCCGCGAGGCTGAGGAATCGGTCAAGGCCGCGCTGAAATACGGCTGTCCTATGGATTACGTGCTGAAGGACATTACCACAGTGTCCTGTAAGCCGGGGAATTTGATCGTATGGGCCGAGACCGTCAGCAACGTGATGGACGAGTATTACGGTCAGGATTAAACCAAAGGCAAATGATGAGATACAAAGATACAAGATACGAGATACAAGACAGGGAACGCCCTACGGTCACGCTCGTTCCATATCTTGTATCTTGTATCTGCCGAGCCCTGCTCGGCGTGTATCTTGTATCTTCCCGAAAAGGAGGCACCCATGACCCCCATGACTACCCGTGAGCGCGTCCTCCGCGCCATCAAGCATCAGGAGGCCGACCGCATTCCCATGATCGATTCCGCCTGGGCGGGCACCGTTGCCCGCTGGCAGAGGGAAGGACTTCCCGAGGGCGTGGCCTGGGAGGACTATTTCGGCTACGACCGCATCATTGGCATCGGGGTGGATAATTCCCCCCGCTTTGAGAGCCGTGTGATCGAAAAGACAGACCGCTACTCCATCATCACCACGGGCTGGGGCCAGACCATGAGGGTCTTCAACGAGCTGGACTCCACCCCCGAGGTGCTGGACTGCTACGTGGACTCCCCCGCCCGCTGGGAGGAGGCCAAGGAGCGGATGTGGAAGGATCTGGACACCCGCGTGCCTTGGGATCTGCTGAAGCAGAACTACGACCTGTGGCGGGCCAACGGAGACTTCCTCCGCCTGGGCTTCTGGTTCGGCTTTGACGTGACCCACTCCCACATGGCGGGGACCGAGACGGTGCTGTGCGCCATGTACGAGGAGCCGGAATGGGTGCGGGATATGTTCGATACCTATCTGGCCATAGACATCGAGATGGCCGACCGTATGTACGCCAAGGGCTACCGATTCGATTCGGTCCATTGGCCCGACGACATGGGCTACAAGGGCTCCACCTTCTTCTCCCCCGCCATGTACCGCGAGCTGCTCAAGCCCTACCACAAGCGGGCCGCCGACTGGGCCCACGACCACGGGGCCGTGGTGGAGCTGCACTCCTGCGGCTTCATCCAGCCTCTGGTGGAGGATCTGGTGGAGATCGGCATCGACAGTCTCAACCCCCTGGAGATCAAGGCGGGGATGGATCCCGTCTACCTCAAGAAGACCTTCGGCGGCAGGCTGGCCTTCCACGGCGGCATCAACGCCCAGCTGTGGGACCAGATCGAACCGGTCACTTCCGAGATGGAGCGGCTGATCCCTCTGCTCAAGGAGGGGGGCGGCTACATCTTCGCCTCGGATCATTCCATTCCCAATTCGGTGTCCTTTGAGAATATGAAGATCATCTCCGAGCTGGCGCATAAGCTAGGGAAATATTGACGGTCAAATTGGGGTTTAGCGAACTATTGGTTCGTGCTGACCCATGGGTGTTGCCCTCTCACCCGCCTGCGGCGGGAGCTCCCCCAGAGGGGGAAGTCGGAGGCCAAGCGGTCTTAGGAAGACAACCCAGTCAGGCAACTCCTTGGCGCCCAGGAACGCA
>JAZNJA010000007.1:0-5431 GCA_045577755.1 Eubacteriales bacterium
GGGGGAGCCTATTAGCCTTGTCGGATAAGGGAAAATCACAAACATGGCACGAAAGGCTCCCCCTCTGGGGGAGCTCCCGCCGTAGGCGGGTGAGAGGGCAACACCCATGGGTCAGCACGAACCAACAGCCCCATAAACCCCAATTTGAAAGACGGCTGGATAACTACACCGCAATTTCCCTCAATTATACAATTGCAAAAACGCACAGAGAAAAGGATGACCCGATCGTAAAAGGTCATCCTTTTTCTTATATGGATAAAACTTACTTCTCGCTCAAGCTCTCTGCCAAGCGCACAGCCCCCTCGGTGAGGTAGGCGATATTCTCCTCCATATAGACCGTATCCCGATTGGTGTGGATACGATCCATGTAGAGCAACCCGCCCTTGGTCTTCTTGAGGGCCGCCACGCCCACGCCGCGGGCGAAATTGGCCTGATCCGAGGGGTAGATGGCACCCTTGGAGACGACCTCTACCGCGAAGGTCTCGGTGGAGGGGAAGGCGGTCTTGACGGCCTCGGCGTAGGGGACAGCCCCCTTGCGGAGGACGAATAGGATGGTCTTTCCGTCGGACACGCAGTCGAAGTTGACGACCGGAGTATTCTTGGTCACCCTCTTGTGCTTGCTCGCGAAGCCCGCCGAGCCGAAGAGTCCCATCTCCTCCAGATCGAAGAAGACAAAGGCGACCTCACCGCGCAGCTCCTCGGGGAGGGTAGTCATGATATCCAGGAGGGTGGTGACCCCCGAGGTGTTGTCGTTGGCGGTGTGCTTGTTAGCCGGGCCGGCCATGATGAGCCAGCACATGGCCAGGATCAGGATCAGCCAGAGATCATAGAGGAGCAGAGGGTCTATCTCGGTCCCACAGACGGCAAGGCCTGCGGACAACGCTCCCAAAAGGATGGATGGGATCACCACCAGCAGAATACCGACTATGATCTGGTAGAGCAGGAACAGCCAAATGCACTTGGGGGTGATGAAGTTGGGGAAGGGCATGACCGCGCAGGTATCGTAGTGGGCAGTATAGATCACCTTGGCGGTGTCGGGGTTGCCGACTACGATATTGCGGGCGCCGAGGTAGCCCTTTTCGGTGCGGCTGTCGTAGCCCAAGGACGCGGCGGTGGCTTGGACGTAGTCGATAAAGGCGGTCTTCTGCTTGCGGGACTTGCGGATCTGGTGCTTTTTAAAAACAGTTTGGGTGGTGTCGGTCATAGTACAGGTCCTTTCTATGGGATACAGGGGCGGCGTTACTGCCCACCGTCCTCGGGAAGAGTGAGCTTGACCCGCATATCCCCGATATACAGGGGCTCCCAATCGGTCATCCAGTCCAGACCGATACCGGTATCCCCCTCGGCGACGGTATAGGTGACCGTCACGGGGGTGGTACCGCGATCGATCACGATCTCCTCAGCCATCCGTCGGCCATTCTCGGTGAAGACCACCAGCCAGAGCCTCATCTCGGTGCTGTAGGTCAGGGTGGTGAAGGTCAGCTCATAGGTGTTCCCCGCTTCAAAGAAGGCGGGGTCGGTCTTGGCGGACAGCTCGGGGAGAGCGGCGGGTCCCGAGTCGGGCTGGTAGAGCACGTAGTCCCCGAAGGCCTCGTGATCGTTCATGATATCCCGATACTTCATCAGATGGTCCGCCCAGATCTCGTGTACCTCCTGGACGCGGAACTGGCCCCGCTCGTCCTCAAATTCCATGGTGTACCCATTGGGATCCCAATCGTAGGTATAGCCCGCCTGGAGATCCGCCAGGGTGGGCAGAGGGGGCGGGGGAACGGGCGCCTCGGTCTCGGGGAGGGTATCGGCGGGGGTATCGGCGGGGGTATCGGCGGGCGCGGTCACGGTCGCGGCCTCCGTAGTATCGGCGACGGGCTCTCCCTCCGCTTCACCGCAAGCGGCCAGGGGGAGGAGAAGGGTCAGGCAGAGGGCTATGGCGAGGGAACGGATATACTTCACGGAGTGCCTCCTTTGCAACGGTTTTCATTCTTTAATTATAGCACAGAAGGCGTTTTTTGTCAAGAGCAGGGAGAAATTTTGGCCTCGGGAGAGAGGCGGTTGACAAGGGAGAGGGATATGTGGTATAATACAGAAAAAAGGAGGTGTTCCCATGAGCTTTGATCTGAATATTTACGTCAAGGACCCATCCCGCTTTTCGGCGGCCGATTGCGAAGCATACCTCGACAGGCTGGGCTTCCACGGGCATTTCGATCCCGATTTTCATCCCGAGACCTTTGAGGGCTGTCTCCCCTTTGTGGGCACCGCCGATCTGGTGGGGGACGGGGTCACCTACCGCATCGCGCCCGAATACTACCTCGACGAATACGTCTTCGAGCCTGCGCCTCCCCGCAAGCCCACCCTGTGGGAGCGGTTGACGGGCAAGCGTCCCGCTGAGGCTGTCCCTGAGGAGGATCCCTTTGGGGGAGCGACCCATTCCATCCTCCTCTCCTGCAGCTACGGGGATTCCCTGTCCATCCTCCTGGCCTACGGGATCGCCGCTTACGCCGTGGGAAGCTGTGACGGTATCCTGTACGACCCCCAAGACGACAAGACCTACCACACCCCCTCCGCCGCGGAGACCGCCTTTGCGGTCTGCCTGGAGGACCTGCGAAGAGAAAAAGAAAAGGGCCGCCTGTGTCTCCACCCCGAGGAAGACGGGACGCTCTGAAAAAGGAAGAACGCCATGTACGCACGCGCCTATATTGAGATCACCACTATCTGCAACCGCAGCTGCTCCTTCTGCCCCGGGACCACACGCCCCCTCCGCCGCATGAGCCTTGCGGAGTTCGACACCGTCACCGATCGCCTGAAGGGGGTCACCGAATACCTCTACTACCACGTCATGGGGGAGCCACTGACCCACCCCGACCTCCCCGACTTCATTCGCCTGGCCAAGGAAAAGGGCTTCAAGTCCGCCATCACCACCAACGGCACCCTCCTGTCCAAGCGGGGGCGGGAGCTGATTGAAGCGGGAGTCTACAAGGTGAATATCTCGGTCCACAGCTTCGAGGACGGGGAGGACTCTACCGCCCACGGCGCCTATCTGGATCAGATCCTGGACTTTGCCGACGAGGCCTCCCAAAACGGGGTACTGACCGTCTTGCGCCTGTGGAATCTGGACAGCCATGGGGAGGCTCTGGGGGGCAACAATGCCCGTACTCTGGACTATCTCCGTCAAAGATTCCCCGATAACGACGATACTCCGTGGAAATTCTCCCCCCGCGGCGCGCGGATGCGGGACAAGCTCCATCTGGAGTACGGCGGCCGCTTCGAGTGGCCCGACCGAGAGGCGGAGGATCGGGGCGGCCAAGTTTTCTGCTACGGCTTGAAGGATCATTTCGCCATTCTCTGCGACGGCACGGTAGTTCCCTGCTGTCTGGATCGGGAGGGGGTCATCGCCCTGGGGAATATCTTTGACAGTTCCATTGAGGAGATATTGGAGTCCCCCCGCGCGAAAGCTATGCGGGAGGGATTTCAGAAGCGGTGCGCCACCGAGGAGCTTTGCAGGCGGTGCGGGTACGCGCGGAGGTTTTGACGGGGCTTTTTCAGATTTGGGTTTATCGGGCTTCTCCCAACAAACCCAAATTTGAAATATTCCCCGAAAATTTCAATTCCTCCGTAATGAACCGAAGCTTTTTGCGTGATTATAAGTGAAGGCCGCCCCAAGCGGCACAAAACCACCATCCGAAAGGAGCTTACTACCATGAAAAAGAATCTTCCCCTCCGCATCCTCGCCCTCGCCGCCGCCCTGCTGGTGGCACTGGTGACCCTCGCCTCCTGCTCGGCGGAGGCCCCCATGGGCGACATGGCCCCCAATACGCCCTCCATTGACAACAATACCGCCGGCGGCATGGACGGCGGCAGCAGCTCGGGCACAGTCTCGGGCGGTCTGACAGGCGACTATGACCGTAAGATCATCCGTACCGTCACCATGACCTGCGAGACCAAGGCCTACGACGAGGCCATTACCACCGTCATGACCGCCCTGAGCGCCCATGGCGGCTATGTGGAAACCTCCGACACCACCGGCACAGGCTACGAGGACGTCAAGCATTCCGAGCGCCGCGCCACCTACACCCTCCGTGTCCCCGCTGAGTCTCTGGATACCTTCCTGGAGGATCTTCGCAAGGACGAGGGCATCCGTATTCTCTCCCAGAACGCCTCCTCCAACGAGATCACCGCCACATACTACGACACCGTCTCCCGCCTGGAGACCCTGAACGCCGAGAAGACCAGCCTCACCGCCATGTTGGAGGGCTTCACCGATTACAGCGACATCAACTCCATGCTCAAGGTCCAGGAGCGGCTCTACGACGTTATCGAGGAG
Source organism: Eubacteriales bacterium (assembly GCA_045577755.1). Taxonomy (GTDB): domain Bacteria; phylum Bacillota; class Clostridia; order Oscillospirales; family CAG-272; genus CAMEON01. Next base: position 4,319 of record JAZNJA010000007.1, read on the forward strand.
ATTGAGGCACTCCAGACCAAGCTCAACCTCTATGACGGCCAGGTCGCCATGTCCACAGTCCGTCTCACCCTCCACGAGGTCATCACCTACACCGAGGTAGTAAAGCCCGACCCCACCTTCGGCGAGCGCATCGGCGAGGCCTTCCGCGAGAGCTGGGCCGACTTCGGCGAGGGCTGCCAGGACTTCGCGGTCTGGTTCGTGGAGGCCTTCCCCACCCTCCTGGTGCTGGTGGTCATCCACGGCGGCATCTTCCTCATCATCTATACCTCGGTCAAGCGCGGTCAAAAGAAGCGCGCCGCCCGTGATGCAGCCCTCGCCGCCGCCAGAGCTGCCCGCGAGAATGCCATGCGCGGTGAAAATCAGTAACAAGGAAGGGTCCACCATGAAAAAGCGCCGTTTCCTCTTGACCCTGTGCGCTGTCCTCCTGCTTTTGCTTTCCCTCCTCCTCGTCTCCTGTGAGCCTCCCGCCAATACCTCCATTGCGGATCGGGCAGACAAGCATATAACGGCCGAATTCACCACCCTGTACCCCGTCCGCGAGTGGGGCTCCGATGACACCGAGGCCCCGACCTCCCACACCTTCCTCATTACCGATGAGGAGACCTTGAATACCCTGTTTACTTCCCTTCCCGAAGGTATGACCGTAGACTTTGAGCACGAGATGCTGGTGATCCATACCTACTCGGCTATCTATGTCCGTGACCTCCGCATCCGCGAGATCGTGGAGATCAATGATACCCTGACCGTTACCCTGCGGCAGAAACGCCCCGCAACTTCTTCGGGGGATGCCTGTCAGCCCTATCAACGGGTGGTCATGATCAAGCTGGATAAGACCGAGGTTGGTACCGTCACGGTGGAGATCGAGGAATGACCCAAACAAATCCGCTAATTCCCGTGAGGGGGTAGATCCTCATACCGTTTTTGTCCGAGTCATTTCTAAAGCTTCAAATTGGGGTTTAGCGATGTGTTTGAAATCCGATAAGTAAAATGAAACCGCTATGCTGGCGGGCGGCCACGCAGGGCCGCCCCTACAGGCGTATTTCTTTGTTTGACAATAACTTTTCGGGTTTTAAATTATTATAAGGCGGTTTGTAGGGGCGACCCTATGTGGTC
>JAZNJA010000008.1:0-9859 GCA_045577755.1 Eubacteriales bacterium
AAATTGCAGTTTATAGGTTTGACAGAAAAGAGTTCCTCGCTTCTTGGGATAACTCCCCCACCCGCTTCGCGGGAGGTCTCCCTGCGGGTCGGTCACAACGCGGCTCTGCCCGCCACAGGCGGCCATTCACTACCGCGTTGCCGCTTCGCTACCCCTCAAGGAGGGAGCCTTTCGCCTTGTCCCGCGGGAATTCGTTACCCAACAAGTGATTTTGCCCCGCGCTCCTAAGGCTCCCTCCGGGAGGGAGCTCCCGCCCGCAGGCGGGTGAAGGAGTACGCGTGCATAGCGATTTTATCCTTGTTTCGGTCAACAAACCCACCGACAAACCCAAATTTGAAATCCCTCCCCCAATCGTAAAGATTCCGTGAAGATTTCACGAAACTTTCGGAAAATACTTGCTTTGTGTGGTGAAATATGCTATAATGAACTATCTCTGTAAACAAAACTCATTCATATAGGAGGATTTTTACCATGGCAAAGGATCGCAGTCAGGTTCCCGCCCATCTGAAGTGGCGCGTGGAGGATATTTTCGAGAGCGTCGAGGCGTGGAACGCCCTGTACGCCGAGTGCGAGGGGGAGCTGGACTTCTCCGAATTTGAGGGAAAGCTGAATACCGTCGAGACCGTGCTTGCCTGCATGGAAAAGCTCAACGCCCTGGTTCTCAAGCTCAATAAGCTGGCCATCTACGCCCACATCCGTCACGACGAGGACAGCCGTGTCTCGGAGTTTACCGCCCTGAACGCCCGCTTCTCCATGCTGGCCATGAAGCTCTCGGGCGCCACCGCCTTCATCACCCCCGAGCTGACCGCTCTCCCCGTGGAGACCCTCACGGCCTTCGCCGCCGATCCCCGTCTGAGCGATTACGACTACACCATCAAGGGCATCATCAAGGACAAGCCCCACGTCCTCTCCAAGGAGATGGAGGCCCTCCTGTCCCAGGGCTCCCGCGTCTTCGGCGGCTACCAGCAGGTCTTCGGTATGCTGGACAACGCCGACTTCCCCTTCCCCACCATCAAGGTGGACGGCAAGGACGTCACCGTCTCCCACGGTATGTACGGCGTCCTGCTCCATCACCCCGACGTCCGTGTCCGTAAGAAGGTCTTCCGGGCCTACTACAAGGCCTACATCGGTCTGATCAATACCATCACCGCCACCTACACGGGCAACGTGGACAAGGATATTTTCCTTGCCAAGGCCCGGGGGTACGATTCCTGCCTGGATAAGGCTCTGTCCTCCGAGGACGTGGATCCCAAGGTCTACAAGAACCTGCTCCGTGCCGTCAACAAGGGTCTGCCCCTGCTCCACCGCTACTTCCGCGACCGCAAGAAGGTCCTGGGCATGAACAAGATGCATATGTACGATCTGTACCTGCCTCTTGTGGCCGATGCCGAGCTGAAGCTGGACTACGAGGAGGCCTACGATCTGGTGGTCGAGGGTCTGGCGCCTCTGGGCGAGCGGTATCAGGCTCTGCTCCGTGAGGCCCACGACAACGGCTGGATCGACGTGGAGGAGACCGAGGGTAAGCGCAGCGGCGCCTACTCCACCGGCGCGTACGGTCTGCCCCACCCCTACGTCCTGCTCAACTACCAGCCCACCACCAACAACGTCTTCACCATTGCCCACGAGATGGGCCACGCCCTCCATTCCTACCATTCCCAGAAAGCCCAGCCCCAGGAGAAGGCGGGCTACCGGATCTTCGTGGCCGAGGTGGCCAGCACCGTCAACGAGGTCCTGCTCCTCAAGTACCTCCTGAAGAAGACCGAGGACGAGTCCCTCAAGAAGTATCTCCTGTCCTACTACATGGACATGATCAAGTCCACCTGCTTCCGCCAGACCCAGTTCGCCGAGTTTGAGTTCCTGGCCCACGATATGGCCGAGAAGGGCCAGCCTCTGACCAAGGACGCCCTGTGCGACGCATATCTGGAGCTGAACAAGAAGTACTACGGCCGCTCCGTCATCTCCGACCCCGAGATCGCCTACGAGTGGGCCCGCATTCCTCACTTCTACCGCGCCTTCTACGTCTACAAGTACGCCACGGGCATCATCTCCGCCATCTCCATCGCCGAGCGCATCTACAACGAGGGCGCGCCCGCCGTGGAGGACTACTTCAAGTTCCTCTCCTCGGGCGGCTCCGACAGCCCCGTGGAGCTTCTGAAGCTGGCGGGCGTGGATCTCACCAAGAAGGACGCCTTCGAGGCCGCTATGGCTTCCTTCAAGGACGCTCTCACGCAGTTTGAGGCTCTGATGTAAACAAATCACAGTCACAGGGAGGGGCGCGGATGATTTCCGCCGCTCTACGCCTGTGACCGGCCGCCTCGAAAGGAGGTACACTGCCTATGAAACGACACGCGCATATTCCGAAACTGCTATGGTATGTCCTTTTGAGTGTCCTGTTCGTGTCCCTGTTGCTCCTGTCCGCCTGTGACAGCAATAATCCCCCCTCCGACACCACCGCCGAATCGGTGGAGCAGACCGCCGAAGCCCCCACCGAGGAGACCCCCGACGGCACCGCCCCGGGGACGGGTGACGGAGATTCCTTCACCCTGCCCGATGACGACGGGTCCACCGCCGAGCCCGAGACCGACGGCACCACCGATCCCGCCGAGACCGAGGAGGACACCGCCTCCGAGACCTCTGACGTGACCGACGGAGAGACCTCCTCTGCGGGCGGTGAGATCATCACCCTCTCCCCCGAGACGGTCCCCGAGCCCGAGACCGACGAGCGGCCCATACCCCGCCTGGATATCTACACCGACGACGGCCACGACGTCACCTCCAAGGACGTCTATAAGCACGGCTCTGCCACTCTGTCGAATTGCCACGAGAAGTTCGCCTTCGAGAACGTGGGGGTCAACATCCGCGCCCGCGGAAACTCCACCTTCGGCGCGCCCAAGAAGCCCTTCCGTCTGAAGTTCGACGCCAAGCAGGAGATGCTGGGCCTCAACGGCGGGAAGGCCTACAAGAGCTGGGTGCTCATGGCCGACTACTACGACGGCTCCATGCTCCGCACCTTCGGCACCTTCAAGTTTGCCAAGGCCCTCATGGAGAGTAAGTACTACTCCTCCGACTGTACCCACGTGGAGGTCTACCTCAACGGCGAGTACCGCGGGGTCTATCTCCTCTGCGAGCAGACCCAGATGAACCGAGGCCGGGTGGACATCCCCGAGAAGGAGGACGGCGATACCTCTCTGGAGCACGGCTACCTCATGATCGGCGTGGGCGGCCAGGCAGATGAGCCTGAGCTTGTCACCATCCCCATAGATCTCCACATCACCGACCGCACGGGCCAGACCCGCCACTACCACTCCATCAACTTCACCCTCTCGGGCGGCACCTACACCGGGGAGCAGAAGGCATACGTCGCCCGCTACGTGGCGGGGGTGTTCCAGGTGATGGGGAGGGCGATCTATGAGAACGAATACTTTACCCTTCACCGCGACGGACGGCTCACCCCCAAGCGCTCCTTTGAGTGGGCCGTGACCGATGAGGAGAAGCAGATCGAGACGGTCTCCGCCGTGTTCAACCTGGAGTCCGCCGTGTCCATGTGCATCCTGGACGAGATCTGCAAGAACCTGGACGCCATGGCCTTCAATATGTACGTGGATCTCTCCCCCGAGGGAGACGGCGTGCTGACCCTGGCCGCGCCCTGGGATTTCGACTTCTCCATGGCCAATACCCACTACTCCACCACCCACTCCTACACGGGCTTCTACGCCACCAACTTCTCCGAGAGCGAGGGCATTCGGGTCAACTTCCTGTACGTCCTGCTGGGCCGTATCCCGTGGTTTGAGGACATGATTCGGGAGCACTGGCAGGAGAACTACACCGAGCTGAAGAGTGTGGTCTCGGAAATGATCTCGGTGAATCACGCCTACGACGCCGCCTTCAACCGCGACTGGGACCGTTGGGGCAAGCCTGCCTACCGTAACCTCATCCACCACCACGCCCAAGCCGATCTGGCTACCTTCAGCGAGCACGCCGACGCGGGCACCTTCGTCACCGATTGGCTGACCATGCGCCTGTGGTGGCTCAATAAGCAGTGGGGCGACGGCACGGGGGACGACATCTTCGACGTGGAGGAGGCCCCCGAGCTGCAGCTCACCTTCAAGACCCAAGAGGACCTGGCCATCGTCACCGACGAGCGCCGCTGTACCGTGGAGCTGACCGAGGAGAACGGTCTTCTCCTTCGCCCCGACTACGAGTGCTACGATCCCTACTTCAGCTTCGACTACGATCTCATCGGCAAGAAGTACGACGCCATGTTCTACCCCATCCTGGAGTTCACCTACAAGATCCCCCGCAGCGCCAGCCAGCGGACCTTCCAGACCGAGCTCTTCCTGTGCACGGGCGGTATCGAGAATGCCACGGGGGGTGTATCCACCGTGGTAGAGGTGGAGGCCGACGGCAAGTGGCATACGGTGCGGATCGACCTGTCCGAGACCGGCTTCTGGTCGGGCACCATCCACGAGATCCGCATGGACTTCTTCTCCTCCTGCGCGCCCGACGATAAAATGTATCTGCAGGATTTCAAGATCCTCAGCGAATAAGACCCATACACGGGGGCTGCTTCGGCGGCCCCCCTTTTTTTGCGGATGACCGAAAAAAACAGGCCGAAAACGAAAAAAATTCCCGATACCACTTGCATATTTTCCCGAAATGTAATATAATAAGTAATATAATATAGTGTATAAGGAAAAGTCTTGCCACAGGAGGTGTTGGATTGAAGGACTGCGTGCTTTTGGATACCATCCGCGAGGGGGACTGTGCCGTTCTGGGCTACGGTGTCTCCAACCGCCCGCTGGTGGAATGGCTGATCGCCCACGGCGCGGGAAGCGTCACGGTGCGGGATCAGCGCTCCGCGGCGGACATGGAAAAGAGCGGGGATGCCGCCCGCCTGCAAGCCCTTGGCGCACGGCTTGTCTGCGGTGAAGACTACCTGCGGGATCTGACCGAGGGCATTATCTTCCGCTCCCCCGGCATCCGCCCCCGCCTCCCCGAAATACAGGCCGCCGTGGCGGCGGGAGCCGTTCTCTCCTCCGAGATGGAGCTCTTCCTCGCCCTGACCGAAGCCCGTGTCATCGCCATTTCGGGCTCGGACGGCAAGACCACCACCACCACCGTGACCTCCCTCATCCTGGAGGAGGCCTGCAAACGGAAGGGAGCGGGTAAGGTCTACCGAGGAGGCAACATCGGTACCCCGCTCCTGCCCTTCGCGGAGGACATGACCCCCGACGACTTCGCCGTGGTGGAGCTGTCCAGCTTCCAGCTCATGACCATGGGCGGAGGGGCGGGCGTGACCCGGGGGGCGCTGACCAACATCACCCCCAACCACCTGAACTGGCACACCGACATGGCTGAATATATCGCCGCCAAGACCCACCTCCTGGGGGGTGAGATCCCCCCCGAGGCCGCTGTTTTGAACGCGCGGGACGAAAACACCCGTCGTATCGGTGAGACCCTGACCACCCCCGTGACCTGGTTCACGGGCGAGCGGGATCTGCCCCGGGACTACCTCCCCGATACGGTCGACCCCGCCCGCGGGGATGCCGCCGTCTACGAGCGGGAAGGGAAGATCGTCATCGCGATTCCCACCGAAAACGGCGTGACCGAGACCCCCGTGCTGGATATTTCCCGCATCCGCGTCCCCGGTCGCCACAACGTAGAGAATTTCATGACCGCCATCGCCCTGACCCGCGGCTACGCCGCCCCCGACCACGTGGGAGCCGTGGCCGACAGCTTCCTCGGTGTGCCCCACCGCCTGGAGCTGGTTCGTGAGATCCCCCGCCCGGGCGGTGCCATCCGCTTCTACAACAGCTCCATCGACTCCTCCCCCACCCGCACCCTGGCGGCCCTCTCAGCCATGACCGAGATGAACGTCAGAGAGGGTCGGCGCGCCCCCGCCGTTATCTGCGGCGGGCAGGATAAGCACGTGCCCTTCGACCCCCTGGCCGAGGGACTCTGCCGCCACGCCTCCCGCGTGATCGTCACGGGCGAGGCCGGAGACCAGATCCTCACCGCCCTGCACACCTGCCCCGATTTTGACCCCGCAAGGCTCCCCGTCTCGGTTATCCCCGACTACCGCGAGGCCATGAAGACCGCCTGCGAGACCGCCGCGGACGGGGATACGATCCTCCTCTCCCCCGCCTGTACCAGCTTCGATGCCTTCAAAAACTTCGAGGAGCGGGGCGAGGTGTTTCGGAAAACCGTGGGAGAGATCAAGGGCTTCTGAGCCCTCCGCGGCTCTGCCGCCCGATCCCCGAAGCCCTGCCGACCCTCGGCGGGAACGGGTTTGGCGGCGGCTTCCCGAGATCCCATCCCAAGGACAACGTAAAGAGAAACCAAAAGAAAGGAAATATACACATGACACTCAAGGAACTGATTGTCTCCATCGCCCGCATCATGTCGGTCAGCGGCAACGAGCGGCGCGGCGGAGAAGAGCTGAAGAGCCTGGTCGGAAGCGTATTCGACGAATACCGTACCGACGCACTGGGCAACCACCTGTTCATCAAGCGCTGCGGGCGGGAGAACGCCCCCAAGATCCTGGTGGACACCCATTTTGACGAGATCGGTATGATGGTTACCGGCATCAAGGAGGGCGGCTTCGTGTCGGTCACCAACATCGGTGGCGTGGATACCCGCATTCTCCCCGCCTCGGAGGTCATCATCTACGGTAAGGAGCCCGTGTTCGGCGTGTTCGCCGCCAAGGCCCCCCACCTCTCCTCCCCCGCCGATCGGGAAAAGCTCACCCCCCTGCCCGAAATGCTCATCGATACGGGCTACGATAAGGAGGAGCTTGAGGAGCTCTGCCCCTTGGGTACTCCCGTGGGCTTCAAGCCCGTGTACGCCGAGCTGCAAAACGACCGCCTGGCGGGTAAGGCCTTCGACGATAAGGCCTGCGGCGCTTGCGCCATCTTCGGTATTGATGCCGTCCAGAAGCGTGACCTGGCGGGCGACGTCTACTTCCTCTTCTCGGCCTACGAGGAGACGGGCCTGACCGGTGCGCGGGTAGCGGGCTTCGGTATCCGCCCCGATTACGCCCTGGTGCTGGACGTGACTCACGCCTCAGTGCCCGAGGCCCAGGACCGCTACCTCCCCGAGTTCGGCTCGGGTGTTGCCGTGGCCGTCTCCCCCATCACCAACCGCAGACTGACCCGCATGGTCACCGAGCTCTGCCGTACGGGCAACATCCCCTACACCGTGGACGCTTGCCCCGGCAACACGGGCACCAACGCCAACGTCCTGGGCATCCAGGCCGAGGGCATTCCCACAGCCCTGTGCAGTCTGCCCTTGAAGTCCATGCATACCTCGGCTGAGGTGTTGTGCATGGAGGACGCAAACGCTCTGAGAAAGGTGGTCTCCGTCTTCATCAAGTCTAAAGAGATCGCGGAGGTGTTTGGAAAATGAAATACGCAGGAATCAATCTCATTCGCGAGCTGTCCCTGACCTTCGGCCCCTCGGGCTGCGAGGACGAGGTACGGAAGCGCATCCTGGAGCAGATCGAGGGAGAATGCGACAGCTATTCGGTGGATAAGGTCGGCAACCTCATCGCGGTCATCCGCGGCCGCGGCCTGGGCTATGATCCCGAGTCCCCCCGCCGTATCATGCTCTCCTCCCATATGGACGAGGTGGGCTTCATGATCACCGCCATCACCGAGGAGGGCTACCTCAAGTTCTCCACCGTGGGCGGCATTGACCCCCGCGTGCTGTGCGGACGCCACGTGGTGGTATCCCCCTACGGCGGTAAGACCCGCCTCCACGGTGTCATCGCCTCCAAGGCGATACACCTCCAGACCCCCGAGGAGCGGGCCAAGGCAACCCCCATTGCCAAAATGTACATCGATATCGGCGCGAAAAACCGTGACGATGCCAAGAAGTACGTCTCGGTGGGTGACTACGCCGCCTTTGACTCGGATTTCGTGACCTTCGGTAAGGACAACCTCAAGATGAAGGGCAAGGCCCTGGACGACCGCGCGGGCTGTGCCATGCTCATCGAGATCATGCGGAATCTCCGTCAGAACCCCTGTGATCTTCCCTTTGACGTCTATTTCGCCTTCACCACCTGTGAGGAGATCGGCATATCGGGCGCCAACGTGGCCGCCTTCGGGATCGCCCCCGATACCGCCATCATTCTGGAAGCCACCGCCGTCAACGACCTTCCCGGGGCGGGGCGGAGCTTCGTTTCCAAGCAGGGCGAGGGCGGTACCCTGTCCATGGCCGACGGCGGTACCATCTACGACATGGGCTTTGTCAGCTTCGCCCGTCAGACCGCTGAGGAGCAGGGCCTCAAGTGCCAGCTCAAGCAGGCCTGCACCGGCGGTACCGATGCCGCCCATATCCAGCGTACCCTCGCGGGTATTCGCGTGCTGGGCCTGTCCCTGCCCACCCGCTATATCCACAGCGCCTCCAACGTAGCCCACTTCGGTGACTATGAGCAGATCCGCGACCTGGTCGTCGCCATGCTGCGCAACTGGAAGCTGGACTGAGAAACTGGGGCTTGCCCGGGAGCATCCCATGGGATCGCCGCCGAGCCCCCTCCGTGTCGGAGAGGCACGAGCAGGCGCACCCGACGTGAAAAGGCCTACCGCTCAGCTCCCTCAGACAGCCCGCCAAGCCCAAAGCACGAGACTCCCATCCCACTAACAAAGAAAAATTCGGAGGAATGAATATATGCTCAACCTTATGAAGACCCTCGTCGCCCCCCGCGCCATTTCCGGCCGCGAGAAGGCCATTTCAGACAAGCTTCTGACCATTGTAGCCCCCATTACCGATAAGTGCTACACCGATTCCATGGGCAACCTCATCGCCGTCAAGTACGGCACCGCCCCCGAGGCCAACCGCAAGAAGATCATGCTCTGCGCCCACATGGACGAGATCGGCTTCCTGGTGACCTACATCGAGGACAGCGGCTTCATCCGCGTCAACCCCATCGGCGGTATCAATTGGGTGGCCGCCGCCTTCGCCGAGGTCACCTTCGGCAGCGGCCTGAAGGGCATTCTGGTTCCCGAGACGGGCACCGCCCCCGCCGACCTGAAGGCCGAGAAGTTCTATATCGATATCGGTGCCAAGGACAAGAAGGAGGCCGAGCGCAAGGTCCAGCTTGGTGACTACTGCGCCCTGTCGGGCGGTATCACCCGCCTCCTGGGCCGCCGCATCGCGGGCAGACCCCTGGATGACCGCATCGGCTGCGCCGTGCTGGTCAAGATTGCCGAAAAGCTGCAGGAGACCTCCGTGGACAACGACGTGTACTTCGTCTTCTCGGTCCAGGAGGAGGTAGGTGTCCGCGGTGCCAAGACCGCCACCTTCGGCATCACCCCCGATATCGGCATTGCCTACGACGTCACCGGCACAGGCGACAGCGCGGGCGCCAAGCCCATGGCCTGCTCGGTGGGCGGAGGCGCGGCTATCAAGCTCAAGGACAGCTCTGTCATCTGCGACTATGAGCTGACTCAGGAGCTCGCCGCCGTGGCCAAGGAGAACGACATCAAGCACCAGTTCGAGATCCTCGCCGCGGGCGGTACCGATACCTCCGCCATGCAGATGAGCGGCGCCGGTGTCAAGGCCGCCGCCCTCTCCATCCCCACCCGCTACATCCACTCGGGCGTGGAGATGCTGGACCTCAACGACGCCGAGGCCTGCGTGGAGCTGACCGTGGCGTGGCTGAGAAAGTAAACCACACAAGACCGTAGGGAGCGGTGCCCTCACCGCTCCGCGACCGATAAATTTCTGATTTCATCCGTCAGACAAGGAATTTTGAAGCCTGATACCCATAACGAAACGGCATGTTTTTGGCGGCGGAGCGGTGAGGGCACCCCTCCCTACAAAAGACAGGTATAACCGTCTCCCGGAAAGGAGCCCACCA
>JAZNJA010000009.1:0-12081 GCA_045577755.1 Eubacteriales bacterium
CCCACGCTCCCGTCCCCGCCGACTTCCCCGCGGGGAAAACGGCCACCCAAGCCCCAGCTCCCTATCGCATGGTGGGTGAGGTCTTCCACTCCTACGTCATCGTGGAGCAGGGGGATCGTATGCTGCTCATCGACAAGCACGCCGCCCACGAGCGCATCATCTTCGAGAAGCTCAAGGCCAACATGAAGGACAAGGCGGTGGAGTCCCAGCTGCTCCTGCTCCCCATCGAGATCATGCTCATGAGCGAGGAGGTGGGGCTTCTGGACACCTACCGAAACGAGCTGGAGGCCGTGGGCTTCACCTACACCTGCCTGCGCAACACCGTCCGCGTGGACAGCATCCCCAGCGGCATCGAGTCGGGGGCTATCCCCGATATGCTGGCCGCCATCGCCGAGCAGCTCAAAAGCGGGGTGGACACCGCCAAGCTCACCCGCGATATCCTCTTTGAAAAGGCCCTCTACCAAGCCTCCTGCAAGGCCGCCATCAAGGCGGGACGGGACTACCCCGAGGAACACATCAAGTGGCTGGTGGACCAGCTCATGGAGATCCCCGATATCACCTTCTGCCCTCACGGACGGCCGGTGGCTATGGAGATGAAGAAGAGGAATATCGATCATCAGTTTGAGAGGTGCTGATCTTTTCAAAGACCGCAATTTTTATCAATCCTCCCGCCGAAATATCCGCTATAATAAGGGTGAGGTGAGACCATGACCGAGCTGAAAGAGAATGCCCTTCCCGTGTCCAAGGTGATGAAGGTGATCGACTACATCGAAGCCCATCTGAAGGACGACCGCGAAGGGGTACTGGACAATGCCACCCTTGCCCGTGTGGCGGGGTATTCCGAATACCATTTTCTCCGCCTGTTCCGCGCCACCGTTTCCCTCACGCCTGCTGACTACATACGCAAGCGCCGACTCACCGAGATCGTCCGCCGCATCGGGGATAGCGCGCGTCCCATGTCGGATATCGCCTTTGAGTACGGCTTCAATTCCAAGGAAAATTTCACCCGCGCCTTCAAGACCGAGCACAATATCCTGCCCACCCAGTTTCGGGAGGTCAGTTGCTCTCTGCGCTTGTACGAGCCCTTTGACCCTGATCCCGCCGAGCCTATGCCCGCCGTGTCCTTAGCGTTTTTGCAGGACTTCACTCTGATCGTCTATCCCTCCGACCTTCATTTTCCTCCCCACTTCTGGAATCGCTACAACGCCGAGGGGCGTTCGGCGCGGCTCTCGGGTGGAAGGATCGTCGAGGACTACGGAGCCATGCTGTGGGATCCCCAAAGGAACTGCCTTGATTACTTTATCGGCATCAGGGAAGAGGACGCAACGGGCGACCGAACGGGAACGGTGGAGCTGTCGATCAAGGGCGGTCTGTACGCGCTCTTTGATACCGCGCCTGCGGGACAGCACGATTTTGTGGCTACCATCCGACACACGTGGGATTGGATCGGTGCCGTATGGCTCCCGCAAAACGGCTATCGGCGTTCGGGGGGATTCGAGCTGGAAAGCTATGTGGAATCCGGCAGAGACTATTCGGAGCGGATCTATATCCCGCTCATAAAGGAGTAAAAAATGCCTACTATTCAAAAGATCTTCCGCGAACCCACCCCCGCCCTCCGCTTCATCGGCAAGCGCTACTTCGAGGTTGGCGGCCATTGGGGCGAGTGGTTCGCCAACGGCTGGTTTGACGCCGTGGAGTCCGCCATGGGCGGTGTGGACAAGATCACCGCCATCTGGGAAAACGGCGGCGGCTATATTGGTCTGGAGCGCCACAAGGACGGCGAGCCCTGGCAGTACTGGCTGGGTATGTTCACCCCCGCCGACACCCCCGTCCCCGAGGGCTTTGACTGCGTGGATTTCCCCGCCGCCGCCGATCTCGGCACCTGCTGGATCTACGGCAAGGAGAGCGAGGTACATTCCCTGTGCGGAAAATGCCGCCCCGCCATTGAGGAGGCGGGCATGACCCTCTGGCGCGATGCCGATGGTGCCGCTTGGTGCTTTGAGAATTGCACCTGTCCGCGGTATACCACGCCCGACGGGGAGGGGAATATTATATTGGATTACTGCTGGTTTGTGCAGTGATCCCTATTAAAGTTCTTGAAGATTCTTAAGGGACTTCTTTCAAGAAGTCCCTTAAGCGGGGGACATCCGAGCATAGCTCGGCGGGGCAGAGCCCCTCGTTCTCCAAAAATAAAAAACGGCCTCACACTGCATTGTGACAAGCCAAGAAAGAGGAACCGATGTTTACGATTCTCGCAACCGACGGACGCGCCCGCAGAGGCGTGCTCCACACCGTTCACGGTGACATCCAGACCCCCGTTTTCATGAACGTGGGCACCTGCGCCGCCATCAAGGGCGGCGTATCCACCATGGAGCTGCTCAATGACGTGGATTGCCAGGTCGAGCTCTCCAACACCTACCACCTCCACATCCGCCCCGGCGACAAGCTCATCTACGACATGGGCGGCCTCCACAAGTTCATGAACTGGCCCAAGCCCATCCTCACCGACAGCGGCGGATTCCAGGTCTTCTCCCTCTCCTCCCTCCGCAAGATCACCGAGGAGGGCGTGAAATTCGCCTCCCACGTGGACGGCAAGCGCATCTTCATGGGCCCCGAGGAGAGTATGCAGATCCAGTCCCATCTCGCCTCCACCATCGCCATGGCCTTCGACGAGTGCATCGAGAACCCCGCCCCCTACCAGTACGTCAAGCAGTCCTGCGCCCGCACCGTCCGCTGGCTGGAGCGTTGCCGCGCCGAGATGGACCGCCTCAACAGCCTCCCCGAGACCATTAACCGCAATCAGATGCTCTTCGGCATCAACCAGGGCGGCACCTACGAGGATCTCCGTATCGAGCATATGCATCAGATCTCCGAGATCCCCTGCGAGGGCTACGCCATCGGCGGTCTGGCAGTAGGCGAGGCCACCGAGGAGATGTACCGCATCATCGACGCGGTGGAGCCCCATATGCCCAAGGATAAGCCCCGCTACCTCATGGGCGTGGGTACCCCCTGCAACATCCTGGAGGCCGTCCACATGGGCGTGGACTTCTTCGACTGCGTCATGCCCTCCCGCAACGCCCGCCACGGCAACCTCTTCACCTGGGAGGGTAAGATCAACCTCCTCAACGAGAAGTACATGAAGGATCCCCGCCCCATCGGCCTGACCTGCGACTGCCCCACCTGCAAGAGCTACAGCCGCTCCTACATCCGCCACCTCATCAAGGCCAAGGAGTCCCTGGGTATGCGCCTGGCGGTCACCCACAACCTGTACTTCTACAACAACCTTACCCGCAAGATCCGCGAGGCCCTGGAGGGAGGCTACTTTGAGAGCTTCTACCAGAAGTACCGCGTGATCCTGGGCGAGCGATGCCCCGACTAAGTAAGATACAAAGATACAAGATACAAAGATACAAGATACAAAGATACAACAATCTGAAACCGAGGCATATCTTGTATCTCGTATCTTGTATCTCGTATCTTGTATCTTGTATCTCGTATCTTGTATCTTGTATCTCGTATCTTGTATCTCGTATCTTGTATCTCGTATCTTGTATCTTGTATCTTGTATCTCGTATCTTGTATCTTGTATCTCGTATCTCGACTCTTCTATCCGAAAGGAGTATCCCTATGTCTATCCGCGCCATCATCTTCGACAAGGACGGCACCCTCCACGACACCGAAAAGGTCTACCTGCAAGCCTGGAAGGCCGCCGCCGCTGAGTTTGGTGTCCCCGACATCGAGAACACCGTCAAGGATTGCACCGGCACCAATATCCCCTTCATCGCGGAGTACTGGGCGAAAAAGTACCCCGACGTTCCCTTTGAGGAGTATCTCCCCCGCCGTCAGTACTACTATTTCGGCATTCTGGAGCAGGGGATCCCCGTCAAGGAGGGGGCCTACGAGCTGCTGACCTACCTCAGGGCCAAGGGCTACAAGGTGGGCATGGCTACCTCCACCCCCTGGGATACCGTCAAGGAGCATCTGGAGCGCACGGATATGATGAGATATTTCGATACCATCGTCACGGGCGATATGATCGAGCACGGCAAGCCCGCCCCCGATATCTACCTCCTGGCCGCAGAGCGGTTGGGAGTGGATCCCGCCGACTGCGTGGGGGTGGAGGACTCCCCCAACGGTGTCCGCTCCATCTACGCCGCGGGTATGCGGGCGGTCATGATCCCCGATCTGGTGGAGCCCTCCCCCGAGGTGGAGGCGCTGGTCTGGAGAAAGCCGGACTGCCTGATGGATATGATTCCCCTCTTGGAGGGTGAGGAATGAGCTTCACAGCCGAGGAGATCGCCCGCTTTGACGGCATTCTTTCGGATATGTTTGAGTCGGAGCTGACCTTTGCCATCCTTGCCGAATTGGGGCTTCTGGCCGTGATCCTGATCCTCGCCCTGTCACCCCGTTCCGCGTGGAAGGATACGAGGTGGGGGGATACGTCTCATCTCTACGATGAAAAGGATCCCCGCTACCGCAATGGCAAAAAGCTGACCCGCCGAGAGCGGGAGGCCGAGAGGACCAAGCGTCAAAAACGCGGAAACGGCGTGATCGACGCGGTCCGAGCCTTGTCCCTGTGCGCGCTGGTCTGTGTCTTCGTTGGTCTGGGGATCTCCATGTTTATCCGCCTGGACCGTATGCAACGGGATATGGACGGGGACGCCTACGCCGTCTACGAGGGCGTGTTTGATTGCGGCTATGAGGGAAGCTACGTGGCCGTGACCCTGACCTTCCCCGACGGAAACGGGAACACGGTCTCGGTCAAGGGAGACGAGCACGACCTGGACTACCCTGAGACGGGGAAGCATAGGGGCCGTGTCGTGTATGCCAAAAACAGCGGGTACGTGATCGAGGTGGAGTGGGAAGCCACCGAACCGTAGGAAAGGAGCACCTATGCGATACACCGAAAAGCTTTTATGGATCCTGGACGAAAACCCCGCCAAGAGACGGGGATACAATGAAGAAAAGGTCCTTGAGAACATCGCCTTCGTCCACT
Organism: Eubacteriales bacterium; assembly: GCA_045577755.1. Taxonomy (GTDB): domain Bacteria; phylum Bacillota; class Clostridia; order Oscillospirales; family CAG-272; genus CAMEON01. Next base: position 4,997 of record JAZNJA010000009.1, read on the forward strand.
CCCTCGGCCTGAAATGCGACAGCGTGGGCTGGTGCGAGCTGGATCTGGGGGACCCCAAGGCCGAGGCGTATCTGGAAAGGATCGCCGCCTTTTGCAAGAGCAGGGATCTCTGGGCGCGGGGATGGTATACCCGAAGATACGCCGAGACCCAAAGCTCCTGGTACAAGCTGGGCACCGCAAGGATACCCGAGGATTCCTGGAGCCTCTGCGAGATCCCCGCATGGGACGGTGAAGCCGTCAGGATCCTTGGCTCTGTCAAGGCCTATATGCTGGAGCCTCATTCCCCCAAGGACTGGCACCGCCCCATCCCCGCCCGCGTCAAGGACGCTCTGACCGATATGGAGATCCCCGACCTGACCTTCTGCTGGATCAAGGACGTGGGACGCTATGAATCGGGGCAGTACTTCCACCTCTATGCCCATGCCCCCCTCCCCCGCTACTACAGCGACCGCGGCTTGAAGTACGAGATTCGTACCGACGTAGCCACCGAGTATCCCAAGATCTGGGAGCGGATCCTCGCTCTGGGCGGGATGCTCCCCAAGGTGGCGTCGCTCTTTTACGATCTCCATATCTCCCTGCCCGATTGCTACAACGCCGCCGATCTTCCCGATGGCGGTCTGGCCGAGGTGTATAACCCCCTTACCTTCACCCAGCATCTTGTGGATACCCTGCTGATCCGCGAGGACGTGGCGAAAAAGCTCTTGGAGGCCAAGGCGATCTCCCCCCGCGATCTTGCCCCCGTGCCCATTGTGGAGGACTGCCCGCCCGGATACTGGGAGGAGACATCACGCCCCCGCCCCGAGCCCTCCGCCAACTTCATTGCGGCGCGGGAAAAGGAACGGCTGGCTTTGGAGGCCAAGAACCGCCCCCGCAGAACCATTACTGAAAAGCAAGCACTGTCAGCTCTTCGCAAAGCCAAAAAGGAAAGAAAAGAGGATTTTTCCAAGGCTATGCCCAAGGCTGCCGCCGAGTCTCTGACCGGTACGGTTTACTCTCTTCTCGCGCCCTACTATGGGGTAGCCAATGGGGGGGAACTTTCCGATGAATATGAGCTTTTGTCCTATGCCTGTTCTTTAGCGGAGACCAAAGTTTTTTCAGAAGAACTGAAATTCGAAGAACTGCTGGAATGTCCGCCGCAGGGAAGCGTTATTGCAATTTGTCCCGATGGGGATCGCGTTCTTCTGCTAACGGACGGTAAGGTGATTCGCTTCAGCCATGAGGAACCGGTTTCGATTGCGGAATGGCCTACATTATCACAGTTTTTCTATGACGGTATCAATCTTGAAGAATAGGGGGTTTGAACATGCAACACCTCAGACACAACACCATCCAATACAACCTCGCCACGCCCGTTGACTTCGATCCCACGAGAAAATACCCCCTCATCATCTACCTCCACGGCGCGGGAGGCCGCGGCCACGACCCTGAACTCCCCCGCTACCCCTACATGATGGAGGAGTACATCCACAAAAATAACATCCCCGCCATGGTGGCAGGCCCTCTCTGCGAGTTTGACAACTGGTTCATGTGCTTCTCCGAACTGATCGAATTCGTCCGCTTCGCCGCTACTATGGAGAACGTGGACCCCGACCGCGTCTACCTCATGGGCTCCAGCATGGGCGGCTACGCCACCTGGGCTATGCTCATGTCCACCCCCGAGCTCTTCGCCGCCGCCGTCCCCGTCTGCGGAGGCGGTATGGCCTGGAACGCCTACCGCATGAAGGATATCCCCATCTGGGCCTTCCACGGCGTGGACGACGGTACGGTAGCCGTCACCGAAAGCATCAATATGGCAAACGCAGTCCGCGCTTGCGGCGGGCATATCAAGCTCACTCTCCTTCCCGGGGTCAACCACAACGCCTGGGAGCCCGCCATGTATGAGGAGGGGGCCATTGAGTGGCTCCTCACCCACAAGCGCGGGGAAAAGTGAGGACAAACACGGCGATTGTCTGCGAATTTACAGATTGTCCATTGATATTTTGCCGAGAATGCGGTATAATATAAGGTAATGTATTCCATTTGGAGGATTATTTCACTATGAACGCACTTTTCTTTCTGACCGACGGTGCCGCAGGCGGCGGTATGGGTTCCTTCATCACCATGGGCCTTCTGCTGGTGGTCATGATCGCTATGTTCTTCTTCACCAGCCGCTCCAACAAGAAGCAGGAGAAGGAAGCCCAGAATATGCGGGACTCCCTGCAGGTTGGCGACGAGATCACCACCATCGGCGGTATCATCGGTAAGATCGTCAGCATCAAGGAGGAGACTCTGGTGCTGGAGACCAGCCACGACCGCACCCGTATCCGCATCCTCAAGACCGCCGTCTCCCGCGTGGACGTCAAGGCCGAGGACGCCCAGGACTGATGATGTTCTAATGGGTAGTCCCACCGCATAGGATAGACCGAATGAATTCGGTACGAAACGGAGGGACACCATGGACCATAGCAGTCACCACCCATCACAAAGACCCGTCGGGAGACACCCCGACCGCCCCGCGCGTACCCGCGCGAGGCCGAGCGAGGAGCCGTCCGACACGCAAGCGGGCGGCTTTTCGTCTATTCTGCGGAGCTACCCCGTCGTTTTGGGGGGCACCGCCCTGATAGCGCTTCTGCTCACTACGGTCGCGGCTCTCATCTTGTACAACAGTCCCGACCCTACCTCGTTGATCTTCCCTGCGTCTGCCGCTGTGCTGGCGGTATCGTCGCTGATGAGCGGGATCATTGCGGGGAAGATGAACAAGGAAAGCCCCGTAGCCGCAAGCCTTGTCTGCGGAGGACTTACGGCGGTCCTGCTGATCCTGATCGCCCTCTTCTTCGGGGGCAAAGGGGACCTGTTGTCCTGGGGGATGCGGATCGGTATCCTCCCCCTGCACCTGCTGGGCGGTATCCTGACCCGCCCCAAGCCCAAAGCATCCACCCACACGGCGGGGAAGCACCCCTCCCGCCGCTGAAATCCGACTGAAAAGGAAGGAAAAACACCATGGCCAAGCTCAAGGAAGGCTCCAAAGCCACCCTCAACCCCATCCAGAAAAGGATGCTCCCCGTCGTCACCCTCCCCCTCCCCGAGGACTGCCCCACCTCCCTGCGCTACGCCCTGGCCAAGTACGCCGCCACCGCCGTGGCCGAGGCCTGGGACGGACTTCTGGAACTGGAAGAGGCGGGAGAGCTGGAGAACTGAATTACGGTGGATTAAATGTCACTTGAATACAACGAGAAGAACATTCCTCTTGCAAAGAATCTGCGAAAAAATGCCACTCCTCAGGAAAAGCATTTATGGTACGATTTTTTGTCAAGTTATGAAGTGAGATTTCAGAGGCAAAAGGCGATTGACAATTTCATAGCGGATTTTTATTGCCATAAGGCGAAATTGATCATTGAAATTGATGGTTCACAGCATTTTTCCGAAGAAGGCAAACAAAAGGATGAATTCCGTACGGAAATACTGGAAGGATATGATCTGAAGGTGATACGGATTACGAATCATCAGGTTGATACAAACTTTTCGGGTGTATGTAGATACATTGACGCCGCAGTAAAAGCCTCCCTCCGAGAGGGAGGGGGACCGCGATAGCGGTGGAAGGAGCCTACGTTACTTTGGGTTTTACGTAACGCATTCTCCCTCAGTCGCCTACGGCGCCAGCTCCCTCCCGGAGGGAGCCTTTGGATGCGCTCTCCCAGACATTTGGCGATCCATAAGAGTGAAAGACTATTCACAAGAGGTTATTAAGCCGATAGACTGTTGATCTGTCGGCTTTTTGATTTGTGGTAAAGACTTTACAATATTATTGACAAATCACAGAGAATCATGTATAATCAAATCAGTACTTTTCAACGGAGGATATCCCCATGAAAAAACGACTGTTCCAATTTCTTTCCCTGCTTCTGGCGGGGCTGATGCTGGCCTCGGCCATGGCCGCCTGTACCCCTACGGGTACCCCCGAGGATACTACGACGGGTGATGACCCCACCGACGGCACCGAGGCCTCCACCGATGCTCCCACCGAGGCGCCCACCGACGAGGAGGAGACCGATCCCCCCGTCACCGAGCCTCCCGCCGTGTCCCTGGATCAGCTGACCTTTACCCCCGCCTCTCTGTCGGGCCAGGTGCTGACCGAGAAGGGCCACTCCCCCCAGATCATCATCCGTAACTACAACGAGACCGCCACCGACGCCCTCGGCCGTGTGCTCCCTACCTCCGCCGAGGCGGGACTGCCCAAGGAAGGGAAGTACGTGGGCCTGTTCTACTCCCTCTGGACGGTGGGCGCTACCTGTGACGTGGACAACTCCAAGGTCATGGCCTCCAACCCCTACAAGCCCAACTTCGGTCCTCGCTGGGGCTTTTGTTGGTGGAGCGAGCCCGAGACGGGCTACCACCGCGCCGACGACGTCTGGCAGATCCGCCGGGATATGTACTACTTCGCCATGGCGGGGGTGGACTTTCTCTACTTCGACATGACCAACGGCTACCTCTACGAGGACGCCATGACCGTTTTCCTGGACACCTGCCTGCAAATGCGGGCCGAGGGGCAGATGACCCCCTACCTGGTGCCCTGGTGCTTCGGTACCGCCACCCCCGGCCACGGCGACACGGGCAAGTTCTACGAGATGTTCATGACCCAGGAGAAGTACAAGGATCTCTGGTTCCATTGGGAGGGCAAGCCCCTGGCCCTCATCAAGTGCCTGGACGACGGCTCCTTCCCCATTCTGGAGGACGAGTACTACAAGGACAAGCTCACCTTCCGCAAGTCCTGGGTCATGCCCAACGCCCGCTACAGCGAAGGCTACTGGAGCGACAACAACGTGGTCAACTTCGGCTACGGCTACGGCTACCGCGACAGAGATAGCCGTAAGTACGCCGAGTGCATCGGCATCGGCTGTGCGGGCTTTGCCAACTTCGGCCAGGGCCGCAGCGGCAGTCTCTCGGTCAGGCAGTATCTGGATCCCTTCCTGGAGACCGACACCATGGGCCAGGGCCTGGTCCTTGAGGATGCCTTCGAGCAGGTCATGGAGAAGAACCCCGAGTGCGAGGTGCTTCTCCTCTCCCGCTGGAACGAGTGGGTGGCCCAGAACTTCACCGATCCCGCCGACCGCGGTACCGACACGGGCTTCGTGGATCAGTTCAACGCCGAGTTCTCCCGCGACATCGAGCCCATGAAGGGCGGCTATACGGATAACTACTTCTACCAGATGTGCTCTATCATCCGCCGCTTCAAGGGCGTTCTCCCTGCCGACGGCATCTCGGGCGCCCACACCATGACCGAGACCGACCCCGCCGTATTCGAGAACTGGGAAAATATCTCCCCCGTCTACACCGACTTTGAAAACGACACCACCCACCGCGACCACTCCGACACCACGGGTAAGATCCACTACGTCAACACCACGGGCCGCAACGATATCGTGGAGTCCCGCATCACCGCCGACGGCGCAAACCTCTACCTCTACGCCCGCGCCGCGGGGGAGCTGACCTCCTACAAGGACAAGAATTGGATGCTCCTCTTCATCGACGCCGACGCCGACAAGACCACGGGCTGGGAGGGCTATGATTACCTCGTCAACTACGAGGTGGTCTCGGACACCGTCACCACCCTCTGCGCCTACAAGGACGGCATCTGGCAGGAGATCGGTACCGTGGCCTACGCCGTCAAGGGCGACCGCCTGACCGTCACCATCCCCCGCTCCCTGCTGGGTCTGACCGACAAGACCGTGAAGGTCAACTTCCATTGGATGGACAACGTCACCGACGTGTATGACCTTGAATCCTGGTTCACCACGGGCGACAGCGCCCCCGAGCGCCGCAACAATTACGCCTACGAGCAGGCCATCCGCTACACGGGCAAGGGTGAGGTGATCCTGCCCAAGCGGGAGAGCGGCACCGTGGTCGGTATGCCCGCCCTCACCCTCTCGGAGGAGCTGCTGGCCGAGATGAAGGAGGGACTGCGCGTCTCCGCCTATCCTCTGCCCGAAAAGTATCCCACTCAGCCCGATTTCCGCCTCATCGACTCCCTCCTGGAGGGAAGCCAGACCGTAAAGACCCTCACCGCCGAGGGCCTGGCCTATTCCGCCAACGTGGGCCTTCTCTACGAGGGCTACATCAAGGTACCCGAGACTAAGAACTACGAGTTTGAGCTGTCCTACGACGACGGCGTTAAGCTCTACGTGGACGGCCGACTGGTGGCCGACGGCAGCTATGACCCCGAGGCCGGGGACGGCGTCAAGACCGCCAAGGGTAGTCTCACCCTCTGTGAGGGCTACCACACCATCCGGGTGGAGTACGCCGAGCTGAAGGGCGGAGATCCCCACCTGTCCCTGAAGGGTGATTGGGCCCTCTCCTACAGCGACTACGGCCAAGAGATCGTAGATCTGCCCGCCTGGACGGTGGACATCTCCTCCATGAGCGACCAGAAGGCCTACAAGCCCGACGGCGCCGCGGGCGGCATCTATCAGCCCTATATGTACCTGGAGATCGGCTACACCGCCTATCTGGGCAAGGTGGATCTTTCAGGGTATTCCCGCGTGGAGATCGTCTACACCTGTGACGGCAGTGAGATCACCAAGGACCGCTTCGAGGCGTCCTCCTCTCTGGCCATTGGTCTGAAGAAGGAGGATTCCTCCTACGGCTACGACAGACAGGACAACTTCAGCGGAGACCTCGCCCATACCGATATGGTCTTCTCGGATCGCTCCTGGGCGTTAGGCGCCCGCACCGCTACGGTGGACCTGTCCGCTGTGGACTATAGCGGCGACACCTGGCTGACGGTCCACAATCCCTACGGCACCTTCATCGCTATCCTGGAGATCCGCTTCTACGCTTGATCCTGACCTTACCATGCCCCGCTTCGGCGGGGCATTTTTGCGGGGGAAGGGGTTTGGAAATATGTAAATTGGGGTTTAACAGGCTGTTGCTTCGTGCTGACCCATGGGTGTTGCCCTCTCACCCGCCTGCGGCGGGAGCTCCCCCAGAGGGGGAGCCTTTCGTACTAAACCCAGCGAAATCCCGTTTCCCGACAAGTGTTTTCCCGCCGTTCTGAGGCTCCCCCTCTGGGGGAGCTCCGCGAAGCGGTGAGAGGGCAAATATCGCGGGCA
>JAZNJA010000010.1:0-22585 GCA_045577755.1 Eubacteriales bacterium
GGAGAAGGGGGACCGCGAAGCGGTGGATGAGGAGAGCATTTGTAACCTAACTTATCGGGTGTACAGTTATGTTCCTACAACCATACGGATAGAAACGACAAAATGGTTGATACAACAAAATTTTTGAAGCATCCAATATCCGAAAAGCGGTAGATGAGTTAGCTTCTCACCCAGAACGCTGGTTTACAAGCACTCTCCTCATCCACCGCTTCGCGGTCCCCCGCATCCGCTCGCGGATGGTACCGCATGGGGAAGGCAGGAGAACGGACCGCTAAACCCCAATTTACATACAAGTAACCTTCAACTCCCCGTCCTTCACATGAACCAGGATCTGACTCAGGCTGTGGGTATAGTCAGCGATCACCGCCTCGGCGATGGCGTCCTCCACGTGGCGCTGGATAAAGCGGCGCATATTGCGGGCGCCGAACTTGGCGGAGAAGGACTTCTCGGCGATGTGGGCGGCGGCGGCATCGGTGTATTTCAGGGTGAGGGACTTCTCGGCCAGGGCGTCGGTCAGCTCGCCCAGCATGATGCGGACGATGCGGGTGAAGTCCTCCTTGTCCAGGGCGCGGAAGGTGACGATCTCGTCCACGCGGTTGATGAACTCGGGGCGAAGGAAGGCGGAGAGGGCCTTCATGGTGGCATCCTCAGCCATGTCCTCGGAGCCGCCGAAGCCGATGGAGGCGGTCTGGCGGTCGGAGCCCGCGTTGGTGGTCATGACGATGACGGTGTTCTCAAAGTTCACGGTCTTGCCGTGGGCGTCGGTGAGGCGGCCGTCGTCCAGGATCTGGAGCAGAATATTCAGCACATCGGGATGGGCCTTCTCGATCTCGTCGAAGAGCACCACCGAGTAGGGCTTGCGGCGGATCTTCTCGGTGAGCTGACCCGCGTCGTCGTAGCCCACGTAGCCGGGAGGAGAGCCGATGATGCGGGAGACCGATTCCTTTTCCATGAACTCCGACATATCCAGACGGATGAGGGTCTCGGGGGAGTGGAAGAGGTCGTTGGCCAGGGTCTTGACCAGCTCGGTCTTGCCCACGCCCGTAGGGCCCGCGAAGATGAAGGACACGGGCTTGCGCTTGGCGGAGACACCCGCGCGGTTGCGCTTGACGGCACGGGCCACGGCGTTGACCGCCTTGTCCTGGCCCACGATATGCTCCTTGAGGCGGGCCTCCAGACGGTCCACCTGCTCGAACTCGTTTTCGGTGATGGTGGTGGCGGGGATGCCCGTCCAGACCTCGATGACCGAGGCCAGCTCGGCGGCGGTGAGGGTGATGCTCTCACAGTCGGGCTCCAGCTCGGAGAGGCGGGCGGAGAGCTTCAGCTCCTCGGCCTTGATGCCTGCCAGCTCCTCGTATTTTCTCTGCATAGCCTTCTCGTCTCCGTCGGGGGTCTCCTGGGTCTCCAGGGCCTCGCGGCGGGTCTTGATCTCCAGGAGGCGGTCGCGGATCTCGTAGGTCTCGTTGAGGGAGCCGCTGGAGAGGGAGAGGTGGGCGGCGGCCTCGTCCAGAAGGTCGATGGCCTTATCGGGGAGGTAGCGGTCGGTGATGTACCGCTCGGACATGGTAACGGCCTTCACCAGCACCCCGTCGGGGATGCGGATGTTGTGGTACTCCTCGTAGTAGTGCTTGATACCCTTCAGCATCTCCACCGACTCGGCAATGGAGGGCTCCTCCACCATAACGGGCTGGAAGCGGCGCTCCAGGGCGGTGTCCTTCTCGATGTACTTGCGGTACTCGGTCAGGGTCGTGGCACCGATGATCTGCACCTCGCCGCGGGAGAGGGCGGGCTTGAGGATATTGGCGGCGTTGACCGAGCCCTCGGCCTCGCCGGTGCCCACGATGTTGTGAACTTCATCAATGACAAGGATGATGTTGCCCTCGGACTGGACCTCGCCCAGCAGGCCCAGAATACGGGACTCGAACTGGCCGCGGAACTGGGTGCCCGCCACCAGGGCGGTGAGGTCCACCAGGTAGATCTCCTTATTCTTCAGCTTGTAGGGGACGTCGCCCTTGGCCACGCGGATGGCCAGGGCCTCGGCGATGGCGGTCTTACCCACGCCGGGCTCGCCGATGAGGCAGGGGTTGTTCTTCTGGCGGCGGCAGAGGATCTGGGTGACGCGGGCCAGTTCACGCTCACGGCCCACGATGCGGTCCAGCTTCCCTCTGCGGGCGGCCTCGGTGAGATTGCGGCAGTAGGTGGTGAGGTATTTCAGCTCCTTGCCGCTCTTGCCGCGGGACTGATTCTGACCGCCGTTTCGCTTTTGGTGATTGCCATTGGGACTTTGGGGGGCGGGGTGATTCTCGCCGTTCTTTTTCAGCTCACCGAACATGGCGGCCAGGCTTTTGCCCAGATTCTCCATGCCCTGGGGCATACTCTCCCCGTCCTCACCGAAGAGGCTGGGCATATCGATGGCGGGGGCGCCGCCGTCCTCCACGCCGTCCGACTCCGAGGGGGCGGCCATCATCTCGTTCATGCTGTCCTCCATGGAGGCGATCTGGTCGGGGGTGATGCCCATCTGGCCCGCGATGCCGTCCAGCATATTGTTGACGGGCAGGCCTACCTCCTTGGCACAGCGCATACAGAGACCCTCCGAGGTTCTCTGTCCGTTTTCCATTTTCGTAATGAATACCACAGCGATGCGCTTGCGGCATCTGGCGCACATAACCATATATTTCACTTGTTGGGATAGCCCAACGGACTCCTTTGCTTGGGGTAGAGGACTAAAAAATAGTCCAGATTATATCATACCACTTTTCGGGGAGATTGTCAAGAGGGGCGGGGTGAAGGGGGGCGGAAAACGGGGTGAAATTTCGGTTCATATTCGATTCGCATTCCGTCCCTTCGGGTCGAAATCTCTTGACAAAGCTCTCTCTCTGTAGTATAATATAATGGAGTATGAATATTCCCCGCCCGCCCCACCGGGCAGAAAGGACCCACATATGACCTACGTCGTCGCAAACCTTCACGGACACTACGAGGAGTACAAGACCCTCCTCTCCACTATCCGATTCAACGCCGACAGAGACGTTCTCTACGTTCTGGGCGATACCGTTGACTTCGGCCCCGATCCCATGGGGCTTGTGGAGGACATGAGCTACCGCCTCAACGTCTACCCCATCGCGGGTGAACATGATTTCACCGCCGTCAAGATGCTGGCGGGCTACGAGAAGATGCAGGCCGCCATGGCGAAGGGGCAGGCTCCCGACAAGGAGTTTGTCAGCGAGATGACCGCCTGGGTGCAGGACGGGGGCGAGCCGACCCTGTCGGGCTACCGAAAGCTGGACAAGGATATGCAGGAGGGCGTCATCGACTACCTGTCGGATATGCCTCTCTACGAGGAGGTCACGGTGAACGGCCGCGACTATCTCCTGATCCATCAGGGCATTTACGATTTCACCCCCGACGTGGAGCTGGACTGGCTGGAGCCCGAGGACTTCTTCTCGGAGTCCCTGGATCCCACCGCCAAGTATTTCGAGGACAAGACCATCATCGTGGGCCACACCCCCACCTCTGAGTCCAACGGGGGTGCCGACCGCATCTTCTACGGCAACGGCACCGTCTTCATCGACTGCGGTCTGGGCCGAGGCGGCCGTCTGGGTTGTCTGCGTCTGGAGGACGGTAAGGAGTTCTATGTCTAAGCAGAAAAACGACCGCCGCGGAGACCGCCGCGGGGACAAGCCCGAGGTGGTGACGGTCACCATACAGGATCTGAATAATCTCGGTTGCGGCGTGGGGAGACTCCCCGCCGAAAACAGCCCTGCGGAGGAAAATGCCGCGGGGCTTGTGGTGTTTGTCAAGGGCACCGTCACGGGGGACGTGGTGAAGGCGCAGATCATCAAGCGCACCAAGTCCTTTTGCGTGGGCAAGCTCCTGGAGATCGTAACCCCCTCCCCCATGCGGGCGGAGGAGGAGTTCTGTACCGCTCCCGAGGCCTGCGGCGGTTGCGTGTACCGCCACCTGAAGTATGAGGACGAGCTGATCTCCAAGCATTCCCGCGTAGAGAAGGCTTTCCGTCAGGCGGGGCTTTCGGACGTGGTCATCCGCCCCGTGCTGACCGTGAAAAGAGATGGCGAGCATATCACCAAGGGCTACCGCAACAAGGGGATGTACCCCGTCCGTCAGGGCAAGGGTGGCATGGAGGCGGGCTTCTACGCCGCCAAGACCCACAAGGTGATTCCCTGCTTTGACTGCGCCCTCCAGCCCGATTTCTTCGGGGAGTTGGTACGGGAGGTGTGCAGGCTGTGCGACAAGTACCGCGTGACCGCTTATGATGAAGAAACGGGCAAGGGCACTCTGCGCCATATCTATCTGCGGTGCGCCGCCGACGGGGCTACTCTGCTGACGCTGGTCATCAACGATGAAAGGCTCCCGAAGCCTGCCGCCGAGGGGCTGGTGCATGAGCTGGCGGGGCGGTTCCCCAAGCTGTGCGGGATCTTGATCAACGTCAACCGCGAGAACACCAACGTGGTGCTGGGCGACAAATTCGTGACCCTGTGGGGCAAGGACTATCTGGAGGATATCCTATGCGGCAAGCGGCTCCGTTTGTCGGCGGGGTCCTTCTACCAAGTGAATCACGATGCCGCAGAATTACTCTACAATACCGCCGCCGACATGGCGGGGCTGACGGGCGCCGAGCATCTCCTTGATCTCTACTGCGGCGCGGGGAGCATCGGGCTTTCCATGGCCGACCGCGTGGCCGACGTGACGGGTATTGAGATCGTCCCCGAGGCGGTGGAGTGCGCCAAGGTCAACGCCGCTCTGAACGGGCTGGGTGCCGACCGCGCCCGCTTCTTCTGCGGGGACGCGTCGGATGCGCATAAATTCCTGTTCGCCGCCGAGGAAAACGGCGCGCCTTCCCCCGATTTAGTGGTGATCGACCCGCCCCGCAAGGGCACGACCCGCGAGCTGATCTCCGAGATCGCGGCGCGGGATATCAAGCGGGTGGTGTATATCTCCTGTGAGCCGGAGACACTGGGGAGAGATTGCGCGGTGTTTCGGGAGTTTGGGTATAGCATCGGGGAGGTTCAGCCGGTGGATCTGTTCCCGAGGACGGGGCATGTAGAAAATATCGTGTGCTTAAAACTCATACAGAATAATTCTCGCGAAAATATCCAGTAGTGGTAAAATCACCACCACATTTTCAGGAGAAATGAAGCCTCAAATGCCTCGGCTTAAATGGTTTGAGCATAACGACAACATGAAAAATCTTATTGAAATGCGATTGTCAAAGGGTAGTTCTGTCCGCTCAAAAACTTTAGTTCTGAAAGGCGCAAGTTCCGCTTCCATGGCACAAAAAACCGCCGTAGCGATTGATTCGGAAATTTTGAAAATGGGAATCAAATCAAATAACAACATCGAACGGCAAGCGCAAATTGAGCGTAACAGCAAATTGATTTTCGAAGTAGTTTTTGAAGAGTAAAATAAATTTAAAGGAGTTCCAACCATGTCCCCCTTCCTCATAGCCATCATTCTTTTCGCCATCACCTACGTCCTCCTCTTCACCCTGCCCAAGGCGCGGTCCTACATAGCCCTCTGCTCGGCGGTGATCTTCTCGGTGTGGCTGACCTTCTTCTGCGCTGACATCGAGTTCGGTCTCGGTACCATCGTGGGCGCCATCGACTTCAACATCCTCATGATGATCGCGGGCACCATGGGCATCGTGACTCTGTTCATCGAGTCCAAAATGCCCATGCGCATCGCTGACGTGATGCTGTCCAAGTTTGGGAACGTCAAGATGGCCATCGTGGCTATGGCGGTGCTGTCGGGCGTGGTGTCGGCCTTCGTGGACAACGTGGCCACCGTGCTGATGATCGCCCCCATCGCTCTGGCGGTGTGCAAGAAGCAGGGTATGTCCCCCGTCCCCGCCATCATCTCCATCGCGGTCTCCTCCAACCTGCAGGGCGCGGCCACTCTGGTGGGTGACACCACCTCCATCCTGCTGGGCGGTTATGCCGGCATGAACTTCTTTGATTTCTTCTGGTTCCTTGGCCGTCCCGGTATCTTCTGGGCGGTGGAGCTGGGCGCGGCTCTGACCGTTTTGATCCTGCTCTTCCTCTTCCGCAAGGAGACCAGCCCTCTTAAGCTCACCGACAAGACCGAGGTCACCGATTTCGTTCCCTCCTACCTCATGGTGGGGGTCGTGGCGGCGCTGATCCTGGCCTCCTTCATCCCCGAGCCTGCCGAGGGCGGACTTCTGACCCTGTATAACCTCCGCAACGGTATCATCTGCATGGTACTGCTGCTGGTGGGCATCGTGGTCAATCTCTGCCGCACCAAGAGCTTGGAGTCCACCAAGGGCGTGTTCAAGGAGATGGACTACCAGACCCTGCTCCTGTTGGCTTCCCTCTTCGTGGTCATTCAGGGCATCACCTCGGCGGGGGTCATCGACAAGCTGGCCGAGCTTTTGGTGAAGCTGGGCGGCGGTAACCTGTTCCTCATGTACACCGTCATCGTCTTCGCCTCGGTGCTGATCTCGGCGGTGGTGGACAACATCCCCTACGTGCTGACCATGCTCCCCGTGGTGACGGGTGTGGCCCAGGCCATGGGGGTGGAGCCTTACGTGCTGTACTTCGGACTCCTCGTGGGCGCGACTCTGGGCGGCAACATCACCCCCATCGGTGCCAGCGCGAATATCACGGGTATCGGTATCCTCCGCAAGGAGGGGCATGAGGTTCGTGCCAAGGACTTTATGAAGATCAGTGTGCCGTTTACCTTGACGGCGGTGCTTTCGGGGTATTTGTTTATTTGGGTCTTCTGGGGGCTGCTGTGATCGAACATTCTCATTAGACTTTGCTATAATTGATCGATTGCTTTCAAATTTGGGTTTGTAGGTGAGTTGTTGATGTGGTCATCCTGAGCGGAGGGCGAAGCCCGGAGTCGAAGGATCTCTTGTCGGCAAAGGAGATCCTTCGACTCCGCCGCAAGCGGCTCCGCTCAGGATGACCCTTTAATAGACACCGATAAACCCCAATTTGAAAGACAACCGAACAATCACTCTTTTCTATCCTCCAAAACCGTTTGCCATTTCAGCCAGATCAATAACAAAAAGATCCCCCGCCGCAAAGGCGGGGGATGATAGAGTACCGATCAACGAAGCAGTAAGTAGAACATCAGCACCGCCTCCAGAAGTCCGATGAGACCCAGGACAGCCAGGCCCACGGTATGGGGCTTTCTGACCTTGACGGGGGTGATGAAGGCAACGGCGGTAATGAGGATCATGGCGGGGTAGAGCCAGGGGGCCAGGGGAGCGGGAGCCAGCACCGACAGGGCGTAGAACAGGGGAAAGATCACCGCTGCCGTGGTGACGGGAACACCCATGAAGTGGGTGCGTCTTCCTCCCTCGGTGGCCTGTCTCGTCTCCTCAGTGACGTTGAAATAGGCCAGGCGGATGAGGGCACAGAGGATGTACAGGCCGCTGACCGCCCAGACCGCGATACGGTCGCAGAGTGCGGCGGCAGAGGTCATGCTGACCGCCACGGAGGCGGGGAGGACACCGAAGCAGACGATATCGCAGAGGGAATCCAACTGGATGCCGAAGCGCTTTTCTTCCTCGGTGGACTTTTTGCGGGTGCGGGCGATCTTGCCGTCGAACATATCGCAGATGCCCGAGGCGAGAAGGCAGAACAGGGCAGTGAAGGGGTCGCCCGTAACGGCAAAGCCGATGCCCACGGCCGAGATCAGAAGGCTGATATACGTCAGAATAACTGTGTAGTTATAGAAGCCGATCATGTATGGTTCTCCTTGTGTCGCAATCACCGCGTCCGACGGTGGTGTTACTCTATATTATACATCATTTTCCTCGGTTGTGCAAGATGTTTTTCAACATTTTTTGACATTTTTATGACCATTCCTTTCCGCTGCGCTCCAAGGCACAAAAAGGCATGAAAAACCTTGCGTCTATTGCGCAGCATTCAAAAATTGTGTTAAATATTGCTTGAGGAAACAGGTAGACTACAGAGTACGTGGAGGGGAGTGGGCACAGCGAAGGCTGAACCGCTTTTTTATGTGTACCGACGGCTCTTTCAAGCACAAATTTGTGGGACTAAGAATCCCGTAGACTGATCTTTGGAGAGACTAACTACTCGTTTTTCAGTGAGCTGTCAGTCAATGCCTGTTTTCTCAAATACATATGAGAGGACGGTATTATGCTCAAAATCGTTTACCCCATTTCAAAGTGCTTATTAAGTATTTATTTTCAGACTTCTTTCTTGGCGCAAAACCCGCGCTTCCTTCTTGACAAACAGGGAAAAACCATGTATAATAGGAGTGGATTCCGCCCCCCGGAGTCATTCTGTTTGTAACGGAGAAACAAAACTTGAAACTGTCCAGATTCTTATCCACCCCAACGGCCGGTGTGACCCGTGCCTCCGCGCCGGCGGAAGCGGGGGAGATCCCTCGTGATGCCGGCAGTGTTCTGGCTATTGCCCTGGACGTGGGTGCCGAGCTTTTACGGGCTGGCGGAGAGATCCACCGCGTGGAGGATACGGTGACACGTATCTGCCGGGCCTACGGAGCCGAGGCCGTGGAGGTCTTCGCCATTACTTCTCTCATCACCGCCGAGGCGCGGATGCCTGACGGCTCCTTTGCCACCCGCAACCGTCGTGTTCCCACCACCTACAATCATCTGGCTCGCCTGGAGGCGCTGAACGCACTCTCCCGCACCATTTGCAAGAACCCGATTTCCGCCGCTGAGGTGGCCTCCCGCTTGGAGAGCATCCGCCTCTACCGCCCTGTCCCCGAGTGGCTGTGCTATATCGGCGGTATGCTGGCTACGGGAGGCTTTGCCGTTTTCTTCGGCGGGTCCCTGTTGGACGGTCTGGCCGCCGCGGCCATTGCTTTCCTGCTGACCCTGTTTGCCCGCTTACGGCCTCTTCGCATCAACAGCATGGTCAAGTCCCTCATTTCCTCCTTTACCGCGGGTGTTCTGTCGGTGCTGTGCGTCCGAATTGGCTTTGGCCACCACGTGGACAAGATCATCATCGGCACCATCATGCTGGAGATCCCGGGCCTGTCCTTCGGCAACTCTCTTCGGGACCTCCTCTGCGGAGACACACTGGCGGGGACTATGCGCTTGATCCAGGCTATTCTCCAGACTCTCATGATCGCCCTGGGCTACATGGCTGCTCTCGTGCTGTTCAATCAGCAGATCGGAGGTTGAAGCTATGGATGTAAAGCAAGTGATCGTGACCCTCGTCACCTCTGCCCTGGCGACGCTGGGCTTTTCCATTCTGTTTTTCGTTCACCCTCGCCGCCTGACTTTGGCGACTCTGGGCGGGGTGCTGACCACCGCCGTCTACCTGCTGGCGGTGCACTTCATCGGAGGGGAGCTGTTCCCCAATCTGTTGGCCGCTCTGGCCGGCGCGGGCTTTTCCGAGGTCTCCGCGCGGCTGACCCGCGTCCCCGTTCCCGTATACATGGTCCCCAGCGTCATTCCGCTGGTCCCCGGCGGCGCGCTGTACGAGACCATGTTCAATTTCGTGGCGGGGAACTACGGCGCCGCGGCCACGGCGGGTATGCGCACTCTCCAGATCGCGCTGGGCATCGCCGGCGGTATCGTGATTGCCTCGGTGTTGGGTATTATTTTCCGCCCGCGGACATCTTTCGGGAAGAAACGTTAATAAATTAAAGCAAGACCAAGCCGACACCCTCCCCGACAGGGCTGCTCGAGGCTGCTGTTTGTGCATGGTATACAAATAGAAAGTGGAAAGTTTGGGGAAATAAACTCTTTCTTTTTGGACGATTTTTTGGTATAATATCAACGTGCAAAGTTGTGTTTCCATCCTCCTTTGCGCGAGTCGCGAGCTTCAAAATTTAATGTTACATATTATTTAGGAGGAAATTCTCAAATGGCAAGTGTATCCCTTCGTCACATTTACAAGAAGTACCCCGGCGGCGTGACCGCCGTCTCCGACTTCAACCTGGAGATCAAGGACAAGGAATTCCTGGTTCTGGTCGGTCCTTCCGGTTGCGGTAAGACCACTACCCTGCGTATGGTCGCCGGTCTGGAGGAGATCTCTGAGGGTGAGCTGTTCATCGGTGACCAGCTGGTCAACGACGTGGCTCCTAAGGATCGTAAGATCGCGATGGTGTTCCAGAACTACGCTCTGTATCCTCACATGACCGTGTTTGAGAACATGGCCTTCGGTCTGAAGCTGAACAAGACTCCCAAGGAGGAGATCAAGCGCCGCGTTGAGGAGGCTGCCCGTATCCTGGATATCACCCACCTGCTCGACAGAAAGCCCAAGGCTCTGTCCGGTGGTCAGAAGCAGCGTGTGGCTCTGGGCCGCGCTATCGTCCGTAACCCCAAGGTCTTCCTTCTCGACGAGCCTCTGTCCAACCTGGACGCTAAGCTCCGTGCAGCCATGAGAACCGAGCTGACCAAGCTGCACGCCCGCGTCGGTACCACCTTGATCTACGTTACCCACGACCAGGTCGAGGCTATGACCATGGCAACCCGTATCGTGGTTATGAAGGACGGTCTGATCCAGCAGGTCGACACTCCTCAGAACCTCTACGATTCTCCCTGCAACCTGTTCGTCGCAGGCTTCATCGGTACCCCCCAGATGAACTTCATCAACGGTACCCTGAACAAGAAGGGCGAGGATCTGTACTTCGACTTCGAGAACGTTTCCGTCAAGCTGCCCGCAGAGAAGGCCAACAACCCCGCTCTGAAGGACTACATCGACCAGGAGGTCGTCCTGGGTCTGCGTCCCGAGTGCATCTATGACCAGCCCGCACAGGTCGAGGCTCATGCTGACGCTTCCTTCGACGCTTTCGTCGACGTCACCGAGCTGATGGGTGCTGAGATCTACCTGTACCTGAATGTCGGTAAGTCCGAGGAGGGTGACGGTAAGATCAAGATCGTCAACGACGGTACCAACCTGATCGCCCGTGTTTCCTCCCGCTCCCAGTCCCGTGCCGGCGACACCATCAAGGTTGCCTTCGACACCACTCGTTGCCACATCTTCGACAAGGACACCGAGCGCTGCATCTGCCACTGATTTTCAAGCTCTTCGCTCCCCCGCTTTGGCGGGGGAGTTTTTTCGTTGGAACAGGAAAGGAACCGCGGGGATCCTCGCGGTTCCTTGGGGGATAGAGAGCGATTCCGCAGCTTTGCGGACTGCCGTCAGGGCGGCCGTTCTTTCGTGTGCGTTGCGTCGGGGATCACACGATCAGATATCCGATCCCTGCCAGGGACTCCTTCCCGTCGGTCTGTCCGCCCACGGAGAGACCGTTGGCCGCCGTGAGAGTCGCCATAGGGGCATGATACCGCTTGGCCACCGACCACAGGGTATCCGTAGGGGCAGGGAAGCAAATGACGTACTCCCCGCTGCGACGGATGACCTCCTCCCCGGGAACGAACTCGGTCAGCGCCGTGAAGGGGGCAGGCCTACTGCTGTGGAGAGCGACCGCCAGCTCGGCATCGATGCCGAAGCGTTCCCCGTCCATGCGGGCGCGGCAGTTGACTACGGTCACGTTTCCGGCAAAGCTATATGGCTCAGCCGGGTCGTCGGCGGGGGGAGGGGTGGACGGGCCCCCCCGCGGTGTGTCGTCAAACTCATAGCGGAAGGGGAATACGGTCTCGGCGGTGGCGTACTCCCCCTCCTTCCACAGGAGCAGTTGGCAACGGCACTGACCCGTCAGCACGCAGCGTCCCTTGGCGGGGTCGGATTGCAGCTCCTCGGGAATGGCGGTGGCGGTCACGTCCATGACCTTGGCCGCGGGATCGATCCCGGCCTCCGAGAGAGGGAGGGAATCACTGAGGGTGAAATTGCCGTTCAGGGCGTGGAGGGCAACCTCAGCGGGGAAGTCGGTGTAGCGATAGGTTCCCTCGCGGCGGGTGGAGTAGAGGTCACGGGGATAGGCGATCCGTCGGTTCTCCTGGGCGCGGGCTTCGCAGACCACCCCCAGGTCCAAATGAAGGTGTCCCTCCTCCATCAGTACCGTGATCTCGGTGCAGTACCCGCGGGCGGTGGCGGCGCAAGCGGGGGTGACGCCCTCCACCGTTACGGCATGGTTGAAGGTGATCTTTCTGCTCAGGACCGTCAGGGGCGGGGAGGTCTCCTCGGTGGCGGTCTCGCTCATAAGGGCGGGGAAGGGATCAGCGGGACACAGGGTGAGCTTGACTGTGACCTCTCCCCGACACTGTACCGCACCGTCCAAAGACGAGGCCTCGGTGATCATGACCCGACCCTCGGCGCAGACCACCCTGGTCTCACCCTCGGAGGGAGGGAGAAGTACCTCGTCCTCCAGGGTCATGGGTTCACTCAGCCCTTGGTAGATCCACCCCGCCTCGGTGACGGCTGTCAGGGATTCCGCTGTGGGGTCCTCCTCCCCGGTCTCGCTGCCTACGGGGCATTCCCCGTATGGACGTACCCGTGCCCGCACGCGACAGCGGATATTGAGCCGTCGGGGAGCCGTCACCCGTCCCAGGGGGACGTCAGGGAACAGGTCACAGAGGCAGGTCATGGGCTCTCCCACCAGGGCCCTTGCCTCATTCTTGCCCTCGTCCTTGGCTTCCAAGCGGTATTCGGCGGACAGGGGCGCGCAGTAGATTCCGCCATCACGCCCGACGTAGAGGACGTAGTAGTCCATAGCCCCCGTCAACGATGTGACGCCGCTGCCCGTGATCCCTTCGGGAGGGAGAAGGTTTACGCCAATGCGTAAAAGACGTTTGATCTCAGGTTGATAGTCGGGGAGGGTATAGTCCCCGCTTACCTCGGCGGTCAGCTCCCGCGGCGGCAGAGGGATCTGCACCGTCCCACGCTCATTTGCCTCGCCCACGTATTCGTTCATCATATGCCCATGTCTCCTTTGGTGTTTTTTCATCATCACTGTATGCCGCGGCGGGGGAGATTAGAACTATGGGGACGTTCCGATCAGGATGAACCGAGACTCTTGACAAACTGAAGAAATCGTGATACAATATGGAAGAATATCTTCATCGGCGAGGTGAACCGACGGAAGTCGCGGTGCCTCGGAAAGGAATCCCATGAATATCATGATCGTTGGTTGCGGCAAGGTCGGTCAGACCCTTGCTGAGCAATTGAATGAAGAAGGGAATAACATTACCGTAGTGGATCTGGACGGAGCCAAGGTCAATGCTCTGACCGCCCGCCTGGACGTCATGGGCTACGTGGGTAATGGCGCGACCTATACAGTGCAGGAGGAGGCGGGCATCCGTAAGACCGACCTGATCATCGCGGTCACGGGCTCGGATGAGCTGAATCTTCTGTGTTGCATCATCGCGAAAAAGGCGGGCAACTGCCAGACCATCGCCCGTATCAAGAACCCCGAATACAGCATTGACGCCCCCTTCCTCAAGGACGAGCTGGGGCTGGCTATGATCATCAATACCGAGTACGCCTCGGCCCAGGAGATCGCGCGGGTATTGCGCTTCCCCTCGGCCATCAAGATCGATACCTTTGCCAATGGACGGGTGGAGCTGCTCAAATTCCGTCTGCCCGAGGGAAGCCGCCTGTCGGGAATGTCGGTCAAGGACGTGGTGGTCAAGCTGGGGTGTGATATTCTGGTCTGCACCGTTGAGCGCGGAAGCGAAGCCTTCATCACCAAGGGCGATTTCGTTTTTGCGGACAAGGACGTCATTTCCATCATCGCCTCCCCCAAGAATGCGGCGGATTTCTTCAAGAAGATCGGCTACGATACCCGCGCCGTGGATGACGTCATGGTGGTGGGTGGCGGCGAGATCGCGCGCTATCTTTGCGCCCAGCTTCGACGCTCGGGCATTCACGTCAAGCTCATTGAGCGGGAAAGACGGATCTGTGACGAGCTGTGCATCGAGCATCCCGAGATCGACGTCATTCACGGTGACGCCTCGGATCAGGCTCTTCTTCTGGAGGAGGGCATCCGCGAGACCGACAGCTTCGTCGCCCTGACGGGCATGGACGAGGAGAATATCTTCCTCTCCCTCTTCGCTAAGAGCGCAGGATGCGGGAAGGTCATTACCAAGATCAACCGCATTGATTTCGACGACGTCATCCGCCATCTGGATCTGGATTCCACGGTCTATCCCAAGAATATCACCGCCGATATCATCGTGCGTTACGTCCGCGCCATGACGAACTCCGAGGGCAGTAATATGGAGACCCTGTACAACGTCATCAAGGGTCAGATCGAGGCCGCTGAATTCCTGGTTCGGGCAGGCTCGGGTGTGACAGACCTTCCCATCATGAAGATGTCCATCAAGCCGGACGTGCTGATCGCCGCCATCATCCGCGCAGGCAAGGTCATGATCCCCCGCGGCTCGGATATCATCGCCGAGGGCGATCGGGTCATTGTGGTCTCCCGTACCAAGACGGTCAAGGATATTTCGGACATTCTGATGTGAGGTGTGCTGTATGAACTATCGAATGATCCGAAACATTCTCGGCTGGATTTTGATCTTTGAGTGCGGCTTCATGCTGGTGCCTGTTGTGACGGCGTTGGTGTACCGCGAGGCAGAGGTGTGGTTTTTTCTGATTACCATGCTGCTGGCCGGCTCCATCGGGGCTCTCTTTGTGTGGACTAAGCCCGCGAATTCGATCCTGTACGCCAGGGACGGCTTTGTCATCGTCTCCCTGTCCTGGATCGTTATGTCCTTCTTTGGTGCCATCCCGCTGTTCATCTCGGGGACCATCCCCCACTTTGTGGACGCGCTTTTCGAGACGGTCTCGGGCTTTACCACCACCGGTGCTACCATCCTCTCGGCGGTGGAACCCCTGCCCAGATGTATGCTCATGTGGCGTAGCTTTACCCACTGGGTGGGGGGCATGGGCGTGCTGGTCTTCATTATGGCCTTCGTTCCCCTGTCGGGCGGGCAGAATATGCACATCATGAAGGCCGAGAGCCCCGGCCCCTCGGTCTCCAAGCTGGTGCCTCGGGTGAGGACCACCGCCTTGATCCTGTATTCCATCTATCTGGTACTCACGCTGATCCAGTTCATTCTTCTGCTCTGCGGGGGACTGAATGCTTTCGAGGCTTTGTGTACCGCCTTCGGTACGGCGGGTACGGGCGGCTTTGGGGTACTCAACGACAGCATGGCGAGCTATTCTCCCTACGTCCAATGGGTGGTCACCGTCTTCATGCTCCTGTTTTCGGTGAATTTCTCCTGCTACTACCTGTTCCTTCTCGGACGGTTCAAGGAGGCCTTCAACGGCGAGCTTCGCCGCTTCCTCTGCATCGTGGGCGCCGTGATCCTGGTCATCACCCTCAACGTCCGAGGCCTGTTCGACACTCTGGGAGATGCCCTGCGCCACGTAGCCTTTACGGTAGCCTCCCTGATCTCCACCACGGGCTTCTCCACCGAAAACTTCGATGCCTGGCCCGAGCTGTCCCGTACCCTGCTGGTGTTGATCATGTTCATCGGCGCCTGCGCGGGCTCCACGGGCGGCGGTCTGAAGGTCTCCCGTCTCATGATCCTCTTCCGCGGTGCCTTCAACGAGATCGGGAACCAGATCCACCCCCGCCGTGTCAAGCGGGTGATGGTGGATGGCCACCCCGTAGACAGCGAGGTGGTCCGCGCCACCAACGTCTACATGAT
The DNA here is from genome assembly GCA_045577755.1 of Eubacteriales bacterium. Lineage (GTDB taxonomy): Bacteria > Bacillota > Clostridia > Oscillospirales > CAG-272 > CAMEON01. The sequence continues at coordinate 15,542 of JAZNJA010000010.1, forward strand.
GTGGTACGTCCTGGTCTTTACGGTATCGGTGATCCTCATCTCCTTTGACGACCATGACCTTATCACCAACTTCACGGCGGTGACGGCCACCATCAACAACATAGGTCCGGGTCTGAATCTCGTAGGCCCTACGGGAAACTTCAGCTTCTTCTCGGTTCCCTCTAAGCTGGTACTGATCCTCGATATGCTGGCCGGCAGATTGGAGATCTTCCCGGTGCTGGCTCTTTTTGCCCCTTCTACCTGGAAAAAATAACGTATTGGGAGGTCACGTATGATCCGCCATACCAAAGACAGACAATTCGATCTCCCCGCGGGCTCTGTGCGTCTGCGGGGGATCACCGACGACAAGATCCGTACCATCACCGAGGGCACCCTCAAGGTCATCGATATGGGAGCCCTGGCTGACTATTTCCGCCACACCATGGATATGTTCGCCACGGGCGAGTTCTGGGGCAAGCTCATGCGGGCTTCCTGTCTCATCTGCTCCTACACGGGTGACCCCGCCCTCCGCAAGATCGTGGACACCGCCGCGGCGGATATGCTCTCCCTCCAAAGAGAGGACGGCTGCCTGTCCACCTGCCCCGACCATACCCAGCCCAATGGCTCCAACGGCTCGGATCTCTGGGAGCGCAAGTACGCCCTCATGGGACTTCTGGCCTACTACGAGCTGACGGGAAGCCCCGAGGCCCTGGAGGCCTGTGTCAAGCTGGTGCGATACACCAATAACCAGGTGGGACTCCCTCCCAAGACCCCCATTACCGAGACGGGCTGGGCCTTCTGCGGGATCGAGTCCTCCTCCATTCTGGAGCCTGTCCTCCGTGTCTACCAGATCACGGGCGACCCCGCCGCTCTGGAGCTGGGCACGTATATCGTCAATAGCGGCTGCTGCAAGCGGGAGAACATCTTCGAGGCCATCCGAAACGGCAAATCCCCCATGGAGATCGGCAGCAACGGCATCCCCGAGCAGAGCATCGCCAAGGCCTACGAGATGATGTCCTGCTTCGAGGGACTCTGCGAGTACCACCGCGCGACGGGGGATCCCGAGGCGCTGGAAACGGTCAAACTCTTCTGGAACAAGGTCGTGGAGGAGGAGATCACCCTTTTGGGCTCCGGTGGTGCCGACGCGCCCTTCAACCTTGGCCCCGGTACGGGCGAGCAGTGGAACCGCACCAAATACGAGCAGACCAATCCCGCCATCGACCTCATGATGGAGACCTGCGTCACGGTCTACTGGATGCGCCTCTGCCACCAGCTCCTCCGCCTCACGGGGGAGGTCAAGTACGCCGACGAGCTGGAAAAGAGCCTCTACAACGCCATCTTCGGCGCCCTGAAGCCTGACGGCCGCTTCTTCGAGTATTTCCCCCGCTTCAACGGCGTCCGCAATCCCAAGGTCAATTACTCCTTCAACATCAAGGGCTTTGACCTCTCCTGCTGCACGGCCAACGGCCCCACGGGGCTGGGCATGGCGCCCTACCTCGCCTTCGCGGGCACCCCCGACGGTGTGGCGGTGAACCTGTACGAGAACGGTGCGGTCCGCGTCCCTTACGGTGAGGCCGCCGTTACCCTGGCCATGGAATCCGACTATCCTTTGGTGGGCAAGGCCACCCTCAGGGTGGTGTCGGTGGAGGGAACTATCCCCTCCGAAAAGCCCTTTATCATCTCCCTCCGCGTTCCCGCCTTCGCTACTGATTTCACGGTCATGGACACCCGGAATCCCTACAACATGGTCACCGCCCAGTCGGGGACCTACCTCCGTCTGTGCGGCAACATCACCGAGGGCGACGAGTGGCTCATCTGCTTCGATATTCCCCTGGTGAAGCATCCCGCTCCCCACGGCTCCGACCCCGCGGGCGATGGCTTTGTGGCCTTTACCTACGGCTCCATCCTCCTGGCCCGTGATTCCCGCGACGGTGCCGATCCCCTCGCGCCCATCCGGGACGGTGAGATCGGGGATTGGCGGGTGGCCCTCTCTGAGAGGGGCGGCTTCCTGACGGTCTACGTCACCCTTGGGGATACCGAGCTGAAGCTGGTGGACTATATGTCGGCGGGGAGTGATTGGGACGGAGGTTCCTTCGCGGCCTGGATCCCGATCCTGTGATCCCGTTTGGTGATCGAAAACAAAAGGATACGCTTTTTCGCAGCGTATCCTTTTGTTTTGGGTATTTTTACCGCAGATGCACACTGTCGGCGTTCAGAAAGGCATGGGCAGAGAGCATGGAGTCAGTGGGGATGAGGGTGGAGGCACCGCAGACGAGGCAGGTGAGGCGGATGCCCTCCGCGGTAACCTCGGCCTCGTAGCGGCTCTCGCCCCGGGTGTCGTAGGCTTCCCGCGCCTCCCGGTAGCCGTCGGCCGATCCGTCGGCAGGGCTTTGGGGGTCGGGATGGCAGTGGCAATAGATTTTCCCCTCGGCATCCAGGTCGTCAATAACGAAAAGCACGATGTCCAGGATCTGGGGGTCGGGAAGATCCTCCTCGTCGCCATGAAGGGAGGAAAAATCGGTGATGCCGTTCTCCTCCAGCATATCCAACAGCTCCAGCTCGGTGCGGGCCAGCTCGGCCTTGACGCAGTTCATCTCTCCCGTGAAGCAGATATTGATATCCGAATAGGGGCAGGGCAACACGAACAGCTCCTCCGAGAAGAAGAGAGAGGACTTGACGGTGAAGCGGTGGGGCTGAGAGCAGACCAGGCAGGGAACCGTCAGGCGGACGGTGCCGTCCCGATTGTAGACGATCTCCAAGTCGCTCTTGCCGCAGGTGCATTTCAGCTTGACCATGTCCGCCGACAGATTGAAGAGGCCGACGGCGCTCAGAACACCGCCGCCGCAATGGGGACAGCGGTAGGCCACGGTGGTGCGCTTTTCATTGAGTACCATAGAGGGTTCCTTCCTGCCCGCAGGGGGCGACCCGAAGGGGGTGGTTTGTGGTTTGTTTGGGCTCAACCATTAGTGTATGCGAAAAACGGACAGGGTGCCACGCCGAAGCGCGACACCCTGCGTGACGGTGATTTGAATTACTCGCCCTGAGCCTCGGTGCCTGCCTCGGTAGCAGCCTCGGTAGCAGCCTCGGTACCGGCCTCGGTAGCGGGCTCCTTGGTACCGGCCTCAGGAGCCTTGGTAGCGGGCTCCTTGGTAGACTCGGGAGCCTTCGTGGTGGTGGGAGCGGTGGTCTCAGGCTCGTAGTCGATGACCACGTTGTACTTCTTGACAGCCTCGTCGTACCACTTCTCCAGCTCCTCGTTGGCGATGGCGTCGCGGCCGTTCATCTTCCAGGTCTCCTCGTTCTCATCCTCGTACATAGCGATGATGTGACCGGTGACCTTGTCCTTGTCCTTGGAGTCGCCCTTGACGACGATGTTGGTGATATCGCCCTTGGTGCGGTTGTCGTAGAGCCACTCAGCCAGATCCTCGTTGGAGGACTTGATGGACTCGTAGGAGATCTTCTCGATGAGCTCGGTGGAGTAACCGGGAGCATATTCCTCAGCCAGCTCGGCGAACTTCTCGGCGGTCTTGTTGTCCTTCAGGGCGTTGTAGAAGGCCTCGGCCTTCTCGGAGGCGGTCTTGGCGTTCTCGGCGTCCTTAGCGTCGTCGGAGAGCATGATGTAGTATGCGTTCTTGGTCTTCTCCTCGTCGAGCTTCATAACGTCCTCACCGATGATGTACCAGGTGTAGGAATAGGTGGTGGTCTTCTTACCGGTGGTGGAATCGGTCTTCTCGGTCTTGGTCTCGATGACGGTGGTGTCGCCCTTCTTGCGGCCTGCGTCACCGAACAGCCACTTCTGGAGGTCGGTAGCCGAAGCGCCCTTAGGATCAGCCCAAGCGGACTTGGTCTCCACGATCTTGCTGGAGGTCATCTCGGCCTTGGCGGAGGTGCTGATGGAGTTGGCGATGGTGAAGGCGGCCTTCTTGTAATCGTCGGTATCGGTGGAGGTGAAGACGGCCTTGTCCTCGGTGAGGTCGTTCATGGCAAGAACCGTGGTCAGCACGTCGGCCTTGGTCTGAGCCTCGTCGGCCTCGATCTTCTTGTCGGTGATGTTGGACTTGTACAGGTTCGTGAACTTGGTGTTGACCATGTAGTTGACGATGGCGACCTTGACCTCGTCAACGGTGGTGCACTTCTCGATGGCCTCCTTCATGTCGTTATTGACCAGCTTGTAGTAGGTGTAGGAGGTGGAGTAGAAGCTTGCCTTATTCTCCTCGCGGTACTTCTCGATCTGCTCCAGGGTAACGGCGCCGGAGAAGTCATCGTAGAGCTTCTCGGCATACTTGCCGCCGATGTAGTAGTACTCCATAGCGGACTTGACGTCGCCCTTAGAGACACCGGTGCCTACGTAGTTCTTCAGGTAGTTACCGAGGGTGATGCCGATGGACTCGGCGGTGGTCTTCAGGTTCTCCAGATACTCGTCGATGTCGGCGTCGATCTCGGCCTTGTACTCGTCGTACACGCCGGCCTCCTTAGCGGCCTCGCAGTAGGTCAGGTACTGCTCAGCGTAGGCGTACGCGCTGGCATCCAGGGCGGAGGATCCCACCATGGAGGGAAGCATATAGTTGATGAAGGTTCCCACGTCCATCAGGCCCTGGGTGATGTAGCCACCGGTGGGGTCCTGCATCATACCGTACTGGATGTACATATACTGGGTGTACAGCTGGTTCTGAGCCACGTGGAAGCGGTAGACGTCCAACTCCTGCTCGTTGAGCTTGATGGTGTCGCTCTTGGCGGCGGTGTCCAGGCGCCCGATCAGACCGATGGAATCCACGAAGGTGTAGCCCAGAATGACCACGACCAACAGGAGCGCTACGGCCAGAATGAGCGTGACGTAGGGGAATTCGCGCTTGGCATTTGCTTGCTGATTCATGTCGAAAATCCTTTCTTTTATCCGTGACCGCCACGGAGGCCTCCCGGGCGGTGCGGGTTTTCTGTTTGTGTCCACCGTAACGCCAAAAGGGCATACGACCAGACAATGTTACTATTATAACTCTCTTTCATGATAAATTTATGAACGAGTCGTGAATCGGTATGAAATTTTTCGGATTTGGCCGAATTTTTTTTTGAAAAAGCGGGGCGGAAGGGACTCAGACGTCCATGATGATGGGCAGGACCATGGGCTTTCGCTTGGTTTTTCCGTAGAGGTACTTGGTGATATCATCCTTGATGGCGGCCTTCAGCTCGTACCAGTCCAGGCCCGAGCGGCGGAGGCTGATATCGATGGCGTCCACGGCGATCCTGCGGACCTCCTCCATGAGCTCCTCGGACTCACGGACGTAGACGAAGCCGCGGGAGACGATATCGGGGCCTGCCACCCGCAGACCCGACACGGCATCCACGGTGGCTACCACCACGATGAGGCCGTCCTGGGACAGGTGCTTGCGGTCGCGGAGCACGATATTGCCCACGTCACCTACGCCGTAGCCGTCGATGAGCACCACGCCGGCGGGGACGGTGCCGCCCCAGAGGGCTCCCTTCTCGTCGATCTCCAGCACCTTGCCGATGTCCGAGATGAAGACGTTCTCGTGGGGGATGCCCATGGCCACAGCCAGCTCGCGGTTGGCGGCCATGTGCTTGTACTCACCGTGCACGGGCATAAAGTACTTGGGGCGTGTCAGGCCCTGCATAAGCTTCAGCTCCTCCTGGCAGGCGTGACCCGAGACGTGGACCTCCATGGAGGCATCGTTCAGCACCGTGACCCCCATCTTGGACAGCTCGTTGATGATACGTCCCACCAGCTTCTCGTTGCCGGGGATGGCCGAGGCGGACAGTACAACCAGGTCGCCGTAGCCCAGGGTCACCTGGGAATGCTCTCCGAAGGCCATGCGGTAGAGGGCGGACATGGGCTCGCCCTGAGAGCCTGTGGTGATGAGGGTCAGCTCCTCGGGCTTGTAGCGCTTGATATCGTTGATATCGATCAACACGCCCTCGGGCACCTTCATATAGCCCAGCTCCACGGCGGCCGAGACGATGTTGATCATGCTTCTGCCCGTGACCGCCACCTTACGTCCGTGGCGCGCCGAGATATTGATGATCTGCTGGACGCGATGGACGTTGGAGGAGAAGGTGGAGATGACGATGCGGCGGCCCTTGTGCATGGTGAAGATCATTTCCAGGGACTTGCCCACCTTGGTCTCGGAGGGGGTATACCCGGGACGCTCGGCGTTGGTGGACTCGCACATGAGCAGCAGCACGCCCTCGCGGCCCAGCTCGCCCAGGCGGGTGATATCCATCATGTCGCCGTCAATGGGGGTGAGATCCAGCTTGAAGTCACCCGAATGGACGACCATGCCCAGGGGGGTGTTAATGGCCAGGGCGCAGGCATCCGCGATCGAGTGGTTGACGCGGATGAACTCCACCGTGAAGGAGGCGCCCAGACGGACGGTGTCCCCGGCGGAGACGCAGCGGAGATCGGGCTTCCCGGGGAGCGTATGCTCCTGGAGCTTGTTTTCGATGATACCCAGAGCCAGACGGGTGGCGAAGATGGGCATATCCAGCTTCTGCAGGATATAGGGAATGGCACCGATGTGGTCCTCATGGCCGTGGGTGATGACCATACCGCGGATGCGGTCCCGGTTCTGCTCCAGGTAGGCTACGTCGGGAATGACCAGATCGATGCCGGGCATCTCGTCCTCGTCGGGGAAGCCAATGCCGCAGTCGACGATGATGATGTCCTCGCCGTACTCCACCACGGTCATATTCTTGCCCACCTCGTTGAGACCGCCCAGGGGAATGATCCGCAGCTTGGCGCCGGGGATCTTTTTGAGGGCGGAGGCAGGACTTTTGCGGCCGGCCTTGACGGGCTCGGTCACCACGGTGTCGGCGGCGACCACGATGGAATTCTCGGCAGAGACGATAGACGCGCCTCCCTTGCGGCTCTTTCCGCCTGAGGGCTTCTTGGCAGGGGCCTTTTCCACGGGAGCGGTCATCGCGGCGGGCTCGGCAGTCTTTTCGGTCTTCTTGCCGCGTTTAGCGGCGGGCTCGCTCTTGGATGCCTTGCCAGATGCGGCCTTCTTCTCGGGGCCGGGCTCGGTTCTCTTGCTCTTTCGGTTGTGGGTGGGG
>JAZNJA010000011.1:0-10813 GCA_045577755.1 Eubacteriales bacterium
GGTAGAGCTCGGCGGGGTCGGGGGTGGTCATGCCGCTGTAGGGCTGACCCTCCACGCCGCAGAGGATGGCATCCCCCGCCGTGGAACGGCATCCCACCGTCCCGATCAACCCACAGGGGCCCCCCGCGGCGCGGAGTATGGCATAGAGCATGGTGGACACGCTGGTCTTGCCGTTGGTGCCCGTGACCGCCACCAAGCGGAGACCTTTGGCGGGATGGCCGTACCATGCGTCATAGAGGTACGCCAGAGCCGCGCGGGCGTTGGGGACGGGGATCAAGGGGATGCTTCCCATATCGGGCAGAGCCTCGGCGGTCTCGCAGACAATGGCGGAGGCTCCCTTGGCCACAGCCTCGGGGATATGGGCGCGGGCATCGGTGTGAAGCCCGTCGATGGCGATGAACAGGTCCCCCTCGGTCACCTTGCGGGAGTCCGAGGAAAGGCCCTTGACTACGACCTCTCTGATACTTTCGGGGACAGGGATCCCCGCTTCGGTCAGAAGGTCGAAAAGGGGCATGGGGGCAGGATGTAAACGCATAGGCTTCTCCTTGGGGGGAGCGGGGGTTTTACATCCTTGGATTTGGGAGTGGAGCGGGTGGGATTTGCTCGTTTTGGGGGTAATTGATTCATCCTCGCGCCCGTAAGGGCGCATATCGAGCCGCCTTAAGCGGCATATCGAGCCGAAGGCCCATGCCGGAGGCATATCGAACACCCAAAGGGTGTATATCGACAAAAAGTCCGAGTCGATATGTCCCTTCGGGACTCGATATGCGCCTTGCGGCACTCGATATATCCCTTCGGGATTCGATATGCCCCCTGCGGGGGCAAGCCGGAAACCATCCCGATAAGTCATATTTTATTCTTGCGCGATATCATCCGCATCCTGATTCCGGAACGTCACCGTAATCACCGTCCCTCGCTCCACCTCACTGCCGGGAGCATGGGACTGGGCCACAGCTACCGCGCCCGAACCGCTCATGTAATTATTGGTCCCCGCGATACGGATGTTCAGTCCATGGTTGGCGAGGATCTCGTTGGCGGCCACGGCGGTCTTGCCCGACAGATCGGGGACCGTTACGGTAGCCCGTTCGGCATCGGTCTCGGTGTACAGAATGATCTTGGCGTTGTGGGATTCCAGCTCGGTATAGGGAGCGGGAGACTGCGCCCGCACCACCGAGCCGTTGCCCACGACCTCTACCTCAAAGCCCTTCCCCTCCGCCGTGTTGCGGGCTACGCTGGTGTACCAGCTCACCAAGGAAGGGGCCCTCACGGCCAGATTGGCCAGCTCCTTTTCAGTATACACCGCCTCCACCCCCAGATAGGGCAGAACGTCCCGCATAACGTTGGCGAGGTAAGGGGCGGCTACGGTACTGCCGTACAGCACGCCCTTGGTGGGCTCATCCACCAGAAGCAGCACCGCGATCTCGGGGTCGTCAGCGGGGGCAAATCCCACGCAGGAGCAGACGTAGTATTCCTTGCCGGTCTCGTTCTTCTTGTCGATCTTCTCAGAGGTACCCGTCTTGGCGGCTACACGGTAGCCGGCCACGTAGGCGTTCTTGGCACCGGCCCCTCCCGACACGCCCTGCTCCAGCACGCTCGCCAGCCTGGTGGAGGTAGCGGTGGAAATGACCTGTCTCTTGGTCTCAGATCCGTAGGTCTCAATGACCTTCCCCTCGCTGTCCACCACCTCCCGCACCATGCGAGGGGTCATCAGATATCCACCGTTGGCCACGACCGTGACCGCCATGAGCTGCTGAATAGGGCTGACCTTGAAGTTCTGGCCGAAGGAGGCCGTAGCCAGATCCAGCTCGGAGAAGCTATCCTTGGGATAAAACAGACCGTTTCCCTCGCCGGGGAGATCGATCCCGGTCTTTTCCAGGTACCCGAAGGCACCGTAGTAGCTGTAGAACCGCTCGCGGCCGATCCGCGCGCCCACCATCATGAGAACGGGGTTGCAGGAGTTCTGCAGGCCCTGAGCGAAGGTCTGGGAGCCGTGACCCGTGGTCTTGTGACAGCGGATCTTGATCTTGGAGCCGGGGAGCGGGTAGTGATAACCGGGGCAGTAGAAGGTCTCGGTCTCGGTGAGCAGCGCCTCCTCGTAAGCCATGGAGGCGGTAACGATCTTGAAGGTAGAGCCGGGCATATAGACCTCGGTGACCGCCTTGTTGGACCAGGCGTTGAGCTGCAGCTCCTGCTTGAGCTTGGTGTAGGCCTCGCTGTCAGCCCCCAGTCCTGAGGCATCCAGCACCGCCTGATCGTAGTCATTCAGCGCGCGGGGGTTGTTGAGATCAAAGGGAGGATAGGTAGCCATGGCCAGGAGCTCCCCCGTGTCCACGTCGATGACCATGCCCGTGGCGCGGTTCTGACCGCCGGATTCCACGTAGGCTGTCCGCAATTGCTCCTCCAGCGCGGCTTGCACGTTGATATCAATGGTCGTGATGAGAGAATACCCGTCCTGTGCCTCGATGTAGCTCTGGTACTCGTAGGGCATCTCGTTTCCGTGGGAATCTCTGGCGGTAATGTACTTGCCGTTGGTGCCCGACAGAAGGTCGTCGTACTTCAGCTCAAGCCCATACTGTCCCGCGCCGTCGCTCCCCGTAAAGCCCAGCACGTGGCAGGCCAGGGTGCCGTTGGGATAGTAACGCTTGGTACCGGCCTGGAGAAAGACCATGTTCTCCAGGTCGTTGTCCGCAATCACCTTGCGGACCCGATCCGCCACCTCCTCGTCCACGTTGCGGGCAAGGGTACGGTCCAGGTACTTGGTATGGGTGGTCTGCTCCAGAATGTAATCATACTCGACGTCCAGGATCCCCGAAAGCTCGGTGGCAATCAGCACGTCGTACTTGAGCCCCTGCTCCTCAGAGGCCTGAGCAATGGTACGGGGAGCGATGAACACACGGTAGGTGGTCACGCTGGTGGCCAGCAGGACCCCGTTGCGGTCGTAGATCTTCCCCCGCTCCGCGATGACCTCCGCCTCGGTGGTGATCTGGTTGAAGACCTTATCCCGATACCGCTCATATCCAACGGTCTGAAGCAGAAGTATCCGAACAAGCAGGTACGCGAAGGCGCAGATGATGGCGATGCCGACCCAGCCCGCGCGCTTGAGGGTGCCGGTATCGGTCTGCCTGGTTGGTATAGCCATGGACGTGGTCTCCTTTCGGTGAAATGGGAAACGCCGCGGCGGGCGTCGGTAGAAAAGGACAGGCGGCGAGTATGACACACGCCGCCTGCAGATGTTTATTCGACAGACAAACGCCGGGCGGGTCAGGAGCGCCCCCTGTTAGGGTATGTCACCCCGCCGCGCGATATGCCTGGTTGCGGTTAGTCTCCGATACCGAAGGCGCTGAGCAGCCACGCGAGCCCGCTCTTTTTTTCGCCGTCGCGGTCCTCGTCGTAGACCTCCAGACGGTCCTCCTTCTCGTCGGTCAGATACTCCCCGTTCAGATACTTCTCATGAACCATACCCAACTCATTCGTGGCGTAATCCTCGATGGCCAGCATATCGTTCTTCAGGTCCAGCTGATCCTTCAGATCGCTGTGGATCTCCTTCATCTCGGCTAAGGTCTCCTTCATCTGGCTGACCTCTCTCGTGGCTTGGCTTACCGACACGGTGCTGGTGATGACCATGGCCATAGACACCATGACCGTGACAAACGCCGCCACCAGACCCACGGGAACGGGGCGGGAGCGCCGACCGTCCTTACGGTCAGCTACCCGGATCTCGGTCTCACGGGGAAAGGTCTCCTGAGCCCATTCGTTGACACGAATGAAGAAGGGCTTTCGCAGAAGCTTGCGAACAAAGGAAGGGAGCTTGTCAGAGTCAGTAAGCCACCCGGCTTTTTTTGGCTGTTCAGACCTCATTTCGCGGGTATTCTCCGCCATCACGGCACGGACGGCCGCCACGCGCTCGGCGTCGGTCGCCGTACGGTACTGGGGGAATTTATAGCCTCTCTGGTCGTGATAGTAGCGGGCGAAATCATCGACGGTCATGTAGCGCTTACCGTCCGAAACACCGCTGCGATACGCGTCCATCTTTTCCTTGCCGACAAGCCTCTCGGCCGTTACGTAGGCTCCGGGGGCGGAAGCGCGGTTGAGCGCCTCCTTCTTTTCCTGCATGGCGGCATCGGCGTGGACGTGGCCGGCAATGCCACGGTCGCGGTACCGCTCACAGAACATCTGTATGTACTGAGCGTCCGTAGAGCCGCACTCGGCTTCCTTACGGCGGAGCTCCATGGGATCGATCTCATCCGGGCGAACCGTCCGCGCGCTGCTACCGCCCCGACTCAGGGTGAAGCGCTCGCCGACAATGCGTTCGTCCCGCTTGTACTCATGCTCCATGACCGACGTTCCTTTCTGTTGAATTTTCCGAGGCAATGCCCCTATAGTCTCGGCAAGTGCCGAATGATACGTAGGTTACAGCTTTTCCGCCACCCGAAGCTTGGCGCTACGGGAGCGGGGATTCAGCTCCAGCTCCTCAGCGTCGGGGAGAATGGGCTTTTTGGAAATGACCTTCACCGAGGGAGTCTTGCCACACACGCAGACGGGAAGCCCGCGGGGACAGGTACAGCCGGCGGCCATATCCGCGAAGGTCTGCTTTACGATGCGGTCCTCCAGGGAATGGAAGGTAATGACCGCCATGCGCCCCCCCTTGTTGAGCCGTCTCATGGCGGCCTCCAGGGCAGGACGGATGACGTCCAGCTCGGAATTGACTTCAATGCGGATGGCCTGGAAGGAGCGCTTGGCGGGGTGATGTCCGCCGTCGCGTGCCGCGGCGGGGATGGCCGCCTTAATGAGAGCCGTCAGCTCTCCGGTGGTCTCTATGGGCTTGTCCGCCCGCGCCTGGACGATGCGGGAGGCGATGCGGGGAGCGAATTTCTCCTCACCGTAGTCGAACAGAATGCGGCGCAGATCGAATTCGCTGTAACCGTTGACCACGTCGTAGGCGGTCTTTTCGGCTCTGGCGTCCATGCGCATATCCAGGGGCGCGTCTGCCATGTAGGAGAATCCCCTCTCAGGGGTGTCCAGCTGGTAGGAGGAAACGCCGAGATCCAGCAGGATCCCGTCGATCTTATCGATCCCCAGCATATCCAGCACGTCGGCGACGTGTCGGAAATTACTGCGCACCACGCGGGCACGCGCCCCCAGAGGGGCCAGCTTGGCCGAAGCCGCCTTGATAGCCGCCTCGTCCTGGTCAATGGCGATCAGAAGACCCTTGTCGAGTCTCTTGGCGATCTCGTAGGAATGGCCGCCGCCGCCGGCTGTCCCGTCCACGTAAATGCCGTCGGGCTTGATGGCCAGGGCATCCATGCAGGGCTCCAGAAGCACCGAGCGGTGGGCGAATATCTGTCCGCCGATATCCACGGGAGAGCCGTTGACCGAGAGGTCAGCGCCCTCCGCGGGCACGGGAACACGGTCGTGTCTGTCCGCCATGGCTTACAGACCGAGGGCCTCAAGGGCCGCGCGCAGCTCGTCGGTGTCCTCGCCGCCAACGATGCGGTCATACTCCTCGGCAGACCAGATCTCGGCGTAATCACCACAGCCCACCACAACGGCATCCTTGATGATCTTGGCGTGCTCAATGAGGGTCGAATTCAGAATGACGCGTCCCTGGGAGTCGGGCTCAGCGGTGATCGCGTCACGGTATAGGAAGCGCAGGATCTTTTCGGAATCCGCGCGTTTCATTTCTTTGATCGGTGCGACAAAAGCCTGCCAGCTTTCAAGAGAGTGGATCTTCAGGCAGGATTCGCGAATGTCTCTTACGATGACAAAGGTAGGCCCCAATTCCTCCCGATGCTTAGCCGGGATAAACAGTCTCTTCTTAGGGTCAAGTCCGTGCTTATATTCGCCGGTCAGCATACCGCGATCCTCCTTTCAACGTCAATATCGGGCAGGCTCTTTTGTCGCTGTATCAGAGCCAGGTTGGAGAAGATTTTGCACCGTTTTTCCACCACTTTGCTCCACTTCTCAACACCGTGCCTATATTATAGTATATATTTGATAGTTTTTCAAGTACCGAGCGCATCCTTTCACAAAATATTTACATTTTGTTCTTATATTTTCAGGTATACCCTTCTCCTCCTTCGCATAGAAAAAAGCCTTTTTCGGCCATATTGCCCAAAATCCACCCCTTCTTTTGGTGCATTTGACCACCCCTCCTTTCCCGCCGAAAAAGCGGGGTGCAAAGTGGTGGAAAAAACGCCAAAAAGGCGGTCCACGCCGCCGTGAACCGCCTTGATCGCGGACAGAAACAAGTCGGATGCCGCCCAAAAGCCCTCAGAAGGACGCCCGCGTGCCCAACCATCAATCCCCGCCATCCTTCCTGACGCGAAAAAACAGGGATCTGAGGGCCTTCCCGTCGAAGGGGATCAGGGGATACAGGTAGTGCCGCTTCCCCGTGACGGTGACGTTGGTCGCGAGCAGGATCACGATGCCGACCAGCCCCGCGCCAAAGCCCCAGTAGCCCCCGAGGGCGGTGAGGATCAAAAGCCCCATGCGCATGAATTTGAAGGCGTAGCCCAGCTCGTAGCTCCGCTGGGTGAAGTTGGCGATGGCCACGAAGGCCATGTAGAGGATGACCTCGGGAATGAGCCATCCGATCTCCACCGCGAAGTCCCCCAGGATAAGTCCTCCCACCACCGACAGGGAGTTGGAAAGCATACTGGGGGTGTTCAGAGAGGCCATCCGCAATCCGTCGATCATGAACTCCACCAAAAGGAGCTGGGCGATGATGGGGATGCGCCCTGTTTCGGTGGGAAGGATGAAGGACAGCCACTCGGGTAGGAATTCGGGGTGCATGATGAGCAGGTACCAGGTGGGAGTCAGAAACAAAGTCAGCCAGAAGACAGCGTGGCGCACCACACGGATATAGGTGCCCGTCAGGGGCGGGAAATAGAAGTCGTTGGTCTCCTGCATGAAGTCGAAGATGGAGGTGGGCAGGATCATGACCTGGGGGGAGGTGTCGCAGATCACCAGCACGCTCCCCTCCATGAGCTGGGCCGCCGCCGTATCGGGGCGCTCGGTGTACCGTATCTTGGGAAAGGGATTGTACCATCGCTTGCGGATCAACACCTCGGCCAGGGACTCGTGCCCCATGGTCAAAGCGTCGGTCCGCACAGCCGCCAGCTTGGACTTCACCCGCTCCACCAGATCACGGTCCGCCTTTCCTTCCATATAGCACACGGCGATGTCGGTCTTAGAGCTAGCCCCCACCGACAGATAGCTCACCGTCAGCGAGGGATCCCGCACACGGCGGCGGATGAGGGCTGTATTGAAGATCAGAGTCTCCACGAAGCCGTCCCGTGCCCCCCGCATGACCTTGTCCCCCTCGGGCTCGGCGGTGTCCCTGGCAGGGTAGCTCCGGGCGTCGATGACCACCACGGCCCTTCCAAAGGGAGACCCCACCATGACCGCCGCCCCCGAGAGTACCATCTGCACCGCCGTGTCGGTGGAGTCGGTGACGTCGGTCTCCACGTAGGGCAGAGCGCGGGCACAGAACCGCAGAGCGGGGAGCAGATGGGACTTGCCCGCAGCGGTCTCGGCCAGAGTCCCCACCCCGCCCCGCTCCTCGGTGGAGGTAGTCAAGTCCTGCAACGTCAGGAAGGACATCATGAGCTTCATCATGACGGTATCCTTGATGAAGCCGTCGATGTAGTAGAGGGTCATCTCGTCCTTCCCCACCTTCAGGGGCTTTTTGATGAGGTCGAAGCTCTCCTCCACGCGGAGGATATGGTCAAGGAGGGCGACGTTGTCGAGGTAGCTGTCGGTCAGAGCGGGGTAGACGGGCGGGGTGTTTTGCATGGGAGCCTCCGTTTTGTGGATTCATTCGGTAAGAGCATTCCCCATTTCAATCAAATCATTCACATGATACTATCCAAAACAAAAGGAAGCACTGCTGCCGAGAATTCGACACTAGGACCATCCGAAGATAGCTTGCCTATCAGTACTTCCAAGATCATTATATTATATGGCTTCTTGGTTGTCAATAGAAAAAAGGAAGGATCCGGTATTGCAAAAATTGCCACATCCTCAAAGAGGCCGGCGAACAAACTCCCAGATCCTTCCGAAATGGCATCATCCGATTCCACGGGACTCAACGCCAAAAGCAAATCGTCCCCAACTCCTCGCATGATGCCACCGTTAGTATAACAAAAAACGATTGAAATGTCAAGTCACTATAACACTTTATTTTCCGAGCCCCACGTACCCGGTCTCTTCAATAATATATTGTCCCTCCTCGGACAGGATCCAATCCAGCAGCTTTTTCACATTGGGGTTATCGTTCCCCGCCCAGGTCACGGCGTACACGGGAGCCACCACGGGGTAGGTCTTGTCCCGAATGTTCTCCACCGTGGGCGCCACGCCGTCGATGGCAATGAGCTTGATATCGGGGTGCCGGATGATGCCCTCAACGTAGAAGCGGAAGGAGAACCCGATGGACCCGGAGCTGCTCCGGTAGTCCGCCACCTCCTCGATGATGCCGCCCATGAAGCCCGAGACCTGGCTGGTGGGAGGATCCATCAGCGGGGTATCCCCCATGAAGCGGAGGAGCATACTCTGACTGCCGCTTCCCTCGTTGCGCTGGAAAGCCACGATGGGCTCGTCGTTGCCCCCGACCTCCTTCCAGTTGGTGATCTCCCCCGCATAGATCCCGCGGATCTGCTCGGCGGTCAGACTGCTTACGGGGTTGTCCTTGTGGACGAAGAACACGAAGGCCTCGGAGCCGATCCGGGTGAACTCAAAGGTGGTACCGCACTCCTCGGCATAGGCCAGTTGTTCCTTTGAGGGATACGCCCCGAAAAAGATATCGGTCTTGCGCTCAGCCAGCTTCTCGTAGCCACCCACGGTGTTGTTGTACTCGAACACGCCGTCGTACAGCTCGGTGGAGCGGGGGTAGGTGGCGTGGATGAAGGCGGAGTAGACGGGGAAAGCCGCCGTGGCGCCGTCCAGGATGGGGAGGTCGTCCCTTCTCGTGAACTTTAGAGAGGCGTCTTTGAGCTTGACGATCTTGGAGGGCCACTTGAAGGGGAGGTATTCTTGGGTGTTGATGTTGGGGGTCACGTCGATGACGGTGCGATCCCGTTGCTGATCCACCAGCATAGTCCCTACTCCGATCACGATGAACAGAGCGACGTACCCGGCCAGGATCCCGACGGCCGCCTTACGCAGTTTTTTCAACCAGACCATCCCCAGCAGGAGAGGAACCGGCAGGAGCAGAAAGCCCATAAAGGCGAAAAATCCTACAGGATCGTATTCCTCCTGTATGACCACGCCCAGGAAGATCAGAGCAAAGCCCAAGAGCGCGACGGGAACGGTCAGTATGATCTTTACGGTGCGGGAGCCTTTTTCACTACTTGCGCGGGTCTTGCAGGAATTATACAGAGACCAACATTTCAGAACAAAGCGGGATTTCAGGGAGGACATGGGATACTCCTTTCAAAGCTGTATATTGGAAGCGTTTTCACCTATATAGAAGCATTTTTTCGCGGTTGATTACGGAGGATCCAAAACTTTTTTAAAAGTGCCACATCTCATATTCTTTAGGAGATCCTTTTATCAATCACAGCGATCCCCGTGTTGGGCAAATAGCCGATCAAGTAGCAAGCGTTCCGGATCAAGTGACTGCCCAGATCCATTTCCATGATCTCGCCCGTCACCCTGTCCTGAATGATGGGGATCTCCAGCTTAGTGGGTGGATCGCCTCCATCATCTCGGAAGTCATACCGAAGGACCACGCCCTCGATCACGCGGTATTCCTTATTTTTCAGGAGGCGATGATCCCGCGCATAGGGCAAAAGAAACCGTTTCACGCCAACGATGCTCCCGCATACAAGCAGGCTCACCGAGAATACCAGCGCGAGTTTTTCATGGATGGTCCGCATATGGAATATCGGCATCACATCAAAATAGGACAAGAGAAACACGGTGAACATCAGGATCGCGGCGAACGGAATGACGGAAAAGCAGACTGCCCCGACCCAAAACTTCTTTTTGAATAAAGAGCGAAGCTTTTCTTCCATCATGCTATCCTTCCCTATGATCGGGCTCTACAACTGCGGTCCTTGTGTTGGGCAGATAGGCGATCCGATAACATACGTCCTGTTCCAGCTCTTCATCAATAGAAAAGGTCAGGATCTCTTTTGTCAGAGTGTCGCAAAACAACGGAACAGGGTGCAATCGTGAGCTTTTCGCGTTTTCTCTCTGATAATCATATCGCAGAAACGTCGCTTCGATCACCCGATATTCATGCTTGCGGATCAATCGGAGATCCTTTCTATAGGGCAACAGCTTCACAAATGCACCTGTCATGGCTCCGATAAGCAAAACAATCGGCGCAAACAACCAAAGCAACTCCTTCCCATTCTGCATGTCAACAGCTTCATTCTCACTCGGATACGCCAGAAGAGAGCTGAGAAACCACAGCATGGATATGCAGGTTAGGATCATCGTGAAGCTCAATATGAATCGGCAATTACTTTTCAATTTTTGAAATAGCTTTTCTTCCATGATCTCACCTCCCTTTTGTTTCTGTTCTCATTATAGCATATCGGGGAAAATATGTCAAGAAAAAGAAAAAAGACCCTTCCGAAGAAGCGTCTCGTCTCTTTGTTTTACCTTTGCAACCGAAAGAAGAAATCTTTTTTGTAGAAAAGAAACTCAAACATTGTAAATGAACCGTAAAGAGGTTCAAGCCCTCGGAAATTAGTATCGGTCAGCTGAATGCATTACTGCACTTACACCTCCGACCTATCAAGCTCGTAGTCTACGAGCAACCTTACTCATTTAAAATGATGGGATATCTCATCTTGAAGCACGTTTC
>JAZNJA010000012.1:0-17632 GCA_045577755.1 Eubacteriales bacterium
TCTGCGGGGGTCTCGGCGGGGATTTCCTCGGATACAGGCTCCTCTGCGGGGGTCTCTTCGACGGTTTCCTCGACCGCAGGCTCCTCTACGGGGACTCTGGCGGGGGTCTCCTCTGCGGATGTCTCCTCAGCAGGCTCCTCAACCGCGGCCTCCTCCTCGGAGATCTCGGATACGGGGAGCTCCTCACCGCTCAGCAAAGCGGCCTCAGCGGCTTCCGCGGCTTCCTCTTCCTCGGGGGTCAGGCCCTCCTCTTCCTCAGCGATGGCTTCCTTGGCGGGTGCGTTATCCTTTTTCTTTCCAAACAGCTTAGCTAAAAAGGCCATTCCAATCACTCTCCTTATTCTTGGCAATATCGGCTACGTCCAGAGTCAGCACCTTAGAGATGCCGCGCTCGGGCATGGTCACACCGTACAGGCGGGTGGCGGCGGCCATGGTTCCGCGGCGGTGGGTGATCATGATGAACTGGGTCTCGTCGGAGTAGCGCTTGATGTATTGGGCGAGGCGTTCCACGTTGACCTCGTCCAGGGCGGCTTCGATCTCATCCAGGATGCAGAAGGGAGTGGGGTTGACCTTCAGGATGGCGAAGAACAACGCCACGCCGATGAAGGCTTGCTCACCGCCCGAGAGCTGCATGAGGTTCTTGATGATCTTTCCGGGAGGGGCAGCCTTGATCTCGATGCCGCTCTCCAGGACGTTGTCGGGGTCGCTCAGGGTGATTTCGGCAGAGCCGCCTCCGAAGAGCTCGGAGAAGGTCTGCGCGAAGTTTTCATTGATCTTATCAAAGGCATCCACGAAGGCGGTCTTCATCTCGCCCTCCAGGCGGCCAATGACGTTCATGAGGTCAGCCTTGGACTTCTCCAGGTCCTCCAGCTGTGCGCCCATCTCCTCGTAGCGGGTCTTGACCTCGTTGTATTTTTCCACGGCATCCGGGTCGAAATGCCCAATGAAGCGAAGCTTGTTGCGGCAGTCGGTCTGGGTTGCCACCGCCTCGCGGCGGTTCTCGGCGGTCACGGGGGGATAGTTCAGCGCGATGGCCTCGGCCCGTCCCAGCTCGTAGTCCTCCCAGAGCTTACCCGAGAGCTTGTCCATCTCGGCCTGGAGGCCCGTGAGCTTACTGTCGGCGGTGGTGAACTCACGGAAGAGCTTCTCCTTGCGGTCCATCTCCTCACGCAGGCGGGTGGTTACGGTCTGGAGGCGGTTCTCGTAGGCGGTGCTGTTCTCGTCAGCGCGGGTGCGGTCGGAGATCAGGGCGGCCAGGGATGCCTCGCCCTCACCGTAGAAGAGGCGGTTCTCGCTCTGTGACGCGGCGGCCTCGGAGAGCTTTTGGCGATAGGCCTCGGTGCGCTCGTCGTTGACCAGGATCTCGTTTTTCGTGGAGGCCATCCTCTCCTCGCAGAGGGCGGCCAGGGTATCGCGGGTCTCCATATCCTTACGGACGGCGGAGATCTCAATAAAGAGGCGCGTCTGCTCGGTCTCCAGTTGATCCACGCGGTCCTCGCAGTCCCCTCTCTCGTCGGCCTTCTCCTCTCGAAGAGTCCGAAGCTCGGTAACAGCCTGCTCCAGGCCCGTCTCCTCGGCGCGGAGGGTGGCCATGGTGGTTTCATTCTCCTCGTTCTGGCGAAGAATGGCCTCGGAGTCCTCGCGGACACGGGTCAGAAGGGCTTCGTTTGCGTCCAGATTGGCGCGGGAACGGCTGAGCTTATCCACCTCACCCGCCATGACGGCGCGGGTCAGGTCCCGCTTGTCCTCCAGGGCGGCCTTGTCGCTGTCGGTGCGTTTGATCTGCTCGCGCAAGGCGGCGAGCTTGGTCTCAGAGTCCTTGACCGAGGCTTCCAGGGCTGTCAGATCCTCTTCCATGCGCTTGATCTCGGCGGCGCGGGAGAGGGAGCTGTTCTTGCGTCCCGTGGAGCCGCCCGTGAAGGAGCCGCCTACGTTGATCTGCTGACCGTCCAGGGTAACCACACGGACACGGTATTTCAGCGCCTTTGCCATTGCCGTGGCGTGATCAATGCTGTCGAATACCAGGGTCCGTCCCAGTAGGGAGGACAGCACGGTGCGGTAGCGGTCTTCACAGGATACCAGGGTGTCGGCCACGGCCACAAAGCCCGCAAATCCCGATGCGCGCTTCATGTCGTCGGTCTCGGAGGATGGGCGCATGGAGGTCAAGGGGTAGAAGGTGGTACGGCCGGCGTTTGCCCGCTTGAGGGCGTAGATAGCGGCCTTGGCGGTGTCCTCGTCCTCCACCACGATATTCTGGAGGCTGGCCCCCAGGGCGGTCTCCACGGCGGTGATATAGTCCTGCTCCACAGAGATGAGCTGGGACAGGGGGCCGTAGATCTCACCGCAGGGCGTGCCATTGTTTCCCGTGATCCTTCCCTCGCGGTAGGATCGCATGACGAACTTGACCGCGTCGGCGTAGCCCTCGAACTGAGCCTCCATGGCGCGGTAGGTCTGGATGCGCTGAGTCACCGAATCACGCCGAAGCAGGGCGGAATTATGGTGCTCATGGAGATCACCGTATTCCTCGTTGAGCTGAGTCAGACTCTGCTCGGCGGCGGCGATCTCGGTGGCGATAGCGTTCAGCTTGTCGGTATACTTGTCCACCACTTTCTGGCGGTCGTCCACTTCCTTTTGGAGGCCTTGGGAGATGCGCTCGTATTCCTCGATCTCGGAAAGGATCCCGCAGTTGCGGTCGCTGTCGGAGTCTCTGGTGGTCTCCAGCACCGATATGCTGACCCGCAGCTCTACCAGCTTCTCCTCCCGCTCCCGAATATCGGCGGCGGCGGAATCAATGAGCTCGGTGAGCCTTTCGATCCGACGGTTCAGAGTCTCGATCTCGGCGGTATTGTCGGCAGACTTCTTCTCCAGGGCGGCCAGGGCCTCCCCCAGCTTGGCGCACTCGGCGCGGTGTGTCTCCAGCTCGGCCTTGTCGGTATCCAGCTGGCGGCTCAGGGCGGCTCTCGTCTCGGCGGCGGCGGCGATCATCTCCTCGGTGTGGCGCATGGTGGTCTCGGTGACACGGTAGCGGCTGTCCAGATCATGCTGGGCCTCGGTGAGGGCGGTGATGCGGGCGCGGAGCTCCTCGGTGGTGACACGGCTGTCACGGGTCATTTCGGCGAGGCGCTCCCGCTGGGTATCCAGAGTCTGCACCGATTCCTCAGCCCGGTCCAGATCGAAGCGGGCGTGATTGCAGAGGAGGGCGGCCTCGTTGATCTCGTGAGACAGGCGGTCGGTATCGTAAAGCCACAGGCTGATGTCGGCCCGTTTCTTGGCTTCCAGAAGGACAATTCCCTTCCGCGCCTTATTGGCCTCCTTTTCCAGGGGGCCTACCTGGGCCTCCACCTCCGCGTAGATATCCCGTATGCGGATGAGATTATTCTCGGTGGCGTTCAGCTTACGCTCGGCCTCGTTCTTTTTGACGCGGTACTTAGCGATCCCCGAGGCGTCCTCGAATACGCTTCGCCGCTCCTCGCTCTTGCGGGAGACCATGTCGGCGATACGGCCCTGACCGATGATGGAGTAGCCGTCGCGGCCGATGCCCGTGTTGAGGAACAGCTCATAGATATCCTTCAGGCGGACGGCCTTACGGTTGATGAGATACTCACTCTCCCCCGCACGGAAATAGCGGCGGGTGACGGTGACCTCGTCGTAGGGGCAATCCAGACGGCCGAAGTCGGAGGTGTTGTCAAAGGTCACCGACACCTCGGCGTAGCCCATGGGGCGGCGGCTGTCGGCACCGCCGAAGATGACGTCCTCCATTTTACTGCTTCGCAGGGTCTTGGAGGAGATCTCACCCAGCACCCACCGCATAGCGTCGGCGATGTTGGATTTACCGCTTCCATTGGGGCCGACGATGACCGTAACGCCCACCGAGGAGCCGTCGGTCACCATCTGATCCGAGCCCTTATGGCCGGGATCGAAGACCAGCTTGGTGCGGTCGGGAAAGGACTTGAAGCCCTGCATTTCGATTGATTTTAAGTACACAAATATGCTCCTGTAATCTCTGTAAGTAGGTCAGTTGTGAATTCGTAATTCGCAATTCGTAATTCGTAATGAAGGAAGCATTTTGCTGTTGGCAAAATGCAATTTCATGATACGGACGGAAACTGAACGCTTGGGTGGCTTGGAAATACGTATGTCCTTCGGCGTGCCCAATTACGAATTACGCATTACGCATTACGAATTGAAGCTCACGCCTTGGTTATGCTCAACAAATCCCAAACACCTTCAGCGCCGCCTTGGCCGCGGCCTGCTCGGCTTTTCTCTTGGAGGTGCCGATCCCTCGCCCGCAGGGGTTGGAATTGACCCTTACCTCTACCTCAAAGGTCTTTTTGTGGTCTGGGCCCTCGGCGCGGATGAGGACGTATTCCAGCACGTCTCCCTCGGTCTGCTGGACCAGCTGCTGGAGGGGGGTCTTGTAGTCCCCGTCGATGCCCTTGGAGATCAGCTCGGAAAGGTCCTTTTCCACGAGGGGGAGGAGGAAGGCATCGATGATGGCCATGGCGTTCTCTCCCGCGTCCAGATAGATGGCGGCCAGCAATGCCTCAAAGGCGTCGGCCAGGATGTTCTCCTTGTCAAAGCCTCCCGTCTGAGCCTCGCCCTTACCGAGAAGAAGGCAGTCGCCGATGCCGATACGGCGGGCATAGCGGGCCAGCGCCTCGGCGCAGACCACATCCTTGCGCATATTGGTGAGGGTACCCTCCCCGTCGTCGGGGTAGGTTGCGTAGAGGTAGCGGCTGACGGCGATGGACAGCACCGAATCACCCAAAAACTCCAGCCGCTCGTTGCAGAGGAGGTGGTGGTTGCGCTCTCCCGTCTCGTTGGAGTGAGAGGAGTGGGTCATGGCGCGGCGGAGGAGGGATTTGTCCTTGAAAGAGTAGCCCACGGCGGCCTCCAGCCGCTCCATGGGAGTGAGATTCTGTTCAGAGGCCACGGCTTACTCCTTCCCCTCGGGGGCCTCGGCGACCAGCCGACGCTCCAGGGACTCAATAGCCCCCGACTCGGCAAAGCGCATGGCCTGGCGGATGGCAGACTTGAAGGCGCGGGCATCCGAGGAGCCGTGTGCCTTGATGACGGGCTTGCGGATACCCAGAATGGGGCTGCCGCCGTGCTCCTTGACGTCGAAGTCCTTTTTGAACTCCATGAAGGGCTTTTTTACGGTGAGGGCGCCAAGCTTGGTGAGGAAGGACTTGTAGAAGATGCCCTTCATACGCGAAGAAAACATCTTGCCCATTCCCTCCATGGTCTTGAGCAGGACGTTACCCGTAAAGCCGTCGGTGACCAGAATATCGCAGACGCCAAAAGGCACCTGATTGCCCTCCACGTTCCCGATGAAGTTGAAGTCGGGACAGTCTTTGAGGAGCTGATGGGCTTCGGTGTGCACCGGGGTACCCTTATGGGCCTCGGCGCCGTTGTTGAGGAGTCCCACCCGGGGGTTATCCAGGTCGTAGAGGGCCTTCATGTAGGCAGAGCCCATGGCGGCGAACTGGGGGAGGAATTCAGGCTGGACCGTGACATTGGCACCGCAGTCCAGGAGCAGAACGGGGGGATGGAAGGGGAGAATAGCGGCCAGGGCGGCGCGGTGGACTCCCTTGATGCGGCGGACGGTGAGTGTTGCCCCCGCGAAGAGGGTACCCGTGTTGCCGCAGGAGACCATGGCGTCCCCTTCTCCGCTTGCCAGAGCCTTGAGGGCCATGGTCATGGAGGAGTCCTTCTTCTCGCGGAAGGCCATGGAGTCGTCCTCCATGGTGATGACGGTCTCTGCGTGGAGGATCTTAAAGCCCGAGAGATCCAGCCCGTTCTCCTTGGCAATGGTCTCCATTTGCTCCTTGTGACCGACAAGGAGGTACTCCCCTCCCAGCTCGGCCTTGGCGTCGATAACGCCCTTGAGCATCTCCAAAGGGGCGTTGTCACCGCCCATGCAGTCGATGATCATTTTCATGGTTTTCGGTTTCCTTTCTTTATTTTGATGGAAACCCAACCGCCGAGGCGGCGCGATCAAAGGCCTTTAAGGGGTATTGCGATTAAAGGCTTTTGGCCGCTCGGAACCCGACTCAAATGGGCAGGTTCCGTTGGGCAGATTTTTCATTTTTGAGGGTATTGCTTGAATTCGTAATTCGTAATTCGCAATTCGTAATAGATGAAACATTTTGCCGTAGGCAAAATGTGATCTTATGGTAAAAGAAAGCACATTGGATCTGTATTGCGAAATTCCCTTTGAAGAAAATGAATTTCCCGAGGTACAGTCTGCGCTGATATTGCTATTGAATGGAGATTTGCTTCCAATCGCGGTTTCCGTAATTACGAATTAAGAATTACGAATTACGAATTGGAATCCCATCCGATAACCCCCGATGATCCTTACTGCTTCCCTTCCGTCACGCGCTCCATCACCCCATCCAGCGCCTCCAGTGCTCTGGCGGCGTAGACCTCGTAGCGGGCAACCTTACCGCCCTTGACTCGTTGGTCGAGGCTGGGTATGATGCCGAAATTGGCGTTCATGGGAACGAAATCTCCGAGGCCGCCGTGGCTGATATAGTGGGCCATGGCACCGATCATGGTGGTCTGAGGGAAGATCAGAGGCTCCAGCCCCAGGGCAAGGCGGGCGGCGTTAAGGCCTGCCACAAAACCCGAGCCGGTGGACTCAATGTAGCCCTCCACACCCGTCATCTGTCCCGCGAAGTAGACCTGACCCTCGCCGTAGCCCTTGCGGAGCTTATAGTCGGCGTCCAGCAGCTCGGGGGAGGGGAGGTAGGTGTTGCGGTGCATGACGCCGTAGCGGAGGAAGTCGGCGTTCTCCAGACCGGGGATCATGGAGAAGACCCGCTTTTGCGCGGGGAAGGTCAGGTGGGTCTGGAAGACAACCAGGTTGTACATACTTCCCTCCTCGTCCTCGCGGCGGAGCTGGACCACGGCGTAGGAGCGGGCGTCGGTGCGGCTGTCCACCAGGCCCACGGGCTTCAGGGGACCGTACCGCAGGGTGTCGTAGCCTCTCTTGGCCATGACCTCCACGGGCATACAGCCCTCGAAGACCTTGAGGTCCTTGTCGAAGTCCTTGAGCTCTGCCTCCTCGGCGGTGATCAGGGCGTTATAGAAGGCGTCGTACTGCTCCTTGGTCATGGGGCAATTGATGTAGTCGGCGTCACCCTTGTTGTAGCGGGAGGCGAAGAAGGCCACCTCCATGTTGACCGAGGCGAAATCCACGATAGGGGCCACCGCGTCGAAAAAGTGGAGTCCCTCCCCCACCAGATTGTCCTTCAGCCAGTCAGCGAAGGCATCCGAGGTCAGAGGGCCGGTGGCCACCACCGTAATGCCCTCGGCGGGCAGGGCGGTGATCTCCTCCTCCACCACGGTGATGAGGGGGTGGTTTCGGATCTTCTCAGTGATATAGGCCGAGAACCGCTCTCTGTCCACAGCCAGGGCCGATCCCGCGGCCACACGGGTGGCGTAGGCGGCCTCCATGATGAGGGAGTCCATGCGGGAAAGCTCCTCCTTCAGGAGTCCCGAGGCCACGGTGACGCGGTCGGAGCGCAGGGAGTTGGAGCAGACAAGCTCGGCGTACCCTGCGCTGTGGTGGGCGGGGGTGAACTTTTTGGGCTTCATTTCGTAGAGGGTGACCGCAACACCTCTCTGCGCCGCCTGCCAAGCCGCCTCACAGCCCGCCAGACCCGCGCCGTATACGTTGATATGCTTGCGCTGTGCCATAGCTTACTCCTCGGCGGGCATCTCAGCCATAGGCTCGACCTCGCGGGAGTAGCCGCAGGCCTTGTCGTGGCAGACCAGCAGTGCTTTGCCCTTCTTGCGGAAGAGCATCTGACCGCAGGTGGGGCAGGTCTCGGCAGTAGGCAGATCCCAGGAGGAGAAGTCACAGTCGGGGTAGCGCTCACAGCTGTAGAACACGGTCTTGTTGCGGCCCGTCTTCATAACGACCTTGGCAGAGCACTTGGGGCAGGACACGCCGATGTCCCGGGTCTTGGGCTTGGTGAACTTACAGGTGGGGTAGGCGGAGCAGGCGTAGAAGCTACCGTAGCGGCCGTTGCGCAGGACCATGGGGGCGCCACACTTGTCGCAGACCATATCCGTCGCCGTCTCGGCCTTCTTGCCGGGCTGCGCGGTCTCGGCTTCCTTCTGCGCCTCGGCGGTATCCTTCTCGGGGGTCAGGGGCTTGGTATTCTTGCAGGTGGGGTAGTTGGGACAAGCGGCAAACTTACCGAATCGACCGTTCTTGACGATCATATTGGCGCCGCACTTTTCGCAGACCATGTCGGTGGTCTCCACAGGGAGCTGGACGTTGATGCTTCCGATGGTGCCCTCGGCGGCGTTTAGCTGCTTTTCAAAGCTTCCCCAGAAGCGGGACAGCACCGTGACCATCTCCTCGTTCCCTGCCTCGATGCCGTCCAGCTCGTCCTCCATATGGGCGGTGAACTGCTCATCCACCACAGTGGAGAAATTGGCAATCATGATGTCGTTGGTGACCTCGCCCAGGGGGGTGGGGACCAGAGACTTGGACTCTCGTTTGACGTAGCCGCGGGAGATGATGGTGGTAATAATAGTAGCGAAGGTGGAGGGACGGCCGATGCCCTTCTCCTCCAGGAGCTTGATGAGAGAGGCCTCGGTGTAGCGGGGCGGAGGCTCTGTGAAGTGGCGGGCGGGATCGATGCGCTCGGAATCCAGCACCTGGCCCTCGGTGAGGGCTGGGATGCGGAGATCCTTCTGCTCCTCGGGCTCGTCGGCGTGGGAGCGATGTCCCTCGTCCACCGATTCCTCGTATACGGCCATGTAACCGGGGAAGGTGACGGTGTAGCCGCCGGTGCGGAAGAGGTAACCCTTGCAGTCGAAATCCACCGTCAGGGTCGCCAGGTCGGCAGACTCCATCTGGCTGGCGATGAAGCGCTCCCAGATGAGCTTGTAGAGGCGGTACTGATCGCTGGAGAGTGCCTTACGGACCATGGAGGGCTCGATCTCTACCCGTGCGGGACGGATGGCCTCGTGGGCATCCTGGGCGGTGGCGCGGGTCTTGTAAACGCGAGGAGTCTCGGGGTAGTAGCGGTCGCCGTACTTCTCGCGGATGAGGGCAGCGGCAGCGGCCTGGGCGTCAGCCGAGACGCGGAGGGAGTCGGTACGCATATAGGTGATCAGACCCTGTACGCCGCCGAACTCGGAGCCCAGGTTCACGCCCTCGTACAGCTCCTGGGCCACCCGCATGACTCTCTGGGACTGGAAGCCCAGCTTGCGTGAGGCCTCCTGCTGCATGGTGGAGGTGGTGAAGGGAGGCGCGGGGTTCTTCTTGCGGGTGGAGCGCTTGACGCTGTCCACGGTGAAGGGCTGACCCTCCACGGCGTGTACCACGGTCATAGCCTCGGCCTCATTGGTCAGACGCACCTTACCGCCGTGGTTGCCGTAGAAGCGGGCGGTGAAGGACTTACCCTCGGCGGGGACCAGGGTGGCGTCGATGGTCCAGTACTCCTCGGGGACAAATGCGCGGATCTCGTTCTCGCGGTCCACGATGATCTTGGTAGCCACAGACTGGACGCGGCCCGCGGAGAGGCCGCTGCGTACCGTCTTCCACAGGAAGGGAGAGAGCTTGTAGCCTACGATACGGTCCAGGATACGGCGGGTCTGCTGGGCGTTGACCAGGTTCATGTCGATGGGTCTGGGCTGCTTGATGGCGGCCTTGACCACGGGCTTGGTGACCTCGTTGAAGGTGACGCGCTGGACCTGCTCCACGGGGATGCCCAGGGCGTTGGCCAGGTGCCAGGAGATGGCCTCGCCCTCGCGATCGGGGTCGGTGGCGAGGAAGACCTTGCCCGCGTTTTTGGCCTCCTTCTTGATCTCCTTGATGATGTCGCCCTTACCGCGAATGTTGATATAGTGGGCGGCGAAGTCGTTCTCAATATCTACGCCCAGGGTGCTCTTGGGCAGGTCGCGGACGTGACCCACCGAGGCGATGACCTTATAGTTGGAGCCGAGATAGCCCTTGATGGTGCTTGCCTTAGAGGGAGACTCCACAATGACCAGATTGGTTTTTGCCATGTGATCTGTATTCCTTTCATGGGCATTCCCTGATGGGGACGCCGATTATTTTCTTGAGTAAAGCCCTCCGGGGAGGGTGACCGTCAGGCCTTTGATCTCCAGGACGGTCATGGCGGCCATGATCTCACCGACGGTAAAGCCCTCGCGGGTCAGGTAGTCGATGGGCACGGCGTGATCCAGGGGGAGGATCTCGAAGATCCGCCGCTGGGTTTCGTTCAGGGATCTCAGCGCCCGGTCCGAGGCGTCACCGCGGGCGGGAACCGAGGGGGCGGGGGCGGACGGAGGCGGGGGTGTTTCCCTCTTGACGTGGGCCCGAGGGGCATCAGGCTTCGTAACCGCGTGGCGGCTTCGCTCTCTCGTTCCCTTTTGGGGGAGAGGCGGGAGGCTTTCCTTGGGCTTTTCGGTACGGGTGCAAACACCCAGGCGCACCAGCGCCTCCTCGTCGATGCCCGAGTGCCTCTCGGCCTGTGTCAGTCTGACCATGTTCAAGGAATCCCGATAGAGGTAGGTATAATTCTCCAGGATATCCCGCGCGCTCAGGGTAATGGCGGCGCCGTCGCTGATGAGCTTGTTGGTGCCTGCCGAGTTGGTCTCCCCTACGTTGCCGGGGAAGGCGTAGATCTCGCGGCCTTGGAGGATGGCGGTACGGGCGGTGATCATTGCGCCGGAGCGCAGGTCTCCCTCCACCACCACGGTTCCCTGGGACAGGCCGCTGATGATGCGGTTGCGGATGGGGAAATTCTTTCCCTCGGGAGGGATTCCCGGGGCGAACTCGCTGAGGACCGCACCGTGGTTCAAGATCTCCTCAAAGAGGACGCTATGCTCTCTGGGATAGGTGACGTCGAGACCGCAGCCCAGCACCGCCACGGTGGAGCCGCCCGCCAGGATGGTACCTGCGGCGGCAACTCCGTCGTTGCCCAAGGCCATGCCCGACACCACAACGGCTCCCGCCGCGCCCAGCTCATAGCCTATTTTATACGCGATACGCTTGCCGTATTCGCTCATGCTCCGTGTCCCTACCACGCTGATGCACAGTCTGCGGGAGAGATCGGGGAGATTACCCTTGCAGTAAAGAAGGATGGGAGGGTCCCGCAGAGGGCGGAGGCTGGCGGGGTAGTCCGCGTCTTGCCAGAACAGGACGCGGACGTTGTTCTGCTTGCAGTATTCCTCCACGCGGGATGCCTCCTTCAAGGATTTATCCGCCAGGCGCGCCTTCAGGCTTTGGGAGCAGGGCAAGCGCTCCAGCTCGTTCTCGTCGGCCTTATACAGCTCATAGGGCGAGCCGCAGGCCTCAAGAAGGGGCCGGAATTCCCGATTCTGTACCCCGCATCGCAGGGCGAACCAGATCTCAAACAATCTGTCCTTCATGGCGGACTCCTTTCGGGTAGGTTATTTTAGGCGATTGCATAATTGCGAAAAATTGCAGTTTGTCGGTGAGTCTGATAACCTCAGAAAGTGGAAACCGTTATGCACGCGTACTCCTTCACCCGCCTGCGGGCGGGAGCTCCCTCCCGGAGGGAGCCTAAAGCGCGCGGGCAAAAACCACTTATCGGGCAAAGAATTTCCGCGGGGTTGGGAAAGAGGCTCCCTCCCCGAGGGGGCTCCCGCGAAGCGGGTGGGGGAGTCATCACGAGAAGTGAGGCACTCTTTTCTGTCAGACCGCTAAACCCAAATTTGAAGCATTTTGCAATCACCTAGGTAGGTTATTTCTTTTGGGGTTACGAAATGCTTAAACCGGGGTTTAGCGGGCGAAGCCCGACACGCCCGGCAGGTTATTGCTTGGAAAGCTCCCACATAAGGATCGCGGCAGCAACCCCCGCGTTGAGAGACTCGGTGTCGGCCTCCATGGGAATGTAGACGCTGCGGTCACAGGCGGCGATGACCGACTCGGAAAGGCCGTGACCCTCGTTGCCGATGACCGCCCCCACAGGTCGGCCCTTACGCTGGGCGTCCAGCTCGGGAGAACCGAGGCGGATGGCGCTACCGTCCAGGGCGGCGGCGTAAACGAGGCGGCCCTCGGTGCGCAGATTTCGGATGCTTCCCGCCAGGTCCTCCACCCGTGTGATGGGCATGGAGAACAGGGGGCCCATGGCGGTACGGACGGTACGGGGATGGTAGAGATCGGCGCAATCGGCGCTCATGATGATGTGGCCCACGCCCAGGGCGGCGGCGCTGCGGATGATGGCGCCCACGTTGAGGGGGTCTCTCACCGACTCCAGAAGGAGGACGGGCGTGTCCCTGCGGACGGTGATTTCGTCTTCCTTATATATTATAATAAAATTGTGGGATTTGTCAATATATTTCGCGACGGTTATGACCCCGTCGGGGGCATTTTCTTGAGAAATTTTCTCGAACAGGGTGTCCTCCACCCCAAAAACGGGGCATCCCGCGTCGGCGGGGGTATAGCCGTAGAGCTCCTTCATGCGGTTTTCCACCTTTTCGGCGGTACCGACACGCAGGAAGATCGCCTCTGTCTCCACCCCGCGGCGGATGGCCTCGCAGAGGAGCTTGACACCGTCAAAGCGGAAGGTACGGGTCTTTTCGCGGGCGCGGCGGTCCTCCAGCTTCATGAGCTCGACGACACGGCGGTTCTGGCGAGAGGTTATGATCTCGCCGTCAAAAGGATACCGAGCGGGCATGGTTACACCTCATTTTTCCATGATTTTCGGGGTCTTTCCCCGGGTCTTTCCCCGGGGTCCTTCCCCGGGTCTTCCGCCTCAAAGCATTACCTTGAGGAAGGTTTCGGACGGGTTTTGCCCGGGAACGAAAGGGGGCTTTCAATGATAAAAACCCGAGTAGGCTGAGCCCATCGGGTTTTTATATCGATCACATTACAGGGCAGCCTTGGCCTGCTCGCACAGAGCGGCGAAAGCCTCCTTGTCGGAAATAGCGATCTCGGACAGCATCTTACGGTTCAGAGTGATGCCGGCCTTCTTCAGACCGTTCATGAAGGTGGAGTAGTTCATGCCGTTAGCCTTGCAGCCGGCGGAGATACGGGTGATCCACAGACGGCGGAAGTCACGCTTCTTCAGGCGGCGGCCTGCGAATGCGTAGTTGCCGCTCTTCAGGACGGCCTGCTTAGCCATCTTGAAGTGCTTGGACTTGCTGCCCCAGTAACCCTTAGCAGCCTTCAGAACCTTATTTCTTCTCTTGCGCGTCATCATTGCGCCCTTAATTCTTGCCATTTTTCTTTCCTCCTAAATCTCTTGTGTCGATTACTTCTGGATCATAGCTCTGATGTTGGCAGTCATTGCCTCGCTCAGAATGGCGCTGGAGCGCAGATGTCTCTTTCTCTTGGAGGGCTTCTTACCCAGGTTGTGGCGGTGGTGGCAGTGGTTGATCTTGACCTTGCCGGTACCGGTCACGGAAAATCTCTTGGCAGATGCCTTGTGTGTCTTAACCTTTCCCATTTTTCTTTTCCTTCTTTCATTGTAGTGATGGCCGCGCAATGGGGTTCGCACGGCGCACCCGTTGGCTTTCCTTTCGGAGCCTTATATCATGTTGACCGCATCAAAGTGACGGGGTTCATGAACAAAATTGTGGGGTCGCGTCGGGTCTGTGCGTATATCGTTGGTTACCCACCGATGCGGACGAGTCCGCGGCACACGATTGCTTACTTCTTATTGGAGAGGGGGCTGATGACCATGCTCATGAAGCGGCCGTCCAGGACGGGCTTCTTATCGCAGGAGCCGACCTCCTTGACGTCCTCGAGGAACTTCTCGAGAATATCGCGGCCAATGGCCATATGGCTCATCTCGCGCCCGCGGAACTTCATGACCACGCGGACCTTATTGCCCGAGGACAAGAACTTCTTGGCCTGGTTCATCTTGGTCTCGTAGTCGTGGGTGTCGATGCGGCAGGACAGCTGGATCTCCTTGAGCTCCACGGTCTGCTGCTTCTTCTTGGCTTCCTTCTCTCTCTTCTGCTTCTCAAAGCAGAACTTGCCGTAGTCCATGATCTTGCACACGGGGGGAGTTGCCATGGGGGCGATCATGACCAGATCCAATTCCTTCTCATAGGCGATCTTGAGGGCTTCCTTGGAGCTCATGATTCCAAGGGGCTCTCCGTCGGCGGTTACGACTCGGATCTCCTTCGCGGTGATTTCCTCGTTGAGGAGAGTCTGAGCTTCTTTAGCATTCGCGGCGATAGGTAAACACCTCCTAAAAATAAAAATCGTACCGAAGCAACAGCCCCGGCACACAGAGACCCACCCAGTTCTTTGAGTGGAGAGATCTATTGACCGCCGCGCATTCATGGATGGCGGGGTGGAAACCGGGCGGTTTCGCTTCATTTACTGTGATAGTATACCACACCCGATGGAATTTGTCAAGAGCTTTTCAAAATATTTTTCGGATTTTTTCGTCCGCCGAGCATCCGTACGGGGTACCCCCGGAAGCGGGGTACCCTCGTAAACGTTTACCTGTAGGCGTTATAGACGGCGGCGTAGGCGTGGTAGACCTCGGCGCGGCGGGTAGTCAACTCACGTGCCTCCATCCAGCGGCGTACCATAGCGTGGTATTCGTTGCGCTCGGTGGGATCCATGACCGAGATGACGGTCTCGCCCCAGTCTCTGTCCCGATAGGCGGCGGCACGGTAGGCGGCAATCAGGAGATCCCGACGGTTGGACAGCTCTCTGGCCATGCGCATCTCGGCCGAGCGGCTGCCGATCCTGCTCAGAAGAGCGGCGGAGCCCAGGGACACGCGGCGAAGGGCTTCCCACAGCTCGGTAAAGGCATCGGGAACCCCCGCGGCCTTCAGCGTATGGCCCAGGGCCAGCCAGCGCGCCTCGGGAAGGCTTCCATCCAGGATAGCGGACAGCTCGGCGGCGAAGGGAGCGCCTTCTCCATCGGTATCCAGGCGGAAGAGCCATTCCCGCTCGGCGGTATAGGCGGTATGGAGACTGCGGTATTCCTCGCTGCTCCTCTTCCATCCTGTCAGCAGAGGGGACAGGGCTTCGGGAAGACGGCTTGACAGATCGTTGGCCCAATTCATACTGCAGCTGTCACCGGCACGGCCGCACAGCCAGTCGTTCCCTTCACAGCGCAGAACCTCCAGGCTATCGGCCAACATCTTCTCCAGATCCTCCAGCACCGCGGCGCGGTTGTCCAGGATATCCGCCAAGCGAGCGTTCATATCCAGGCAGGCCGCGTAAGCGCGGTCGGCACTGAGCCGCACGGCGGGGGTGGGATGTCCGCGGCCCTCCAGAAGCAGGGGCCGCAGCGTGATCCAATGGTCGGCCAGCGTCTCCCGCAGGACGCGGCGGTTCTCCTCATAGCGGGCGCGGTCGCCGTCGTTTTCCACGTCGTAGACACGGTACTCAGCGTAGACCTCCTCCGCCGAGAGGCGGCGGTAATCAGGCACGTCGGCGGGGGGCGGGACGGGCTCGGCGGCTCTGTCCCGCAGTTTATCCAGGGCGCAAACGCGGATAGCCTCGGAGATGCGCCCCGCCAGGTCGGGGTCGCGGTCCAGAAGATCGCTGATAAAGGCCTGCTCGGTGTCGGTACGGGAGCTTTGAACGGTGACGCGGGCGGGGTCGTAGCCGTCGGGCAGAAGGGAGATGTGGGACTCCAGCTCACTCAGGCGGTTCTGGCACAGGGAGCGGAAGACCTCGTAGGAAACGGTATTCCCCCGCGAAATGAGCACCGCGCCCGAGGCGCTGTCCCGTCCGTGAGAGCGGCCTGTAAAGAAGCGGGCCGCGCGCTCTCCGAATTCTTGCTCCCGCACACAGGAGGTCAGGATGCGGAGAAAATACTCCTCCAGGCGCATACGGTACCGCCAGATCAGTCCGGGTGCCTCCTGCAGTGCACGGAACTCGGCGGCGTTTGGCGCGCTGACGCTATCGGAGAGGAGCAGGAGCGCGAAGGGTCCCGGATGGTGCAGTACCAGACTTCTGCCGCCCACAGGCGACGCGATGTCGGGAGTCAGCACCGGGGTATCCTCGTCCCAGAGGGGGCTCATGCCATCCTCATCCAGTAGAAAAAGGCGGAAATCACCGGCGGAGAAGATATCCAGCTCGTAGGTTCCCTCCCCCCGCTCGGTCAGGCGGCAGGCGGCCATGGAGACGGTAAAGTGTACGGCCTCGTCCCTGCTGAGGCCTCCTGTGCGCTTCATGATCTCGCGGAGATCGCGGAGACGGCGGGGCAGCTCATCGCCCAGCAGAATGGCGCTCTGCTCAAAAGACGCGCCGTTGGCGGCCCCGCGCAAAAGCTGATAGACAGCCACCTCGGTCAGGGTGGCGCAGTAACGGGCCACCGTCTGCTCCTGGCGTTCCTCGCATTCGGGGAAAATGCTCCGCAAAACCGTGACGGTTTCCTCGGTCCTGCGCAAAAGGCCGTTATAGACGTTCTCAAAGAGGCCCTCGACCCCTTCGATCTCCTGAGCATAGGAGGCAACGGCGGTGTTGCCGCTTCCTCCGTGGCCGTTGGCTGCGATGAGCAAGCGACCCGTAGCGATGGGTCGCGCGTCGGGCACCTGTCCGAAGGCCTCGGGATTCTCGGACAAAAAGCTCATGCCCGGACGGAGCCCATCGGGCACAGCCCGCACAGACTCAGCGTACGGTGACATCTCCTGATTCAGATTCACGGTTTCAATCCTCCCCTCTCCGCAAGAATTGTATCATTTTCTTCTTATTATAGCACAGCATCGGCCTTTTGTCAACCGGATTTCGGTCCCACATTTTTTCTGTTTTTTTGTTTTTTTTGCAAAAAACTATTGACAAATCCCTCAGGATGTGCTATAATATGCAAGTCGTCAAGACACGGCCCGTTGGTCAAGCGGTTAAGACGCTAGCCTCTCACGCTGGAAACATGGGTTCGATTCCCGTACGGGTCACCATTAACAACCTAAATCGAATTATTCGGTTTAGGTTGTTTTTCTTTTTGCCGTAAGGTGTTTTCAGATGGTGATTGTCAGCCTCACGTTCTTCCGTCTCAGCTCATACGAGTTCTGGATATGCGCCGGTATGGTCGTTTCCCTGTCACAAACAGAAAGGCGCTGACTTGCGTCAGGACCCGTCTGTAAGGGGCTATTGAAATAGATGTGTATTTCGTTGTCGAACACGATGATCTCGCGTATGAGGAAGTTTATGAGCATCTGGGGCTCTTGTAATAATGCCGACTCATAGTAGGCGCTGATTTCCTTTTCACTCACCTTGACCTGCATCTTGCTACGCTCAATGATGATTAGGCGTTCCAGTTCCTCCTGCCTCTCTTCGAGCTCCTTCATGCGCTTGTTGGCGGCGGCGGTATAGAAGCCTCGCTCGACGGCGGACATGATATTTTCCATCGCGCTTTCGTTTTGTTTCTGCTCCTTTTCCAGGATACTTAACGTGGAGTTAGCCTTGATCTGGGATTCCTGTAGAGCCAAAAGCCCTTGGACGATGTAATCCATTTGTCCCGGCTTTTTGAGTTCTGCGATGATGCTGTCCAACACGAATTTTTCAAGTATCTCCTTGCGGTACGGTTGTTGCTTGCACCCGTTCCGCAAGTTTTTTCTTCCATGGCATTTGTAGTAGTAGGTACGAACTCCCTGTTTTGATGTACCGCACTCACCACTCATATTCTCGCCGCAGTAGCCGCACTTCATTTTCTGGCGAAGCAGG
>JAZNJA010000013.1:0-43191 GCA_045577755.1 Eubacteriales bacterium
GACTGGGTTGTCTTCCTAAGACCGCTTGGCCTCCGACTTCCCCCTACGCCCTCCAGGCCGCCGAGAACCGCCAGCGGTTCATTGAGATCTATAAGACCCACATCACCCGCGACGGCGCCGACAAGCTCCTGGCCTACCTGGAAAGCTCCGACTTCTTCACCGCCCCTGCCTCCACCCGATACCACGGCAACTACGAGGGCGGTCTCTGCCAGCACTCCCTCAACGTCTACGACGCGCTGGTAGACATTCTCAACCGCCCCCGTGTCAAGGAACTCTACGGTATCAGCTACTCGGATGAGTCCATCGCCATCGCCGCCCTCCTCCACGACCTCTGCAAGGTGAACTTCTACAAGGTCTCCACCCGCAACGTCAAGAACGAGCAGGGAAGATGGGAGGCCCAGCCCTACTATACCATTGAAGATAACCTCCCCTACGGACACGGCGAGAAGTCTGTCTACATCGCCTCGGGCTATATGCGCCTGACCCGCGACGAGGCCTTCGCCATTCGCTACCACATGGGCTTCTCGGGTCCCGAGGATCCCGGCAACGTGGGCAAGGCCCTGGAGATGTTCCCCCTGGCCTGGGCCCTCTGCGTGGCGGATATGGAGGCGGCTTACTTTATGGAAGGAAGCCCGAAGAAGTGATATCCGCCTGCGGCGGGTGAAATCCACTTCGTGGATGAAATCCGCACTTCGCGCGGATGAAATCTGCGCCTACGGCGCAGGTTAAGGAAGGCTTGCCCCGCAAGCGGCGCAAGCCCATTGATCGTAAACTTTAGGAGGAAACGCCTATGGGCCGTAGTTTAGGCTATTTCGATTCTGACGAGTTGGATCGCCCCGAGCTGAATAAATGCCCCGATTGCGAGTGCTACTTCGCCTCGGAGGAATGCCCCCTGTGCGGTAAGATCTGCCCCGAGGCATTTCGGGCGGGGAACCGCGCCCCCGTGAAGAAGCCCAAGAAGAGGAAGAATTCCTCGGGACGGGTGCAGTTCATTGCGTGGTATCATTCCTGGTGGTTCATTCTCATCATGTTCTTCGTGTCCCGCATCGCGGGTCTGATCCTGTTCATCACCAGCCCCTACTCCAAGAAGGCCAAGATCATCACGGCGGCCTCGGTGGTGGGAGGATACCTCCTGCTTCTCGCGCTGGGCTCGGGATGGTTATGGAGCCTCATAAATCAGCCTCTTGTCAACGACAAGATCTCTCGCGAGGAGTACGTACAGCTCTGCGAACCCATGGACGTGGAGGATTTTTACCGACACGCAGGTGACGAGGGACGGTATGTATCCATGGAGCTGACCGTGGTTGAGAAGTGCGTGGAGCAGAGCGAGGACGTCTATGATATCGGAGCGACCTACTACCGTTGCCGCGATCGCAGCGGCGGCGAGCTGATCGTCTACGTGCAGGACTGCAACTTGGGCAATCCCCTGCAATTCTTGCCCGGAGACATGATCCGTGTGTACGGTGAAAGTGCGGGGACGGTGTCCTTCTGGCAAAACACAACCTACACCGAGGCGCTCCCCTGCCTGTACATGGCCTACTGCGAGCTGATCGGCTGATCCGCCCCGCATAAAACCCCCTCCTTTGTGGCACACTACCTCAAAAAAGGGAAGTGAACCGCCATGAACATGACCAAAGAAACCTATAAAAAATATGCCGACGCCCGCGCGCCAAGATCCCCCCTGCTGAAGGACTGTACCCACGCCTTCCTTGTGGGCGGCTTCATCTGCTGTGTGGGTCAAGCCCTGACCGACGTCTATACCAAGCTCTGCCGCCTCCCCAAGGAGGACGCGGGGACCCTCACCGCCGCCACCCTGGTGCTGGTGGCCGCCATCCTCACGGGACTGGGGGTCTTCGACCGCATCGCCAAGTTCGCGGGGGCGGGGACCCTGGTACCCATCACGGGCTTTGCCAACGCCGTGGTCTCCCCCGCCATCGACAGCCATTCCGAAGGTCTGATCCTCGGCGTGGGCGCCAAGATCTTCACCGTCGCGGGGCCCGTCCTGCTCTACGGCACCCTGGCGGGGACGGCGTATGGGGTGGTGTACTGGATAACAACACTTTTTTGAGATACAAAGATACAAGATACGAGATACGAGATACGAGATAGGCGCGGAGCCTTTCCGTATCTTGTATCTTCGCACCGGTTTGTTTACATACAGTTGGTCTATTCGATCGCAAAATGCTGAAAATTGGGCTTGGCGGTGGGGCTTTTCCTTCGTAGGGGATACCCCTTCCCCCGATGATTTTTTACCGTCTCTACTACCGAAAGGAGAATACATAATGGATTTCAAAAACATCGACAAAAAGTACCGTCCCGTACCCTTCTGGTCCTGGAACGAGAAGCTGAACGTCCCCGAGACCCTGCGGCAGGTGGGGCTGATGGACGAGGCCGGCATCGGTGGCTTCTTCATGCACGCCCGCGGAGGACTCCAGACCGAGTACATGGGTGAGGAGTGGTTCGAGAACGTCACCGCCTGCGTGGAGGACGCCGAGAAGCGGGGTATGCACGCCTGGGCCTACGACGAGAACGGCTGGCCCTCGGGCTTCGGCGGAGGCGTGGTCAACGGCAAGGGCATCAAGTACCAGCAGAAGTACCTCCGTGTCCGCACCTTCACCCCCGATCTGGAGGACCCCAAGGGCGACAACGTCATCTGCTGCTTCGAGAACTACTGCTTCTACTACGACGTCAACCCCTTCTACGTGGACACCCTGGACGGCGAGGTCATTGCCGACTTCATCCGTGAGATCTATGAGCCTTACTACGCAAAATACGGATCCAATTTCGACGGCTTCTTCACCGACGAGCCCCAGATCTCCCGCAACGGTATCCCGTGGAGCTTCATCCTCCCCGCCGAGTACGAAAAGGCCTACGGTGAGCCCATCTACGACCACCTCATCGAGCTGTTCGTGGCCCGCGGGGACTACCAGACCACCCGTATGCGCTTTTGGAAGCTGGTCACCGAGCTCTTCTCCAAGAACTTCATGAAGCAGATCTACGACTGGTGCGTGGCCCACGACCTGGGCTTCACCGGCCACATGGTGCTGGAGGAGTCCTTCCACGCCCAGCTGACCTCCAACGGCGCTTGTATGCCTCACTACGAGTACCTCACCATCCCCGGTATGGACTGGCTCTGCCGTCCCATCTTCCATTGCCTCACCATGGCCCAGCTCTGCTCCGCCGCCGCCCAGACCGGCAAGAAGCAGGTGCTGTCTGAGACCTTCGCCCTCTGCGGCCACAACGTAGGCCACGACGAGCTGAAGCGCAACTACGAGTGGATGATGGTCAGAGGCGTCAACCTCATGTGCCAGCATCTGGAGGGCTATTCTCTCCGCGGTATCCGTAAGCGCGACTATCCTCCGGCTATGTATTGCCAGCAGCCCTGGTGGGCCGACTACAAGGTCTTCAACGACGCCATGAGCCGCATCGGTATGCTCCTGGCCGAGGGTGAGATCAAGGTCAACACCCTGGTCATGCACACCCAGACCTCCGCCTGGATCTGCTACGACGATAAGGCAAACGAGAACCTGAACTACTACAACGAGGAGCTGCTGAAGGTCATGTCCGCCCTGGACGCCAAGCACGTGCTCTACCACCTGGGCGACGAGATCCTTATGGAGCGTCACGGCCGCGTGGAGGGCGCCGAGCTGGTCATCGGCGAGATGCGCTACAACAAGATCGTGGTGCCTCCTCACATCGCCTTCCTCCCCAACACCAACAAGCTGCTTGAAGAGTACAAGGCCAACGGCGGTCTGATCGTCACCGCAGAGGAGATCGAAGCCGATCCCATCATCGACAATCCCGCCGTCACCTACATCTTCCGTGAGTTCCCTGAAGAGGGCTTCACCATGCGCTACTTCGTCAACTCCACCGACTCCGAGCAGGCCGCTACCTTCACTTGCGGCGGCAAGATCATGGATCCCGCTACCGGCGATCTTCTGCCCTTCGACGGCACTCACGTGTTCCCCAAGTGGGGCAGCCTGGTTATCATCGACGACGGCACCCCCGCCTCCGCCCCCGTGGAGAAGCCCGCTATCCCCGCCATCGACCTGAGCGGCGCATGGAAGGTCACCTCCGCCACCGAGAACGCCCTGACCCTGGACACCTGCGACTACTGGTTCGACGGTAAGCTGGAGGAGGAGAACGGCTATATCCTCAACGTAGGCTCCCGCGCCCTGGAGCTGAAGCGTCCCGTGGATATCCGTTGCGCCTTTAAGGTGAAGGCCGACTACATCCCCGAGACCCTCTACCTGGCCTGCGAGACCCCCGAGATCTTCGATATTACCGTCAACGGCAAGGCTGTGGACACCACCAAGGACTGCGGCTTCTTCTGCGATCACTCCTTCAAGAAGCTGGATATCTCCGGCCTGTTCCACGAGGGCGAGAACATCATCGAGACCCACGTCCTGTTCACTCAGTCTGACGAGGTCTACGAGAACATCGAGAAGGGCAAGCAGTTCGAGAGCGAGAAGAACAAGCTGACCTACGACATGGAGATCGAGGCCATGTACCTGGTGGGCGACTTCGGCGTGGTCGGTAACGGCACCTTCGAGGAGATCCCCAACAAGGCCTCCTTCTTCGACGGCTCCTTCACCCTGGTCAAGCCCGCCCATGAGATCACCCTCACGAACATCGAGCGTCAGGGCTACCTCTTCTTCTCGGGTGAGCTGGCTGTGGAGAAGACGATCACCCTGGCTGAGGGCGACACTTCCCGCGAGCTGGTCTTTGAGAAGTCGGGTCTCAACGCCATCCGCGTCAACGTGGGCGGCACCGACGTGGCCACCGTCATGTGGGCGCCCTACTCGGTGGATCTGACCCCCTACCTCCGGGCAGGTGACAATGTGATCAAGCTGACTCTGGTCAACAACCTCCGCAACCTCCTGGGTCCCCACCACCACGTGGGCGGTGAGCTCTTGGCGGTCGCGCCTCCTCACTTCTACAAGGAGCCCTGCATCTGGAACGGCTACTGTGGCGGGTACTTCACCGAGAAGTACAGCTTCGTCAATACCTCTCTGGAATAATTCGGCTTTCCCACCCCCGCGCCGAAGGGCGCGGGGGCTTTTCTGCTTCTCGGCTCCTTTTCTGTGAACTCCGTCACCCCACCGTCACCCCCGCCCGACCTCTCTTGCCCCTTTCCCCAAAATCTACGCCGTCAAATTGTAAAAAACCATGAATTTTTATGAACGTGTTGACATATCCCGAGAAAAAT
The DNA here is from genome assembly GCA_045577755.1 of Eubacteriales bacterium. Lineage (GTDB taxonomy): Bacteria > Bacillota > Clostridia > Oscillospirales > CAG-272 > CAMEON01. The sequence continues at coordinate 5,210 of JAZNJA010000013.1, forward strand.
GCTATAATAAGATGGTTTCGTATGACCCCTCAAAGCCATGCTTGAGGCCGCTTTTGAGTCACATCACCTTCTTTTACAGATAGACCGCAACACATTCCGGAAAGCGTAGGTGCCGCTTATGAAATTTTTGAAAAACAACAAGTCCCGCCTCTGGCTGCTGGCCGCGTTTCTGGTGCTGGCCCTGTCGGTGACCCTTTTCGCCGCCTGTGACAAGACCCCCGACGAGCCCGATACCACCGACCCCTCGGTGAGCGTAGGCAGCCCCACCGAGACCGACGGGAACGGCGACCCTGTCACCCGTGAGCCTGACGAGGAGACCACCGCCCCCGCCGAGCCCGACGAATCGGGCAAGCCCGCCGAGTCGAGCGATGATTCGGATACGGTAACCGAGGAGCCCACAGATCCGCCCGTGATCACGGTCCCCGGGGACGAGCCGACCTCCAAGCCCTCCGAGACCGAGGAGGAGACCCTGCCCTACGACCCCGACCTGCACCCCGGTGACTCCGCCGCCTACAAGGGCGTGCTGATCCACTCGGTCTACGGTACGGGCAAGAAGGGCGCCGAGGCTCTCATCTCCAACGGCTACGTCCAGCTCTACAACGCCTCCGATAAGGATATCGCCCTGACGGGCGCCTCCCTCTACTACAAGAGCGACGGAAACAACCCCTTCGACCAGTTCCCCTTCCCCGAGGGCGCCATCATCCCCGCAGGGGGCTACTACCTGGTGCGGACCAATGCTCCCAATGACTTTGACCCCAATAACGCCGTCATGAAGATCGAGCATTGCGACGCCGAGTGGGATATCTACCTGGACAACAAGGAGATCCGTCTCCTCCTGGCCCCCTCGGGCTGGAGCATCGGCCGCGACGAGGATATCACCGTCTTTGACGACGCCGTTTCCGTCTTCGTAGCCACCATGGAGTACCACTCCTCGGTCTACTCCCTCTACGATCTTTCCCGCAACAAGATCGCCGTCCGCACCGCCCTGAAGGATTACAGCGGATACCATACCGTCAACCTCACCCGCGCCGCCACCCCCGAGCTTCGCGACCTCCGCACCCGTACCTCGGACGGCACCGTCAACGAGGTGGCCGCCTCCAAGCTCAACGAGGTCACCTTCTCCCAGGACGCGGGTATCTATGAGAAGGCCTTCATCCTGAACCTGTCCGCCAAGAACGGCTACACCATCTACTACACCACCGACGGCTCGGACCCCTCGGTGGCCTCCAATAAGAACCGGAAGAAGTACACCACGGGCATCATGCTCAGCGATACCTCGGCCATGGGCTGGGGTCCCCTGACCCGCTCCTGGTCTACCCCCACTGTCTCTACCCAGGTGGGCGCTCACGTCATCAAGGCATACGCCACCAACGGCAGCGACTCCACCGACGTCTTCACCAACACCTACTTCATTACCGACGATCTGGAGAAGTACGGCGTCTCCATCATGTCCTTCTCCCTGCCCAAGGACGAGGTCATCGGCTCCCAGGGCTTCTACAACAACTTCCTGCTCACAGGCTCCATCACGGGCGAGCGCCGCAGAGGCGTGGCCATCATGGAGGTCTTCGATCCCGCAGGAGACCGTGTCGGCAACTCCCGCGTGGAGATGGCCGTCAGCGGTAACGGCTCCTCGGGCTGGGGCATGAAGTCTTTGCGCATCTACCTCAAGGGTGCCATGAATCAGGACTGCGGTCTGGAGTCCAACCTCAACTACGACATCTTCGGCGGCAAGGCCAAGGACGCCTGGGGCCAGGCCATCACCTCCTTCTCCCGCTTCATGATCCGTAACTCGGGTAACGACTGCGGTACCTCCTACATCCGCGACGCCTACATGCAGTCCACCGCCGCGGGCCTCGACGTGGATATCATGGCCACAACCTCCACCCTGGTCTTCATCAACGGCGAGTTCTGGGGCGTCTACAACTTCCGCGAGCGCTACTCCCCCGAGTACGTGGAGAGCCACTACGGTGTGAACAAGGATAACGTCACGGTCATCGAGAGCGACTACAGCCAGGTGCACACCAACACCAACGCCGACTTCGTGGTCTCCTCGGGTATCGAGGGAGATCAGGATCCCTTCAACCAGATGGTGCAGTATATGCGTGAGCACAATCTGGCCGACCAGCAGCACTACGACTACGTCGCCTCCCAGATGGATATCGACTCCTTCATTGATATGTGGGTGGTGCGCCTCTTCTACGTGGCCCGCGACTGGCCCGAGAATAACATCAAGATCTGGCGCAACAAGAACCCCGATGATCCCTCGGGCTTCGATACCAAGTGGCACTTCACCCTCCTTGACCTGGATATGGGTCTGTCCTTCTACGACTTCACCACCGAGCGGGAGAACTTCTTCTGGGCCTTTGACAGCAACTCGGTCTGCGGTACCATGATGCGTGCCCTCATGAAGAACGAGGGCTTCAAGAATCAGTTCCTGGTGCGCTACTATGAGGTCATCAACGACCATCTGACCCCCGACCATCTGTCCCGTACCTTTGAGGCTATGTACGTGGAGCGAGACGCTCTCATGCCCCTCCACGCGGGCCGTTGGAACGAGGCCGGCTTCTCCTACTCCAAATGGCAGACCGAATGCTCCAAGATCCGCAGCTTCATCACCAACCGCCACAGCATCGCCCTGAGCCAGTTCTATAACTACTTCGGGATCAGCGAGGGCGATCTGGAGCAACTCACCCAGAAGCGGATCAACGTCAGCTTCCACTCCGGCCGCGCCGACGTGACCATCAACGGTGAGGCGATCCTGAACGGTACCGTTATCAAGGTGGAGGACGGCGAGACCAAGATCCTCCACGTCAAGGCTACCGCCAAGGAAGGCTATATCGTCACGGGGATCACCTTCACCGATAAGGACGGAAACGTCCAGTCCGTGGAGGGCTCTCAGGTGATCCTGAAGGTGGGCCAGTCCGGCTCTATCTCCATCGGCACCCGACGCGAGGTCGAGGATCCCGATGCTCTCAAGAACGCCACCATCGTAGCGGGAGCGACCTATATGTTCTACCTGACGGGGGATGGCGAGCTGTACGCCTGGGGCGATAACCGCTACGGCGTGCTGGGTATTGGCCCGCAGCCCAGCGTGGTGACCGATCCCACCCACGTCATGAGTGGAGTGGCCAAGGTAGTCACCACCGCCGCCAATGCCTATGAGAACGGCGACACTACCTTTACTACCGCTATTCTGACCACCGACGGCCGCCTGTTCACCGTGGGCCGCAATACCTGCGGCCAGCTCTGCCGCGGCGGCACCAATGATGACGCCACCCTGGGCGAGGTCAAGCTGAGCTTCAAGGTCAAGGATGTCTCCCTGGGTCACGATCACCTCCTGATCGTAGACGAGGACGGCAACCTTTGGGGCATCGGCTCCAATGCCTACGGTGCCCTGGGCACCACCAACCTGGGCGGTAACGTCACCTCTCTTGTCAAGCTGGATACCAATGTGGCCTTCGCCTCGGCGGGCCGCCGCTCCACCGTCTACGTCAAGAACGACGGTACCCTGTGGGGTGTGGGCGACAACCGCTGGAAGAAGATGTCCCAGAGCCACGGCGACCAGATCCATACCCCCGTCCAGATCCTGAAGAATGTGGAGTTCCTGGATTCGGGCGAGCACCAGGTCCTGGCTGTGGATCATACGGGTCAGCTCTTCTACTCGGGCTGGCGCACCCTCCACGGCTTCAACCAGGGCGGCGGGAATAACCCCACCTTCGTCCCCGTGATGAAGAACGTCAAGAAGGCGGATATCTACTTCGGGAATATGGTCATCCTCACCGAGGACGGCAAGGCCTACGTATACGGTCTCAATACCGAAAACGGTATCGGCAATAGCGCCATCACCGATGGTACTCCCAGACAGGTCCTGGAGGGCGTGCGGGACGTGGCCGCCGGCTACGGCTTCACCGCCTACCTCATGGAGGACGGCAGCCTCCTCATTCAGGGCAACAACAGCTACGGCCAGGCGGGTAACAGCACCACCGGCGGTACCGTCCATATGACGGAGGCCGGGATCTGATCCCGTTGCATTCCTTACGCGACTCATTTACAGCAAAAAAGCCACCGCGTCGGTTTCCCTCACGGGGCATCGGCGCGGTGATGCTTCACCAAAAACGAAAAGGAGCATACCATGCCCGATCTTTCCATCCGCCTGGCGGACTTTCAAATCCTGATCCACGCGAAGTACCACTACGTGGTCCATCAATGTCGGGAGTATCTGACTCCCGTCCCCCTTACCGAGGAGACCGCCGACCTGACTGTCAGTGCCTCCCCCGAGGAACTGGCCGCTGAGCGGGAAAAGAATTCCGAGTTTTGCAGTGACGGTTACCTGGAGAGCATCTGCATCTACCGCGCCATTTGCCGGCGTCTGCCCCTCAAGGGCGCCATGCTGCTCCATTCCGCCATCATTTCGGACGGCCGCCATGGCTACGCTTTTACCGCGGACAGCGGCGTGGGCAAGACCACACATGTCAAACTCTGGCAGGAGGCCTTCGGAGACGAGATCTCCGTCGTGAATGGCGACAAACCCATTATCCGCATGAGGGAAGGAAGGTGGTACGCCTACGGCACCCCTTGGTGCGGCAAGGAGGGATGGAATATCAACACCGCTGTCCCCCTGGCGGGCATCTGCTTTTTGCGCCGCGGGGAACAGAACCGTATCGCCCCCTACGACAGCCGCCTGGTGGTCACCGAGATCATGCCCCAGCTGCTGATCCCCGACGAGCCCGAGGCGCTGATTGCTACCCTGGACCTGCTGGACAGTGTCCTCACCGCCGTGCCCATCTACGAGCTGCACTGCACCATCTCCCTGGAGGCCGCCCGCATCGCCCGCGAAGCCATGGAGCCCAAGGAATCCTGACCCGCGCGTCCCCGCGACCCGACGGGCTCAGCCCGCTCTGACCGTCCGTCGAAAAAAGTCCCGTCGCGGCGAATTATTTTCCATTCTTTTTTCAAAAAGTACTTGACAAAAACCCTGCTATGATGTATAATATACTGCGTGAGTTCTGCAAACGGCCGCTCACGCAAGTACACGGAGATGTACTCAAGAGGCCGAAGAGGCGCCCCTGCTAAGGGTGTAGGTCGGGTTAACCGGCGCGAGAGTTCAAATCTCTCCATCTCCGCCAATCAAGTCCACAACAGCGATGTTGTGGACTTTTTCTTTTGCTATCAAAGGATTTTTTGGGGTCTGGGTGTTCGTTTTAAGGTCAAAACGGGAAGGTTCGGTTTTGACGGGAAACAGGATGCCAACCGACTCGGAGACGAAAAAGATCGAAAATGGGGCAAAAATGGTCGAAAAATATGTGAATAAATTGTAAATTCTGAAATTTTCTCATAATTGGACTCTAATGAGAGTCCTTTTTTTGAGGAGGAAATTGTAAATGTTTTGTGAACGGGAGACTGACCATGCTCCCTTTTAGCCTTGCCGCGGATACAGTATGGTAAAGATAAAAAAGAAGAGAGCGCCATGGCCGTCTTGGCTATCGGCAAAATAACGGTCGGAAACGCAACTGAAAAACGGAGCTATTTTGCCGATAGCGGCATATAGCCTTCATATTGACTGCCATACATGTGGGGTAAACTGGATGATAAGTGGGTGTTGAAGGATATCCTGAAAGTTTATTGTGGAAAAAGACTAGTTATCCTTGCAGAAAATGTTAGAAAATCTATCAAATGTATGTTGACAAACCTAACAAACTATACTATAATATATAGTGAAAAAGGAGGTGCGAATCTATGAAAAGAACAAACGGGATTAATGAGAGAATAAAAGAGTATCGCACACAAATGCATTTATCACAGGACTATGTAGCTAAGTATTTGGAAATCAATCGAGCCACCTTATCGCAAATCGAGCTGGGAAACCGAAAAGTAACCGTTGAGGAAATCGCTAAGTTAAGTGTATTATTTGGCGTTTCCTCGGACACCTTACTTTACGGCGAAACAGTCGATATGCCAACGGTTGCGTTCGCGCGAAGCTTTGATGAATTAGACGATGAGGATAAAAATGAGATTATGAATCTGATTCGTTTTAAGAAGATGATGAAGGATCAAAAGACTACATGATTGAGCTTACTCATAGAGCAAAAGAATACGGAAACGCAGAACGTCTGGCAGAAGATTTTCTGAAGGAATATTTTCATGGGAAACCAATCCAATACCCCATTAATCCGTTTCAAATCTTGAAGGATACGGGAGTTATCTTCCTGTTGCAGAGATATAGCAAATTGGAAGGAGTCTATCTTCCCGCTACAGGGGACGATGACTATCCTATGGTTGGTATCAACGCCGATAGGCCGATAACCCGACAGCGCTTTACCGCGGCCCACGAGCTATGCCATCATTTGCGTGATGCGGATAAACAAACCGCGTGCCCCATTGGTCAGAAAGACAAAAGTGAGCAATTCGCGGATCATTTCGCCGCGGCACTGCTGATGCCGTTATCGGAATTGAAAAAACAGGTAAATCGGTATCGCACGAATAGAACCGATTATATTACCTTTGACAATGTTTTGGAGATTTCCGATTATTTTGGCGTGAGCTTTGAAGCCTGTCTGTATCGTGTTGCCTACCGTTGCCATGCCATAAGCGGGGATATAGACGCGTCTGCTTTGAGAAAAAGAATCGGCCAATATCGACCTGATTCCAAACGGAAGACGCTGGGAATGAATTATTTACCTCTGTATGAGGGCTTGGTTAATGCGTATGCAGACGTTTTAGCGTTTACGCCGAGTGAGAATTCTAAGCTGGTGTTTACGAATAACTACATATACAACGACAGCCGAATGGAAGGAGTTCAAACCAGCGAGGAACACGCGGCGGAAATTGTAACGGATTTGAGACTCAACGCGCAGAACAGCAAGTATTGCCTGGAGTCCAACGAGGCCTACCTATCCGTAGCGGGACACTATGCCATGTATCAGGAAATATTCAAATTGCCTGTTAAGGAAACGTGTTCTGTGTTCGATGCCAGAAAGCTGAACCGTTGCCTGTTTTCGTATTATCCCTGTCCCGAATACGGTGGAACTTTTCGTCAAACCGATACCTTGGTGCTTGGAGCAAAATTCGATACGGTTTCGCCAAACCAAATCATACCTGAACTGATTCAGGTAGACCGGGAGGTTCAGGAGCTCCTTGCAAAAAAGAAAGTCTTGGCCGTCAGTGAATATATAAAAGCCGTTGTTCATATCCACCATAGATTAACAGTCATTCATCCGTTTGGTGATGGGAATGGCAGAACACTGCGTGCGTTCATGAATGTTCTCCTTATATGTGGAGGTGTGACACCCGTGTACATCAAAACCAGCGAGAAGGAAATGTATTTGGCAGCCTTAAATAAAGCAGATACACAGGGTGATTATGCGGAATTGAATGAGTGCGTGATAAAATGCTTACTGCGCTCCAGTGTGGATTTGAGCGAGGTATGAATTAAGGAGAAATAGCCAATATCTGCGAAGGCTATTTCTCCTTTCCTCTCTCTAAGGATTCCTTTACCTCAAACCCCTCCACGAAATTCAGCACCACCTCCACCCGATCGGGATACACCACCACCCTTTTGACGTACTGATCGATGATCTTTCTCCGATTGGTCAGCGTACCGTGGCGAAGCTCCTGCTCGGCCTTGCGGAAGAGGTTTACCAACTGCTTTTCGGTGATACGGGCGGTACTCTCGGCCACAAGAGCCTGCTTGAGCTCGTAGGATAACTGCTCCTTGGACTTTTCCAGCTCCAGAAGCTTGTCCTTCAGGGCGGACGAGCCGATATCTACCATCAGGTTTACGGTGTTTTTGATCTTGCGCTCCACCGACTGAAGCTCTGTCCGCAGCGTCTCGGCGGTATTCCGCGCGCTGTCCGATTTCTCGGCCACATAGCGGTTGTACCGCTCCAGCAGGGAGGGAATGACGCGGGGATCGAACAGGGAAGAGCATAACCGCTCCAGCACCATCTCCTCCAACACGTCGCGGTTGATCTCAGGATTCTTGCAGGTCTTGACCTTCTGATTCCGTCGGGTGCATTTGTAGGACACGTACAGAGGATGGCCCGGGCGGGGCCTGCGGGAGTTGCCCGCGTAGGGGTTCCCACAGACACCGCACGTAATCTTGCCGCTCAGTAAATACTCCTGCTTGGCGGAGAACTGCGCAGACTTGTGCCGCCGCTCGGCCATCCTCTCCTGCACTCGGTGGAAGTCCTCCTCGCTGATGATGGCGGGCATACCTCCCGGCACGCGGATGACGGCGTTCTCGTCGTAGTTTCCCGACCGATCGTACCGTCCCTTGGCGTGCTTGGCGGAGTCAGCTATGTAAATATAGACCCCCGTATACCGCTCGTTGCGTAACAGAGCGTAGAGGGAATTCTTACCGAACAGATCACCTCGTCGGGTGCGGTAGCCCCTGCGGTTAAGCTCGGCTATGATCTCGGTGTAGGAGCTTCCGTCCAGATACATACGGAAGATCATACGGATGGCCTCGGCCTCGTATTCGTTGATCACATAGCGGTGGGTCTCCTTGTCCACCGAGTATCCCAGCGGCGGAGGGCCCCCTGTGGCCTTACAGGCCAGAGCGTTTTCAAGGAGCCCCTTCCGAACCTCGCGGGAGAGGTTGAGGGAATAGTATTCGTTGATGCCCTCCAGCACGGATTCAAGGATCACGCTCTCGGGGGTATCCTGAAGATTCTCCAGCACCGAGATCAGTCGGATCCCCCGCTTCTTGAGGTGGTTCTTGTAGATTGCGGAATCGTAGCGGTTGCGGGCAAAGCGGTCCAGCTTGTGGACGATGACCGCGTCAAATTCGCCCTTGTCCGCGTCGGCGATCATGCGCTGGAATTCGGGGCGGTTGTCCGAGGTGCCGCTGATGCCCTTGTCCGCGTAGACGGTGAGCAGGACGGCGTCGTGCTCGGTACAGTATTTCCGTATCGCGCGCAGTTGGGCATCGATGGACTCCTCCCGTTGCAGCTCCGAGGAAAAACGTGCGTAAGCAACGGCTCGCAGCATCCTGCTCACCTCCTTTCTTCAGTTTTTTTGGTCAGCCGATGGCCTGGACTCAGGCGGCATCAACCGAGGCTTCGTCCGGGGACGCGGGGGGATCCTCCTCATCGATGGCATCCAGCATCTCACAGAGGAGAAGCAGATGGGTGTCGAGAGGGACGGGGGTCGTAGAACGGTTAACGAAAAGTGGACGATACATATTAAACCTCCTTCGTTTCCCATGCCACGCCGTCCACGCAGGCAGTAGGATTCTTGGCTCCTGCCCGTCTGCGGCGGATTTTCTTGGCGCGGAACAGGTCTTGTGTGATATCGGCGAACTGGATAAAGAAGTGCCTGTCGTCGAGGTCGGTGATGGATTCGGGGAACATCTGACGGAATGCCAGCAACGCGTCGTCGCTGTAGACCTCTCCCTCGGGACAGTACACAATGCGCTGTTTGACAAAGGACAGGACGCGCTCGTCGGGATCATCCTCGGTCACGGAATCCACGGAGCCGGCCGAGGAAACGCCCCCATTGATGGCAAAGTCGCCCGCGAAGCAATAGTTGCTCCTACGAAGCTCGAAGTATTCCTGGAGGGCACGCGAGACGATCACGCTCAGCTCGTCGGTCAAACGGTCAAGCAGGTAGGGATCCTGCTGCTCGGGAGGAGTGGAGTACAGGAACGGGACCGTGACCAGACGGCGCAGGAACGCGGGGTCGTTTTCGGTCAGCTTGAGCGGGTGGTTGGTCACCAAAATGAAATTGGAGCGGCAGAAGAACTCGGCGTATGCCGCGTACTTCCGGTTCGCGGTGATCAGATCGTGACCGGACAGCTGTTTCAGAACCGAAACAGCCTTGGTGGAGAGAGGTGTCGCGGGCATGTCTCCCGAAACGCAGATCCGACGGCCCTGGATGTTGCCGGTGGCGAATTTATCCCCTAGCTCGTGGACGTTCAAGGAAGTCCTCTGCTGGGAGCCGAACACTCTCATGATCAGGCTGCAAAGGACGCTTTTTCCCGAATCGGGCACGCCCTGGAACACGAACAGGAGCTTGCCGGACATGTCGGTGGCGAAGACGTAGCCCAGCACCTGCCAGATTCGCTTCGTAAGTAGCGGATCACCGCGGGTGACGGTCCACAGGAAGTTGTCAAAGACGGGGCACGCGTGCCGATTCGGGATGTAATCGCAGTTGAGGGAGAACGTAGTCAGGAGCTGCGGGTTCGGCTCGTGGAAGCAGCCGGAAGCAAGCTGAAGGGTGCCATTCCGGAAGGTAATGAATCCGTCGTCCAGATATTCCTCTTCCTGGCACAACTCTGGGTCGGTGATGATCTGTCGGTAGATCTCTGTGAAGATCGTCATGGGAATATCCGAGATCCCTTGTTGGCGCAAGACCAACTTCGCGATGCGCGTGAATTCAATTTGCGAGGTTATGTTGTAAAAGAGACCGTTGAAGACAAACAACTCCTCGTTGACCACGAGACAGCGCAAAGACTGTTTGAGCTGGTGGAACAGCTGATTCGCGTCGGGCTTGGGTGTACGGCGCAAGGATCTCAACGAATTCACCGAGTCGATCGAATCCGCCTGAGGATACCGCGAGGATCTTACAATGGAGGCGGGAACTACGGAAGGGAAACGGGCTTCTTCCCTGTGGACGGGAGCTGTGACCTGGAGCGGCAGCATAGGATTGGAAGCTGTCGTATCCTGCCAAGTTAAGGTGGCGTGATGGCGGAAGAAGGCGCGAGCCTCGTCCTCATCTGCCTCGAAGGACATCGGCTCCAGAGGCTCGTCGTAAAAGACCATGGCGGGGGCTAGCCCATCCTCATCCAGGGGAATGGCGACTTGATCCAGATCAATCATGGTTGACAAGCACAGTCCACGACTGCGCAGAAACGTCAGCACAGACCGTTGGGGCTCCAGCATGGCGACTTCGTTGGCGATGGAGGTCAATTCCTCCGGCGGGACCTCGAAGTACCGTTTGTCGTCGTCTTGACAGACGGCGAACTTGCCGGCGTATCGAGCCGTATTGGCGGGGGAGGGGGTGCGATAGAGATGAAATTCTTGGGGATTGAACATTTGTTTTTTCCTTTCTTACATAAAATTTTCTGACCCAGTGCCTGCTTGATCAGAGCAGAAGGGTGAATAATGATTGCTGCTTAGCAAGCGAGTTATATTATGCCATAAACGAAAAATTGCACAATGGCTTATCCCTCCAAAACAATTCAATGCAACGGAAAGGAAATCACCAAGATGAATGAGCCCAAAACATATCGAACTAGCGATGTAAATGTGCAGAAACGCACACATGCTGACACTACTCTCAATAAATCCAATCCGGAAAAAGCACTTGAGTCTCTTAGGGAGCGATATCCTGACAGCGCGAACTTTGTTCGGAAATCCATGGAAGCGATTTCCAAAAAAGATCTTGACTATGATAGCTTGAAGATTTTTGCTCAGAGACTACAGTATCAAATGCAAGAAAAAAGCATATCACATGTGGATGTGGCCGCATGCCTAGGTGTATCTAGACAGGTATTAGAGAAAGCACTTCCCGAAGCATGGGAGGAATACGATGAAAATAGTGTGCACAAATCCATTGATTTACGCTATTTGGAAGCCGTTTCAATATTGCTGGATGTGTCGCCTATATATCTAATTGGGTGGACGGAGAATCCGAATTGGTATTATGATAATGAGCGGTCTCTCCCTGAAAAGGCATGGAATGATAAGGAATTAGAAACTCATTTGAAAACGTATTGCCAAAAAGAATGGCTAACAGAAGATGACTGTATTCAGATTTTGAGCGACAGAAGGCGTGGGAACGATAAGATTGACTTTGTTAACAACAAAATTCATATCGTTATTCGTCAGACACTTGGATTCCTCCATTTCTGTGCTTATGAAAAATGTCAATGGTCAGGGCAATTTACGAAGGACAAGGCGGGTAATAATCAAACGATACGGTATATTATGCAACCGACGATGTTATTTGGGTCTCCGGAGACAGATAAATACATCTATGAACTTGTTAAACATGTAAACGAGAAGAACTGGGAACTCTTCTATATGATATTGTCTATCGGGACAAAACCTAAAAAAGTGGTTGATTCGATTGCGGCCGAACTCATGGAAGATGCTGATATCAGATTGTTTGTTAATAGCAAAATAGAACGTCTTCGACAGGGAAGAAACAAGTGGGTTTCCAGAAAGATTATCGAAAGGTTAGGACGCAAACGAAAAAAACCGAAAGCGAAAAGACTTCCAAGGAATGAGCTGAAAGTGAGGGAGCTTCCCGAGGAATCTTACACACCATATGGGGGAGCCCAAAGGATGTTTCCCAAAGATAGGTTTGTTTCCATAAATGAAAGAGATCTTCTGTATTATTTGCGATACATCATTGAACCGATGATTGTTTGGCATTTGCCAGATGAGATTGCTCCTGTGACCTGTCTACAGTTTTTCTCATACATTATGAAAAACAACTACATTTCTCAAAAGGCAATCAAGACGATTCGAAACAGCAAAACTTTTGCGATAAGGAAAAGAACGGCTTTTGGAGTTGGGGTGGAATATGATGAGGTAACCAAAGCAATAAATGTTGGGAAAGCAAAATTGAGTAAGCCGGATGCTAAGTGTCTTTGGCATAAGTATTATTACCAAAGCATGAGGTTTTTGAATGCGATTGACGATTTGGTAAAAGAGGATTATGCGCAAATACAGATCAAAGGAATCAACAAAACGGGAGCATCCGCCATCAGCGGGGGATCATTCGTAAGTGTTACAACAGATGAAGATACTCAGAATACGGTGGAGGAGATTGATGTTGATTTGAGTTGCTTTACATTGAGCGCAGTTCGTTCCATGCTGAACACAATAGAAGCGAATCCATTGGTTTTTTCGACATTTAGCCCAGAAGAAATCAGGAAATGCAGAAATATCATGAAAAAGCAGCCTGGCGAAAATGATTATTTCCTTACTGATATAGTCAGCAGATTTTTAGAGACATGTGAACAGTTGTCGCAAAACAAGTTGAAACTATACGTTTTAAGTTCTATGTCGGAAGTGAGTGATCAGCTGATTGAATTGCAGAACAAAAACCTACAAGATGTCCAACCCCAGAAGGAGCAGACAAGGAAGAAAAAAGGGAATATACAGGAAGTGGCGAAGCAAAAGGGAAAGAAGGAAAAAGAGAAGGAGCGTTTGAGTAGAGCCCGAAGTATATTAAAAGAAGAATGTCAACAATACATGAGGTTGGAAATGGTTGCCTCATACGTTCCAACAGAGGATGATCCAGTAGAAATCAAGAAAGATTTATTAGTAGCACTACTGCTTGAGGAACGAGGTTTGAGCGAATGGAAGACCATGAAAGCGTATATATCGGAATTCGGAATTGGCGGAGACGAGATGGAGGTTTTGTACGCAAACCGTTTACGTCTGGGACCTGGACCCAAAGGGCGCGAGGCGTATTGTCAATTAAGGGTACTGGCTCTCCAGCATCTTATTCATGGAGAACCTAAGACGGCAACAGTCAAAGTAGAGGATCGAAAAAAGAAAGATGGACGGTGTAGATTGGGCGAAGAAAGATGGAAAGTTTCTATACTGTCACCCGAGCTGCCTTATTATCTCTCTGGTGAGAATGAATTTGAATTCTAAGTGTGCGTTTACAGTTATCAAGAAGGTGAGTATTATTCATGTGAAGCTTCCAGCCACAGGCCCAAGGCCTGTGGCTGCTCCTTTCACCGGCAGAATCGACACAGAGTCTGCCGGCAGAGTCAGGTACGGCCGCTACCGATCCTCATTCTCATTCAAGGATACCAAATCCCCCCTCCCCGTCAACGCCATATAAACAGCGATCCCGAGGAACACCCCCTCAGCGAGCAGGGAGAGCGGCGACGCGGCGATCTTAGACAAAACGGACATAGACACCTCCTTTCCGTGCGTGCCGCCTTACGCGGCGTGAGATCTCCTGAACTTGCGACCGAACAGATCCATGGTAATCATGGCTCCCAGCGTCAGAACGAAACCGACCAAAGCCCAGATCATAGAATCACCTCCTTTCAGTTTTGCGGATCAAAAACCGAGAAAGCGTGGACACCTTCCCGTGATTTTGCAGATAATCAAAGCTTTTATGGATGAGATTTGGAATTTCACCGTGAAATCGCGATAAACCGAGAATTCCACGGTGAAATCGGGATTTATGAGTAGGGAAGTATGGTGAAACAGAAGCGGCAGGGTGCTGTTACAGCAACCCCGTAAATACCTCCAACCGTCTGAACCTCTCCCTCCCAAACTCCACCTGCTCCTCGGTCAAACCCTCAAAGTCCTCCGAATCAGCAGGCGCCCGACACAGGAAGAAAGGCCCGACCACCACGTCGTACACCCGTCCGTTCCCGTCCACCAAAGCGCGATTGAAGGGAAGCCCCAACAGCTTCCCCTCCTCGTTACAGATCAGCGCAAGCTCGTCATCCTCAAAGGGATAGATGGCCTGGATGTACCCGCCGACAACCGCCTGCATGGACTCCAAGCCACCCTCGATCTCTTTCTCATAGGGAGCCGCCAAAGGCTCCACAACCAGTATCTTCATAAGCGTTTCACTCTCCTGTAAAATGTACTCGGCTTCATGTCAAGCCGTCTCATGGCCTCTGTAGCCGTGATCTTACCGCCCCGCCACAGAGCCACCACCGCGGGCAGATCGGGCCTCTCAATGGGCTTACGGCCCTTGTAGACCCCGTTGGCCTTGGCGATGGCGATCCCTTTCTTCTGCCGTTGCAGAATGTACTCCCGCTCCAATTCAGCCACCGCCCCGAACACCGTCAGCATGAACTTGCCCGTCGGTGTGGTCGTGTCGATGGCTTCTTTTTTGGAGACGAACTCCACCCCCTTGGCGGGGAGCTTCTCCACCAGCTCCAGCAGGTCGCGGGTGTTACGGGCAAAGCGGCTGATGGACTCCCCCATCACCACGTCCCCCTCCCGCACGAAATTCATCATGCGCTTCAGCTCGGGGCGGTCGGTGGATTTACCGCTCATGCGGTCGATAAAGACCTGACCCACCCCCAGCTCCTCCATCAGCACCTCCTGTCTCGCGGTGTTCTGGTCTGTGGTGCTGATACGAATGTAACCGATCTTTACGGTATAGCTCCTTTCTTCTGTGCCGTTAGGGTACACCCCAATGGCATACCGAAATCATGACCCAATAGCCTCGTTTTCCGCATTTTGGCATATGCCACCCGAGACGGGAACCCTATTGAGAATCGCGGTCGAATAGGGATTTCACCGACAAAGGTTTTCACCCCGACACCGACACAGCCGCACAGATCAGTAATACCCATCGTAGAACATCTCCTCGATCTCCTCCAAGGTAAACCCATCCGCCAGCATCATCTCCACGTCATCTCCCGAGAACCCGAACCAG
Source organism: Eubacteriales bacterium (assembly GCA_045577755.1). Lineage (GTDB taxonomy): Bacteria > Bacillota > Clostridia > Oscillospirales > CAG-272 > CAMEON01. The sequence goes on from JAZNJA010000013.1 coordinate 20,579, forward strand.
TGCGCCACCGATTTCAGAGCGGACACATACGGATCATGAGTCTCGGAGCCGGAACCGTAAATGGAAAACCGCGCGTAGGGCGGCCAGTTGTGGTAGGTGTGGGAAGGGACCGAAAGGTTTTTTGTGTCGAAAGTGGACTTGGAGTATCTCCCTATTGGGTCTATCTTCAAAATCTCTCCATCAACCAATTTCACCGTCTCAGGCTGACCGAAGGGGACCGTAAAGATACGGAATGTCTCCAACAGGATCTGCTCGGTGGAGGCATACACGAACAGTCCCGCTTTCTTCCAATGGTATACGCAAAGCGGATTGTTCCCCTTGACCAGATAGCAGTTATTCTCTCCATCCAGAACCGACAGAGCCACGGTCCCTTGGAGTAACTCCGCCACCCGAGCCAAGGAGGAACAATCCACCACCCCTTCCCGCTCCAGAAGTTGAACCGCGATGTAGCTGTCGGTCTCCACCACCGTCGAGGGAAGCCCCTGCTCAGCACGCAAGGTATGGTCATTGTGAATCACACCGTTGTGCGCCAGAGCAAATGAACTACCGCCGGCGGTGCCGGGGAAGGGATGATTGTTATAGTTCATCTTCTCATCCCCTTGCGTAGCCATACGGGTATGACCCATAAGGCAGGTGGCATCGTGAGGAAGATGAAACCGCAGCTCGTGAGCCGCCTTGGCTCTCTTGAAGATCCGCAGCTGACCGCCCGAGTTGTAAGCGATTCCCGTGGCGTCCCGCCCCCTCACCTCGCTCTGAGTGGCCAACACCGAGAGCAGCTTGGTGCGTTGCTGAACCGAAAGGGAACAACCGCAGTCAAGAATACCAAACAAACAGCACATCACGCTTCCTCCTCCGCATCCACAGGATCGTTGAGGTAGAGCCGCCGCTCCTTCAAATAGCGGATCAGCTCATTCCCATCCGCCGAGGCCACGAAACGGCTCCAGGATAGGCTCCTCGCCTCCTCGTCGGACAAAAAGTAAGCCACATTGCAGAGGTGGTTTACCAGCTGCAGCGTGGCTATAATGGTATTCGATTTGAGGGTGCCCTTGAAGATGCGGAACTCGATGGTCTCCTCGTTGGTCAGATTCACGCAGGTGTAGCGACTACTGCGACCCTTCTTGACGTGCTCCAGCATCTCCTTGGGCTGATCCTTGTAGCCGTACCGACAGGCCCAACGGGTGAGTTGGTACTCGGTGCGACGGGAGAAGATCAGCAGCTCGTTCCAGTAGCGCTCTACCAGATAGATGATCCGCCCGATCACCGCCTCCTGCTGGGTATTGGTGTCTCCCAGAGAATCGCGGTTAACGTGGATATGTAATCCACAGGTATCGGTCTGGTGGGAATAATACCCCAGCTTCCGCGCCTTGCTACAGATCCCTGCCCAAGGCATCTGGGACTCATGGTACTCCAAGGTCATGGGATGAGTGACGATCTCAAAGCCGTCCACCAGTGAACCGTCATGCTTGCAGTAGATGCGGTCATACTCGGACTCGGCGTTGCCAACGTCCAGGATCTCCTTGGCGTTGTCCTTGTCCTCGCCGCCCTTGTCGATCTCCAGCTCCACGCCGAAGTAGCGTTTTCCGGAACCGAAGAAATGGAACTCGGGCACGTAGTGGTAGTGGTGGATGGGCTCGCGGTACAGGATGTGGTAGCAATGCTCGCAGTAGGGAACGTCGTCCAGATCGTCCATGTAGTAGGCGCGGTCATTGTGGATCAGCTCACCGCAACGGCCACAGTGGGTGTAGTAGTTTTCGTAGCACCCATAGCAAAGGGGCGTATCGCCGGACCCCTCATTATCGTCGCGGAAGATGCGGTCGCCGCAGTAGCGGCAGAAGGTGGTCAGGCTGTCCAAACACTCGGGGCAGTAGACTCTCCCCTCAAACTCGGTGGCCTCCTCCTCAAGCAGGACGCGGCCGCATTCGGCACAGGTTTCATTTCGCATGGTATTTCTCCTTTTTTTATGTTTTTCCTATGATCTGTCGAGGCGCACAGGCTCTCATAGTGATGATATATCATTGAAAAATAGGAGAATTACGGGTTACGGAATATGAAAAACGATCCGAACTATACCGTTCGGACCGTTTCTCTTTGCGCCCATTATCAACAGGACAACGGGACGACATATTATTCTATGCAAAATATTGCGTACAGAGGCACCGACTTGATTCCGTTCTCAAACCCGAAATTCTTCTGCGAAATGCGGATCGCATAGCTCGGATGGTACCGATCCATGTAGATACCCAGGCTCCTGGAGCGGTTGTTGATCTTGGCCTTGACCTCAATGGGTACGATGTCATCCCCGATACGGGTAATGAAATCCACCTCGGCTTGATTTCCGCTGGTCCAGTAATAGAGACCGAGACCGTTGGCGATCAGTTGGGTAAAGACGTAGTTTTCGGTCATGCCTCCCTTGAAGTTGTCCAGCAGAGGATTTTCCCCTTGGATGTCCTCGTAGTGGATATCCTGACTCGCACCGCACAATCCGACGTCATTCAGATAGAATTTGAAATCCGACAGGGATCGGTAGGCGTTCAGCGGCAGCATGATCTGCTCGATGCGATAGAGCTGACCCGCGATTCCCGACAGGCACAGCCATTCGATCGCCCCCTCAAATTCCGATGCGCGGCCGCCTTGCTTGACGTTTTTGTATTGGAATTTTCGGTTCTCCTTGGCCAGTTGGGTGCTGATGCTCTTGTAGACGATACGGGTTTTGGGGATCTCGGTTTGCTTGTTATACTTACCCATATCGTTGTGGTAGGACTCCAGGATGGTCTGCTGGATGACTCGTACAAGCTCGGGATTGCGGTTCTTACCGAATTCCTCCACCGCCTCGGGCATACCGCCTACGAAAAGGTACTCCTTGTAATAATCCAGCGCCCGATCATGAAACGCATGATCCAGCGGCTTATCAGACGCAAAGCATTCGCGGATCAACCCGATCAGACCGTCCTCGCCCCGAGCCATCAGGTACTCCTCAAAATCCAGCGGATAGAGGGTCATGAATTGTACCTTACCCACAGGGAAGGAAAAGCTCCCCCGATTGACCGAGACACCTAACAGGGATCCGAGGGCAATGATGTGGTATTCGTTTGCCTCTTCCTGAAAATACTTCAGCGAGGTGATTGCTTCGGGACATGCCTGTATCTCGTCGAAAATGATCAGCGTACTACCGGGAATGATCTCTTTGCGTTTATACAGGGACAGTTTTTTTAGAATATTCCGGGGAGACAGATCGAGAAAGAATTCGTGCAAGCCCCGATCCTTTTCAAAATTACAGTAGACGCTGTTGGCGTACTCCTTACCCGCGAAGTAGTTGACGATATAGGTTTTTCCCACCTGACGTGCTCCTTGCAGGATCAGAGGCTTGCGGTCGGAGCTTTGCTTCCACTTCAAGAGATCTGTATATATTTTTCGTTCCATATTTCAATCCTCCTATGTCTGTATTATAGCATAGAGAATGTGGTTTGTCAAGCAAAAATAACAATAAATTATAGATAATATTATGCGAAAATCACACTAAAAGGCACTTAACGGGAATTTAAGCTTCGGATTCATGCTTCCCCCATACGGTTGGACACATATTGGAGAGTATGTATGCCATATCTGCGTAATACCTGCTTGATATGGGCTTTGAATCCATTGAATTCCTGTCTTGTTCCGTAGTACCGATGGCCGTCTATATAGCTGATGGAGTTGCTTACGATGTGAATATGTAAATGAGGCTTGTCCTCATGGACGGCAAAGACCAATTGATATTCCCGTCCCAGATAGGGAATGATCTCACAGGCTATGGCGGCGACGACACGGGGATCTGTCGTCTCCTCGGGATCAAATGAAATGATGAAATGACGTAGCTGTATCCCCTTTTCTTTTCCGAACTGCCGAGAGATCCGCTCCATGTCCGCGATAGGATCTGCGTCGGTGATATGCATGCTTCCGGAATACTGCTTAGCTTTATAAGGATTCAAGATGTAGCTGATTACATTTTCCTTTGCGTTTGTATCGGAATATTTTCCGTTACCGTTTGCGGTTTTTAAAGTAGCCATACGGTTCCTCCCTGCGGATCATTCATCCGCGTATAGATAATTTTTATAGTATTCTGTTTGTATACTGGTATGTATTTTATTAGCCTATATACTATCTATATTACTAACTGGATACATACCATATATATTATATTACTGGCTTATTTTTCGCAAGGGGAAGAACATTTCGCTCTTCCCAGGGGCCCATTAATCTGTTCAGTGCGTTGTAAAGTTTTACGCGACGCCTCCTGAAGGGTGACTATCTGTGCCGCACAGGAGCGCTTTTGTGCCGGATGTGTCGGATGTGTCGGTAAAAAAATAGCCCCCGAGCGGTCTTTTCGCGCGGGAAAACCCGTGTGCCGGAGAGATTTTTATCCGGCACAGCGGCACAGCGGCACGGGAGTCAGGGGGAGAGGGGTATGTTAGGAGGGGAGTAAAAGTTTACCGAATAGAAAAACAGCCTCGATGAGTTGAGGCTGTTTTGCGAATGTTATTGAACAAAGACTAAGTGCTTTTTGATGTGGTGGAAATAAGGATGAATAATTTATTAAGGTGAATGTGATGTTGCTTTTGAGACTATCCCAGGAATCTCATTAATCGATGCGCTCTGGAAGGATGTCTCAACTTTCGAAGTGCTCTTAACTCGATTTGCCGTATCCTTTCTCGAGTAACATGAAGTTCCGCGCCAATTTCTTCAAGAGTTTTTTCCCGCCCGTCAAATCCATATCGCAATCGAAGTATCTTTTCTTCTCTTGGAGATAATGTGGAAAGAACAACAATTAGTTCTTCCTTCAGCATCTTGTTTTGAGCTGATAGGGACATACTCTCATCATCCAAAATGGATTCGGTTGATAAATGCCTGAGCGTTTCTGCTACATTGGGATCCATTGAAGTGTATTCACATACTTCATTTGTATATACCTCAAGTAGCGTATCTAACTGCTCATCTGGAATCATCTGCTTCAGAATTCTCATTGCATCCTTTTCTGAGCAGTTAATCCTCTTCGTAACCATTTGTAGAGCTTCGTTACATTGAAGGAGGTTCTCACAGCCAATACATCCATGCGATTTCAAAATAGGAAGCATCGTAAAATAGTGTTCCTTCAGATGCGAGGGAAGGTATATTAATGGTCGTAATGTGGGTTGTTCTCTAGAAATGTTTTGTAAAATCCACAAAACGGCATACGACGCAAATGCTCCAGAAGAATCGGGATCAAATTTGTCTACAGCAGTTATCAGACCAAGGCAGGCATAGCCTATAGCATCTTCAATATCCATTTCGTATGTTTCTGCCCTTTGCAATGCTATTCGTAGTGCAAGCCTCAAATGCATCTCAATCATACGATTTCTTGCGTAAGTGTTCCCATCAACAATTTGATATTTTAGTTGCTTTATTTCACCACGTTGTGGAGGGGGTATTGACTTAATAGCGGAGACAAATGAACCCAAGGATGGGCAGAGGGTAATGATTCGATCATATACGGCATCATAATCGCTTTGCGCAAAATCATCGTACTCTTCATCGTCTGACTGCGATGCATGAGTAGGGGCATCGCTATATACAAGAATCCCACGTGTTGTTATGGAATTGCTAAGCCAATCAAAGTCCTGAATGGGGAGGGAATACTCGTCAGCACAGTCCATGATATCATCAAATGTGACATAGCCTTGTTTGTTGGCAAGGACTATTAAATGCTCATATGCCGATTGACGGCTATCCGTCCCCATGTCTGTCACCTCTTTTCTACTGAGCGCAAAGCTTTAGGATTTCCTCAATAGACAATTCCTCATTGAATTTCTCTTGAAACTCTTCGACGAAGTCATAAAGTCTCATCACGTACTCATCAGGAGAAGAAACGCCCTCAATTAGCTTTTCATAGAGAACATCAACTCCGCCACGAACATAGCTATCGAAACGTGCTTCGTCGGCAGGATCCTCTCCCATATGCCGAAACGCTTTGTTAATTCGAATCTCCTCGTTTGGCTCATATGCCTTATCGAGAAGCATGATTAGTCTGAAATTGAATGTAAGTTCTTCTTGCGAGTAAATAACGCGATCGCCCATAACATTTTGGTTATACACCTGATTGCTTTCGGGGTTACGGGTATCATCAGGGTCGGCTATTCTGCCATACAAAAAGCCGACTAACGGTGCATTAGCATACACGTCCACGTTTCGATCGAAAAGTTTTGCTTTGCTTTCACTATCAAAAACGCTTGTAAGGGCATCTACACGAATAGCATGTCTACCCCGAAAACGGTATTGCTTATCAAACATACCAACACCTCCTTACACTAACACAGTTTCAAATTCATTCTTTTTCTCAAAGTGATGACGACAGCCAATTCTATTACCCATGTGCTCTTCAGCCAATTCGCCATCGGTGTCTTTGATAAAGATAATAACCTGTTCTGCCGTATTTGGAAGGGCTTCACAGACAGTTTTTATGCGTCTCTTATCAAAAGCGGACAAGGGAGCATCCATAACAAGCGGGTACGGCTCCGAGGATAACAGTTTTGCATCATCATCGGTTGCATTTCTGTTATCGCGAGCCATTTTAATTATGCCTGTAATAAAGGCAAAGATGACAGAAATGCTTTGTGCGGTGGAGGTCTCCACATCACCGTCATAGTCATTGGCATAAACGGAAATGTGGTATTTATCGTCTATTGTAAGGTATAGTCCACCCTCGTAAATCTGTTTGAAAATATTATTGATGGTAGTCTCGAGTTTGCGACGGATCTCTGCTTCGCTTGTTGCATAAACTTCAAGCAATTCTTGGTAGATACGCTCTGCGTAGGCTTTGTAGATTTCGATTTTTTTGTTTTTGTCATCAAGCAAAGTAAGATTTCGACGTTCTGTGTCTGCTCGAGCAGCATCAGTTTCATAGCCACCCTTTTTGATCAATATACGATCTTTTTCAGCCGTGCTGTCTTTTATTGTTTGATCGCACAGTTGAATTTCGTTGTTGATTGCCCTAACCTTTCCTCGAACATCACCACCACTAAGCTTGCCCTCAATAATATGTAGTTCGTCTTGAAGATCTGAAATTTCCTCGTCTTGCTGACTTATTACCGCAAGGCTTTCAGAGATAATAGCAAACACATTTTGTTGAGCGTTTGCACGACGCTTAGCTTCTTTCTTAAAATCTCTTATTGTGGTACTAATAGATTGGGGTGGAAGAAAATCGATCAGTTCTTTTACTTTGGTGTATGGTACAGATCCCTCATCCAAATGCGTGCCGCAAATGCAGACCTTTTGTTTGAGCAAGTATTCAATGGTTTTTGCGTGCATATAAGGAATATCTTTTCCGGTAAAGTCCTTATCAGACAAAAATTCCAGTGACCGCAGCATAAGCGCTGTGGAAAAGAAAGAACTCATGCTACTATTGAAGTCACTGCAAATGGCTTTAACAACCTTTGCTCTGGATTCTTTTGCTCTGATGATTCGCTGAATAAGTTTTTCTCTTTGACGCTGTAATTCTTCTCCTTCGGCGTACTGCTTGATTTCCTCAGTTTTTTCTGCTTTTCGCGCTCTTGCTTGCTCGATTTGGCTTTCTAATTCTTCCAACCGAGCATCGATCTTTGCAATCTCGGCTTTGCAACGTTCAATCGTTTGCGTGTATTCCTGAATTTTTGAATTGCTGTGGGAATCATAGCTGCTTTCATAACTCCCAATAACACCCCATTTTGATTTGGGGTTAAAGTGCTGTATAGCACTATACATTGCATTTAAACCGAGTAATCCCTTGACCGCGTCAGCAAAATCAGAAGCTTTCTTGCCTGTGGAGATATCCTTACTCATCTTCTCTATTCTTTCACCATCAAAGAAAAAATATCTTGATAATTCCTTGGGAAGAATACCTTTGACTTCACTCTCACACTGTGCCTTTTTTAAGTAACTAGTATTACCTGTTTCGTCTTTGATTGCAATATCAAAGACGGTATTATCGCCCTTAATACGATTCGAATAATCTTTGTGGTAAGTCTGCTCACGCATCAGTGTATAGTTGACATTGCCATGACGAAGCTTAAGAGTGACTTGAACTTTAGCCTCTTGTCCTGGCTTCATCTCATTGGCCACAAGCTTGTTGAGCATATTCTTATCAGAAAACTCGGTTTCTCCGTACATACACCAGAAAAAAGCTTGGGCAAAAGTGGTTTTTCCTGTTCCGTTTTCACCAATAATTATGGTTACGTTTTTTCCATTTTCACCTTGAGCAAAACTGATGGATTCATGACGAAACTGTCTGAAGTTTTCAAGAGTTATTGATTCGAGTAACATTGTACTTCCTCCTCAATTTTCTTCTTGATCCAGGCAACCATTTGTTGGTCAGTCATTACTCTTGTTTTTAAGTTTTGGTTTTCTTGAAGAATAATCTTTCGTTTCAGACGCTCAACTGTCTTTTCATTTACCTTAATTTGTTCCATAATTGAAATCACCTTCCTCCGATTCACCATCGGTGATATGATATGTGTCCTGAATATCCCAGATCAAGCTGTTTGCTTCCATAGAGTTTTGAGCTAAACGTCCGAATTCTTTGATCCTAGCTAATTCGTTTCGCACAAGAGAAAGATCACGGCGAGCTTGCTCAGTTGTTAATGCAGATACGGTGTCAAGCGGTCGAGGCAGAGTAACAAAGTCGTAAAGGATTGCGTATGGTTTGTTCGGAGCTTTTCTCAATACTCGGCCACGACGCTGAATGTATTCTTTCGGATTTGTTGTACTAGCCAAAATAAATGCGGTTCTTATGCCAGGAATATTCACACCTTCATCCAAACACTTTATGGCAACTATTGCCTGAAGTCGGTCACCGCGTTGGAACTGTTCTTTAATGGATGCTCTTGTTTCCATATTTTCTTTTGATGTAAATTGAGCAACATCCATTCCAAACTCATTGCCAAGAATACGAGTTACCGCTTCAATTTGTCGAATATCATTTGCATCCGAGGATGTACAATCTGATTTTTCATCTAGCACATTTGTTGCACCACAGTACACAAGAATATTGTTGTCATGAATGTACGGTTGGATAACTTCTCTTAACGCCACAAGCTTTTCTGAAGCACCCGCAACGATTCTCGCTCTACGAAGTGCCAAGATTTCACCGTGCTTGTTTAATTTGAATTTTCCGTTTTTTCCCTTAGTGATACATTTCGACATTTCATACGATAACTGCTCATATGCGGCTAATTCAGTTTCATTCAAATGAACTACGACGGGATAATATTTGTAAGGCGTTAATTTTTCTTCGGCTATTGCTCTTTCCAACGAGTATTCAATGCATTTTTTGCCAAAGAAACTATAGAGCAATTCTGTCCCTTCCTCGTCACGATGCCGCTCAAGCGTAGCAGACAATGCTAGCCTGTAGGTAAATCGCTCATCAAGGAGTTTTGCATACGAAGTAGCACCAAAGTTATGTGCTTCATCAACAACCAGCAGAACTGGTGAGTGGATCTTACTTATTTGCTCCTGAACAAAATCATTCGTAAATGTCGCATTGGTGCAAACAAAGCAGAAGAAACTCTTATCCGCTCGGATTTTTTGATCTCGAACCGCTTTTGACAAACGTTGTTTCCAATCCTTTTGGGGAGAACTGCTGTATCCAATAATTGGCTTCATGTTGAAGCGGACAATATCCTCAACCCATTGCTCTACAAGATGTTGGTAGGGACATACGATAATAACAGCAAGCCTGTCATTCATATCCTCTGATAATTTTGATATTGCTCCAAGGCCCGTAAATGTTTTGCCAGTACCCGTTGCCATATCAAAAATACCGTGATAGTTTTCACCTACCCAAGAGGCTATTGCTTCTTTTTGATAGTCATGAAGAGAGACATTTGTTGGGATTCGGGGCCCCACAGCACTCGTTGTTATCGTGGCCTGCCCGTCAGAAATGATTCGAGTACCTTTCTCCTTTGAACCGTATTGCTCCCTGTCAACATCAAAGTTTGGGGGAGCCTTTTTATACTTGTCAATGAGTGCTTGTGAAATGCTAGGAAACTCTAAAACTTTTATATTAGGCTCATTATCATTCCAAATCGAAAAGAATGCATTTTGTTTTAGGCGCACACGATTCGCTTCGTTCAAACCTCCCCAACTTCTAAATACATCAATGGTTTCGTAGTTTATAGACATCGCTGTTGCTGATTCATTCATAGACCCAGAAAAAGCAACAATATTACCTTCGCTATCTTCTATGAGTCCCATCTTTTCGTGGTACATTCCGATGCCATTTTTTTCTTCGGTATAGGCAATTCGAATATCTAATACTCCGTCTGCGATAAGGCAGGCAAGGAGGTTGAGCCGTTGCATGGAAAAGTAGTCTGTTTTTTCTCCTGTGATTTGTCGCAATACGGCAGATTCAATGATTTTGTCTCGATCCGTATACCCTTTTTTTATGGCTTCTATATCTTCCGTTGAAAGATACGGAGATGCAACAATTTGAATTTTGCCTCCATTTGAGGCCATTGTAGCAATTCCCTTAGTGATCTCCGCGAGGGAGGAAGAGGAAAAGAAACCAACAGCCCTCCTATATGTTTTTGCTCTTTCAAGAAGTGGAATGTAGAAATCTTGTACAACGTTGTCTATAAGAGAACGATATTCACTTTTCACGCTTACTTCCTGTAAGTTCATATCATGGTCTCCTTATAGATTGTCATTTATATCGTCAAGAGCTTCTTGTAAGGCCTCAAAATCCGCTGTTGTTGTAAAGCTATTGACGCTAAATCTTATTGTACCAGAGGGATAAGTATTCAGAAACTTATGAGCCAAAGGAGCGCAGTGCAACCCCGTACGAACAGCGATGTTTCGCTCGCTAAATAGTTGACTTGCAGTATCGCTGCTGATACCCTCAAAAACGCAGGAAACGATTCCAACATATTCAAAGCCCGTAATATTGCCTACAATGGTAATAAACTCATACTGTGACAGGATAGATAGCAGTTTTGCTCTATTCTCTTTCTCTGCTATAGCAAGCGCTACTACTCCTTTTTCCAAAATCCATTTTACGGAAGCATTTAGTCCGGCAATTCCAACAGTATTCATTGTTCCAAACTCAAAGCGTTCTGGCAAAGAGGAGGGCATTTTTTGATTAGCAGAATCAAATCCCGTTCCTCCAAAGAAAACCGGTTCAAGGTTGATGTTTGGCTTCATGACAAAGCCAGATATGCCTGCGGGTCCTAGCAATGTCTTATGGCCAGCAAATACCGCAAAATCGAAAACATCTTTACCAACGTCACAGTCAACAAGCCCCGCAGTTTGCGCCATGTCTAAAAGCGTAATTGCTTGAAACTCTTTAGCCAAGGCAAAAATCTCTTCAACTGGTGCCACCAAGCCAATTACATTGCTTGCATGGCTGACAATGACAAAATCAGGGGGGGCGTTTTCGAACTGAAACCGTATTCGTTGCAGATCATAGACCAAATTCTTGCTGACCGACAGTTCTGTAACCTTTATGATTCCTTTTTCTTCGTAATGGTGAAGAGTTCTCGTGACAGCATTGTGTTCAAATGGACTAATATAAATATTTCGAGCCCCATTCTGAATGATTCCCTGAATAATAATGTTAAGGGAGACAGTGGCTGATGGCTCAAAGATAACTTCTTTTGTTGGACAATGAAGAAGTTTTTGGATAGCTAGTCGTGTATCGTCTACTAGATGTTTAGCTGAACTTGAAAAACCATGGTTTCCACGCCCAAAGCTACCCCCAGCATGACGCTGAAACTGATCCATACTTTGATATACAATTTCGGGTTTTGGATAAGTAGTAGCGGCATTATCAAAGTAGGCCATCAGCTCACCTCCTTAACAAAGATTTTTTAGGATGTCCATGATGATTTGTCGCTTTTCCTGCTCGGATATTGCATGTCCCATGGAATCCAGTGAATGAGAGATTTGATTGTACAGTAAACTTCCTCGATTGCTACGTTCAACTCGGTCAAAACTCTTGGTAATTACAGATCCATCAGGTTCAACGAATGTGACCTTGTAGTTTGTTGTAGTCTCGGCCTCTTCTTGTATCGTTTCCGCTTTATAGCTTTCCGCAGTTTGTTTGTATTGCTTTAACTTCTGTCCAAAGATTTGGATGGTATTATCATCCCAGTCTTCTATGCGTAAACCTGTAGCCGTTTTAGCTAAGCGAACAATGAAAACTTCTTCGTCGTTTGTGACCGTGCTGAAGAGTGTAAGACATTTGTCTGTGCCATCGGGAAAGATATGACTGAAAGCGGAGGGACTAATTGATTCACACCACTCCCTGATTGTGGAAACAAGAGACATTTGTTCAGCAATAGTTTCATTTTGAGGAAGCATGAAAATCTGTTTGGCTTGAAGAATCAGGGCTCTTTTCAAATTATCAATAAGTCCATCGATATATTGCTTGGAAGCAATAATGTTGTCTGCCAGCCCAGCGGTAAATTTACCCGCATATCCGTATGCGTCGAACAACCTGTCAAACAACAACTCATAACTACTTATATTTTGCTTTAATAGCCTAAGTAGTGAAAGATGCCTGTTTTGAACCCTCCTTCCATCTGGCAATGTTCTAATTTCCTTGGAGTATTTGGGCAAGGACATCATCCAACGTTTCATGGCATTGGCTATGAAATCGAATGTATTTGCGCCCTTTTCCGCCTCAATGATGTGGTTTGCAAAAGCAGGAGCAAGTAGCGCAATAAAATTTTCCTTTTCAGGATCCCAATCAATATAAGACAGGAAGAATGCCTCAGGATTAGAGTTAATTTGAAGAAGCACATCAGAGGAAATAGGCACTTGGCCGAAGCGATCGAGGATGATTACTTGTTGCTTATATTCATGTAAGACAACGGCCAAGAAAATGGGTATTAGCCCTTTTCGAAGCCCTATATGATGTTCTGGAAGCGTTAGTTCATCATATAGTACATCGAATCCTACACGCCCGTTCTGCCTTGCGCCTAACACAAAATCCTCTATTGTTTCCAGCATGTTTGCCATGTGGTTGTTTGCAGGACGGAGATTGAGGGTAGGTTGATTGTTCACAGTCGCCAGAACGCCTGTGCGAACCAAGGTGCTTCTCATAATGGATACATCTTGACCTGTACCTGTGAGTCCCAAATTGTTTTCGAGTTGAGTGCGAAGCAAAGCGGCAATCACCTTGCTTCTGCTGTTACTGGAAACATTGGTGATAACATCTCTATTTACTGCTTCATTGTTTATAATGGGTGTGTGTGAATATACTCTATCACAAATATCTGACATCAACTCGGTCAAAGTAGCCTTTCTGCGAACGTTTTGAATCGCTCCATCAAAAATGTAAGTGGCCTTGTATCTTTCCGGATGAGTATATACAGACATAAAGTTGTTGATAACTTCACGCAAGTCTTCATACACAACATCATACTCATCAAAGAGAACGGGATCATCAGAGGCAATTTCGCGCAAAAAGGATACAGCCTCATACTCGTGAGCGGTTTCGTCAATGTTCGTGTATTGATTTGGAATGATGAAAATGTGCCGATCGCAACCTTGACTCGTCAGCAGTAAGGTCTCTTTTATGATCTCAATTGACTCTTCACTATGCGGGATGATTGCATAGACAACGCCATCCGCTTCAATAGATTCGCTCTTAATAACCCAGTTCGTATCCGGGCGTACTTCGCTTTCGTCGATGAATATGAAAGAAAAGAAGCGAGTGATTTCTCGATCATCGTTGTATCGAGAAGGATACATATAATTATCAAAGTTTGAAGCGTTGAGAGTTTCTTTAACAGATACTTTCTTTGAGTGAGACTCGGAATAATCGTGAATCTTTTGTCTAATATCAATTCCAGAAGTTTGTTTCAGCTTGAGAAAATCATTGCTTCTTTTGAGATAAATTACATAGTCCCGCTCGATAAGATTATCGATCGCTGCTGTGATTGTGGGTACGGTATATGCGGATGAAAAAATGCCAGCTATCTCGTCTTTAGTAGGTTTTAATCTTTCGAATTGACCAAGAATATAGAACAGAGAAAGCGTTTTAACGATCTTTGCTTCCAACGAGGATCCTTCGAGTCGAGAAAGAATATTGGTTGTCAACACATAATTTTGATGTATTTCTCCCGAGTAAACTTCCTTCTTGAACAGAGGCTCAAAATAGTCGTAAATTACATCTGGGGTGATGAAGACGAATTTTTCGTCCATACGAGCCAAACAAGCAGGAAGTGTAGAATTCCCCGAGGCAGAAAGAAACGTAAATAGTGTACGTTCATTCTGCGCAACACGTTCTGACAATCTAGGAAGAATAAAGGTGGAAACGGGATGCAAAGGATAACATCCGAAAAGAGCCATTTCTAACTCATCACGATTTTCTGAAAAAAGCGGATGAGCGGCATAACGCTGAGCAATATCATCAAAATCTTCTTTATGATCAGCCAAAAACGGCTCCCAGCGCAAGGAATCCTTTTGAATCACAGAGGAAATGATCTCATAGGTTTGAGAAAAATTATTATTGAGGTGAATATGTCTGAAACGCTCCGATACTCCTCGCCAACCATCAACTTTTTGCTTGGGAAGTTTATCAATATAATTGGCAATTTCCTTGTGAGAAATAAGCATCAAATGAAGCTGCAGAGACCCGCTACGATTGCATTTCTCGGCGAAATCTTGGAGCATTTTTGTGTCGCTTAAAGAGGCTTCTGTGATATTGGCTTCAAGATATTTGCTGAATTCGTCATAAACAACATATATCCCCGTGTAGCCTTTATGATGTAGTTGTTTGACAACGCTTTCATAAAGTTCAACCACATCAAAGCCAAGGAAAGGATTGAAGATGCTTCCTGCCGTTAAGGATGGATATATTCTTTCAAACTGCTCATAGGTCGAGGTGTCATAAGACGCCAGAGCGTCAACAAAAATAGGAACAGGAACATTAATTGCTGTTTCAAATGAACTATATGTACTGGGAAATTCAGTTTTCCATCGTTCGATAACGGAAATCGCTGCCCTATAGTTGGTTTCCGGCATAACATCGAGTAGCCCGTTATCCGAAAGAGTGCGCTGCAACGCAAGCAGAAACGCTTGTGGTAAGCTAGTGTTGGTTCCGCTAATAACCACGGGAAGGATCCTATTGGAACTGTCGTAATAATTAAGGACGCACTGCTTGACCCTAGGATAATCGTCTAATTTTGGCAACATTTTCTCAAAAAGGCCCAATTCTCGCTTCATAAGCATGGAGAGAATCGTTAAAACAATATGAGATTTTCCTTTGCCATACGCACCGATCAAAACGCGGGATCTCTCTGTAGAAGTTTCTGAAGTGCTAAGAAGCACTTCTTCGAGGAGATTAATTGCTGATTTGGTAGGTATGAAATTCTTGAGTTTTTCATCGCTGTTCAGGTCATATCCAATATTCACCGAATATTGGAAGCCCGAAGCGACTGAAATCATCTTATTCATGATGTCATCTCCTATTACCGCATATTAATGCTTTTGTAGTATGCATCAACGCAGTCCTGAAATGTAAGTTCATCTAAAATATGAATGATGTCTAGGCCGGCAGTTCTGTTAATCTTGATTTTTCCGATGCGTTCAATTTGATACAAAACATCAAGCATTGAAATAGCATCCAAGTTGAAAGTTTTTCCAACATTGCACGGAGCAGTCAACAATTCATTCAAACTGATTTCCTTTGCATCGCCAGCTTGATCAACAATTACTGCCAAGGCTACCCAGGGATTTAAGGTGCTTGCTGCAGAAGTTGCTTTGCGAAAGGTTCTTTTCTCTTTGCTAAGTACATCAACCAATCCTAATTCGCCAAAAGGACAGTCGATATTATTCTCAGGAGCAACTCGATTAATACTGGTCTTGTATCGAGGAAGATATGTGCTGATAATGCACGAGAAATCGTCGTTCAATGATCGTATGGCAACCTCCATATCACTATTTTCCATGCGAATACGTCTTTGTAGGAACTCTACAAAATCATCTCGCGAGAACTCTGTCATGTTGAATTCGTTAAAAAAGTAATACCACGCAGTTGCTTCGGCTTTGTTGGACGATAACCGATAATGCAGGAAATACAGTGTTCCCAGTTCCTCAATATATCGATCGTTTGAGTAGATACTTTCGCCAAGGGGGGTGAATGTCTGCACACGCTTACCGCTAGTTGGTTCTTCAGTTAAGCCAACGGCTTGCAACCAATAGCGCAGAGCTTTTACCATGTTTGCGCCAATACCTAGAACGTCCATGGGGTTCTCCTCTTTGGCAACGAAAACATCAGGCTTGTAACGAACATATTTCATGCCTTTGCTAAGCCACCCTTTTCTAATAAAAAACGTATCATGGGCTCTAAATTTCATTGCCATAGGTTTACCTCCACTGATTACTTCGTCCTGAGATATTTATCCATCATACAACCGCCATCAAGGTATTTGGCGGTCATACATGTTTTACAATGGATACATTTTTCTGGATCGATATAATACCCAAAACTATTAATGGATATTGCTCCAACCCTACATAGAGACTCGCATTTTAAGCATTTTCTGCATGCGTTGAATTTTCTAATTTGGTAGCTAACCATCCTCTGCAATTCATCATGATCAGCGACATTCATAGTCTTCACTTTAACGGCATAATCATATCCGTCTTGGCTGAATGGCTGAAGAGAAAGAATAGGAACATTAGTTCTATGGTCAAGCACGATAACCTCGTGCAATAGTTTTTTTCCAAGCTCGGGAGCAACTCTGCCGAATGGGACAAACATCCCGACTAGCTCATCATCGAATGGTTTCACCAGACGATAGATCTTTGCGTGTTCCTCTGCGGTACAGTTAGTAAATTTGATTTTTACATCGTTTGCCGAAGCGAGACCGTTTCCACCTTGACGTGCTTTCCATTTTCCTGTATCAACATATATTTCGGGATCTGGCTTTCCAATTTTCTTGGCAAAGTCTATCAAGAAATCTCTCCATCTTTTCGATTGCTCGGGCATGTAGATTCGCGAAAGAAATTGTGCTCGTTGATTGTTGTTGGGGCAGCACCAACATCCAACACGGTCGTATCCAAGGCGATAAGCATCGTTGAAATCAACACTTTCAGCAATCAAGTACAGCCAAATATCGATATCTTTCCAAAAGAAAATTGGAGATGCAACGGTTTGTTGCTGGATCTTTACTGCGTCTGCACTATCTTCAATACGGTTATACTTGCTTCTGCTCACAGATTCAGACTTTCTTATCCCGTAGAAAGTAAGTATTTGCTGACTACGATATAAACTGTTAATGATTCGCGTAATCGGTCCTGTTTTAAACATCGAGCAGCACCAACGCATCATTCTCGCAGGAGGTCCTATATCATCACACACATCATAGAAATCCTGCTCGTCATTTTTGGCGATTTGGAAAATTGCTTCGGGGTGTGAATCTCTAAAACGATGTGCGTATTCAATAGTACTGGGAAATTCCAGTGTTGTATCGCCAAATATGTGCACTAGGGAAGGGTTGCTCAATGCTTTGACGGCTAGATCCGCAGTAACCGTTGAATCTTTTCCGCCTGAGAAAGAAACAACTATTCGTTCTTCGGAAAAGCTTGTTGCTGCTTGACGAATGAAAGAATGGGCCTCGTCTATGAGGTAATTAAGACGCCCTTGATTTGCCATGACAAAGGTTGCCATATGCTTATCAAAAAACTCGTATGAATTTGTTTCTTTATTACATTCCAACAGATCCACAATTGTTTCGACATCAGCACTTTGATATAGATCACTAGGGACCGCAATCGATTTCCCGTTGACATAATACCGATTATTACTAGCCCATACTGATTTTTCAATATACTCGTGGGGAGTCTTGTGCAATAAAAGTTCAACGAGTAATCGTTCTTCTGGAAATACGGGGCGAAGATCTGCAGTCATGTACTTAACTTTGCTTTTGCAAATTGGACACATACCTTTGTCCAGCTGGGTCGAGACTTGAATGATTGGCGTAAGACAATTATCGCACCAATATATTTCTACAGGAAGATCCTCGATTGTTTCTGTTCCGCAAATTGGACAGGCATTATCATTTGTTTCAATATTGCATTTATTACACCACATGAATAGTTCCTCCCTTCGCGGATAAGTTTGGTATAAAGATATATTCTCAATCGCTAAAAATCACTCGGCTATACAGACTCATTCTTGGGGCTTTCTATAGACTCATAGACATAAAGATAAGTTGGTTTCATAGCATCTTTAGGAATTAAGTAGTTGGTTCCGACTCTCAATACCCCTTTAATACGACCTTTTTTACAGTGATTCTGGACTTGTCGGATAGATATGTTCCATTTTTCGGCCGCTTCTTTGGTAGTCATAAAGCCATCCATAATTGTATCCTCCTGATAATTGGCA
Source organism: Eubacteriales bacterium (assembly GCA_045577755.1). Taxonomy (GTDB): domain Bacteria; phylum Bacillota; class Clostridia; order Oscillospirales; family CAG-272; genus CAMEON01. The sequence goes on from JAZNJA010000013.1 coordinate 38,958, forward strand.
TATAAAAACCTATTATATTATACCATCGTTTGTGCGAAATTGCAATGCGTTTGGACGAAATCATTTGTAAACTTTCACTCGAATATTCAGAGTGCGCAAAAAATGCTATTTTTTTATTTGACAAAACACCTTGGAGAACCCATTAGAGGATAGATGGTCCAAGAAAATATTAGAAGGTGGCTATTGATGGCTGTTTTGGGGCATCATCGCTTGCTTGATTCCTTCTAGTGAGAAGAAATACATAATTTGTGACGAAAAAACGGAGATGGCAAATAATAATCCTACATTAACTATTGAACAATTCTAAAGTCTATGGTATAATAAGATGTCAGAAAAAGTTGTATAGAATCGATTCGAGAAAAAAGCGCATGACAAAACAGATAGGGGGAAAATATGACATCTCATACGCAGAGAGGCGAAAGTTCCGATAGCCTAACAGTAAATAATCTTAGCAATCCTTTTTCTACTGGTGGAGGTGGTGTGGATTTTGAGCACCGCGTTCAAGCTACTTTTTTACTTGCACTTCTGGTAAAGGGCTTTTCTCCTTTGCTAGACTTACCTGTATCATCACTAGATTTCCAAGCCAAAAGACTTGACAAAGATATCGATGATATCGTTGTGACAGCTTCTGCAAAATCACGTTCAGCGAAACTGTTATGCCAAATAAAACATGGAATAACTCTAGGTGAAAATCCAACTTTCAAAGAAGTTATAGCTGCTGCTTGGAGCGATTTTAACAAAGTAACATTTGATCCAAACGCTGATAAGATTGTTTTGATTTCGGGTTCAGTTACTAATGCTAATTCACTTCGTTTTATTCATGATCAAGCCAATGGCGCATCGAGTGCTAGAGACTTTTTAAATAGAATTCAAACTTCGAATTATTCTAGTGATATCAATAGAGAGAAACTGGATGTAATAAAAAGAAATTTATCACTGGCAAATAATAATCATGATGTTACTGACGAACAACTATGGGCGTTCTGTAAGATATTCACAATTCTTATTTTTGATTTAGACTATGAAAGCAGCATCAACGATTTTTTAATCCGTTCCTTAATAGCATCTAATTGTAAAGACGATGCGATGTCAGTGTGGGCATTACTTATAGATTGGGCAAGCAGATATGATAAAAGTGCTAAGCATGTTACAATAAGTAGTATACCTGATTTCATAAAAGAAAAATTCATTAATGTAATTGATTCCCCCGAGATAAAAGACCTACCTCGTGATTATTCGGATGATTCCTTTTGGGCGAAGATTGCTTTGGTGGGGGAATGGAATGAAAAGAATAGCAATGACAAAGAGTTGTTGGCAATCTTATTGGAAACGGATTATACGGATATCCGCCGAAAACTCCAGGAAGACTCTCTTCAACCTAATCCCAATGTCTCGTTCATGGACGGGATATGGCATATAAATCATAGACGTTCTGTAATTAAATCTTGCTCAAAAACTTTTTTTGACGATATTATCAAAAAAGCCTTTGAAGTATCGAAAGCAGTTCTAAAAGAAAAGGATAAGCGTATTAAAGAAAACGGTGATTTTGATTGGCTGACTCCGGAAGGCGGTGCATTTGATCATTCTGATGCACTTAGGAATGGATTGATTCACGGTTTAGCGATAATCTGCAATATTGGGATACAGACATCTTGTTCGTCGGGTCTAATTGCTTCTGAGGCAAGAGACTTAATTCGAACAGTTTTTAGTGATGCAGATAAAACTGTTTGGATGAGTTTGGATTCGTATTTGCCTGTGATAGCAGAAATTTGCCCAGAAACTTTTTTAGATTGTTTAGAGAAGCAAATTGTAACATCTCCAGAAAGTATTGAAGCATTATTTCCCAAAGCTAATGATAACTATATATTCTCGCGCAATTTTATCTCCTCTGTGTTATGGGCAGTAGAGGGATTGGCTTGGGATGAGAACTATTTGATTAAGTGCATCAGGATATTGGGGTTATTGGCGAATTTGAAATACGAGAAAACTAATTATTCCAATACGCCAACAAACTCAATTATCAGCATTATGCTTCCGTGGCATATCCAAACAATGGCATCTGTCGACAAACAGAAGTCCGCGCTAATGGCATTACAACGAGAATGTCCAGCAATTGCTTGGCAGATCACCACGCAACTGCTTCCTCATGCCACTCGTATGACAGGGGGAACGCATCGCCCTCGATATATTCTGCCTAATTTACCTAAGGAGATTAAGCTGTCGAATCAAGATGTTGCATCTTTATATCAGTACTACTCTCAACTAGCATTGACTCTTGCTAGAGAAAGTTATGAAAAAATGCAAGATTTATTATCCGACTTTGATCATATGGGAAGCGAAACCATAATCGAATTTCTTTCTTTAGTCAATGTGAAAGCAGCAAATTGGGACGATTCTCAAAAATATCCGTTCTGGAAAGCATTTTGTATTGAAAAGCAATGGCTAACTCATCACTCGGAAGATGAAATAGATTCATCTATGATAGAAATATTGGATTCCAGCATCGCGTTAACTGCTCCATCCGATATACGATATAGTCATCGGCTGTTGTATGAATCAGGATATATTGATTATGATGACGATGATCAATTTGAGACAAAGTGGCAAGCCAAACGAAACAAGCAAGAAAATGCAGTTTATGAAATATTTACTGTCTATGGTATAGATTCAGTTGTCGAATTTGGTATGGCGCTCAATCAACCAGCATGGATTGCTCAACATTTAGGCATGAAATTGAATGAGGAGGAATTTTGCAGGCTTGTACAACTCTGTTATGAAAATAAAATAGAAAAAACCTTCTTTGCAACGGTCATCTACGGGTATATAATAGTAAAAGGCCCTGAGGCTTTATCTTTAGTAAAATTTGATACCTATGATGTAAACTATGTGGTTTGGGTTTTGTCAAGACCAAGTTTATCTATGCGGTTGTTTGAAATCGCTGAGCAAGTCTTACAAGAAAACATTGATTTGTTTTGGCGTGCTATTCTTATACCCCGCTTTGGTTTAGACAATGATATTGAGTTGGATATTGTTTGGAAAAACTTAGTGAAAGTAGAGCGATACGCTGCTGCTGTCAATTTGTTCGGAATTTCCGTTGAAAACTGTAAAATCACTCATACGGAAATATGTACAGTTTTGATTAAAGCTGCCACTACGGAAAGCGATGACGAGTTGGATCCAGATGCAGTTATTAATTTGATTGACTTACTTCAACGAGAGCAAAACATAAGCATAGAAGATATTTCGAATATAGAGATGATGTATTTGCCGTGGTTGGACAGGAATTCCCGAATAAAGCCACTGGCATTGCAATACAGACTTGCAAATGAGCCCGATTTTTTCTGTGAGAAGATCAAACTGTTTTATAAAAAACGACATTCGGATGAGCACGAGAAACCGCTTTCTGAACCTACTGTGAAAAGGCTATATCACCTTATATATGATTTCCGTGTTGTACCTGGGACGGACTGGAGTGGAGAGTACCATGAGGACATATTTACAAATTGGATTGCTTATTGTAAGAAGTGGGGTAAAGAAGAAGATCGTGAAACAGTGGTTCTTCAAACTATAGGACGAGGTCTATCCTACGCCAAAAAACTCGACAACGGTTTGATTGATGAGTTTATTATGAATGAACTAAACAAGGTAGAAAATGACGAAATGAGAACGGGCTACTATATGGGAATATTCAATCAACGAGGTGTTGTGACGGTAGATCCAGAAGGGAAACCAGAGTTACAATTGGCGCAGAAATATAACGATATGGCTGAAAATGTTGAAATCATGGGGTATGCAAAATATGCCGAAGTATTACGTAATCTTGCACGTGACTATACAAATGAAGCTATGCATAATATTAAGGAGCATCGTCATATACAAGAAATGCAGCGAAGGGAAGAGAATGATTATTAGTGAATCGACTATAGGTGGAGTTTTACCTGTGTAACCGTGATTTGCCATTTGTCATGTGAAAACATCATAACTAACAGGAGAATACTCCCAAAACACCTGGGCCGGTATACTTAAATGCTTTGACGATAAAAAATGACATAGAATACATTTTGTGCTATAATATTGCCGGCAAGAGGAGTATAGGGTGTTGTGTACATGAATGGCATTCCCCCATCTCCGCCACAAAAGGACCTGAATCGAACATGATTTGTTCGGTTCGGGTTCTTTTTTCTTTTCTTGAGAACCATATTGATGCCCCCGAGTACATTCAAGGAGCCAACGT
>JAZNJA010000014.1:0-20513 GCA_045577755.1 Eubacteriales bacterium
GTCATGTGTTTGTTTTTCTTTTCGTTGATTTGCATAATCTGAGACCTCCTTTTCTCAGACTAAATTCTACCACATTTTCTTTCTCAGAGTAAATGCAACTCCAAATTGCACTGTTGCATTTACTTTGAGAATTTACTTTTCCTTTATTTTATGGGGGAAAATTCCGAAACCTATTGACAAATCCGAAAGCTTTGTGCTATAATATAATGAATATATTTTTGCAAGCAAAGGAAGTTTCACTATGACCATTTACGACGAGCTCGTTGCCCGCGGTCTGATCGCCCAGGTAACGAATGAAGACGAAATAAAGGAGATGATCAACAACGGCAAGGCCACCTTCTACATCGGCTTTGACCCCACCGCTGATTCTCTCCACGTGGGCCACTTCATGGCTCTGTGCCTCATGAAGCGTCTCCAGATGGCGGGCAACAAGCCCGTGGTGCTGATCGGCGGCGGTACCGCCATGATCGGTGACCCCTCGGGACGTACCGACATGAGATCCATGATGACCCGCGAGACCATCCAGCACAACGTGGACTGCTTCAAGGTCCAGATGGAGCGATTCATTGAGTTCGGCGAGGGCAAGGCCATCATGGTCAACAACGCCGACTGGCTCCTGGATCTGAACTACGTGGAGGTCCTCCGCGAGGTGGGCGCCTGCTTCTCTGTCAACAATATGCTCCGCGCCGAGTGCTACAAGCAGAGAATGGAGAAGGGCCTGTCCTTTTTGGAGTTCAACTACATGATCATGCAGTCCTACGACTTCTACTATCTGTTCCGGAAGTATGGCTGTAACATGCAGTTCGGCGGTAACGACCAGTGGTCCAATATGCTGGGCGGTACCGAGCTGATCCGCCGCAAGCTGGGCGAGGATGCCCACGCCATGACCATCACCCTGCTCCTCAACTCCGAGGGCAAGAAGATGGGCAAGACCGCCAGCGGTGCCGTGTGGCTGGATCCCAAGAAGACCACTCCCTACGACTTCTACCAGTACTGGAGAAACGTGGAGGATGCCGACGTTCTGAAGTGCATCCGTATGCTGACCTTCCTGCCCGTGGAGGAGATCGACAAGATGGACAACTGGGAGGGCTCCCAGCTCAACGAGGCCAAGGACATTCTGGCCTACGAGCTGACCAAGCTGGTCCATGGCGACGAGGAGGCCGACAAGGCCAGAGCGGCCGCCAAGGCTCTCTTCAGCGGCGGTGAGGGCGCAAACGTCCCCACTCTGACCTTGGCTCCCGAGGACTTCTACATGGACGGCCGCTGTGACGTGCCCACCATGCTGGTTAAGGCAGGCTTTGCCAAGTCCAAGTCCGAGGCCCGTCAGGCCATCCAGCAGGGCGGCGTGACTTTGGACGGTGAGAAAATCACCGATCCCCGCACCACCTTCGCGCCCGCTGATCTGGGCGAGGGCAAGATGCTCCGTAAGGGTAAGAAGAATTTCGTTAAGGTGATTGCCGGCTGATCGGCAACCTCCCACATACAAAACGCTGTGATGAGGTCCGCCTCCGTCGCGCGCGTCTCCGACAGAGATCCGTTGCCCCCGCGAGGGTGGCTGAAAGCAACGGGGAGACTTGACGGCGGCATTTCGCCTCGGAGCTGACACGGTCAAGTATCCGCAAAGCGGGTATGCGTAGCCCTGTCCGGCGGGAGCCGTTATCATCCGTCAATGAGTTGCCGTTCCCTTGGGAGCGGAAGCCGGGTGGTACCGCGGGTCTGTCTCCCGTCCCAGTTTACACGGATAGGTGTATCTTTATCCGTCCTTGGGGCGGGAGTCTCTTTTTCTCCCCTTGGGCGTTCATATTTGTTTCTAACACGAAAGGAAATACAAGCATCATGAGCATGAAAGAAAATCTTGAGCAAATCAGAAGCGAGGCTCTGGCCGCCATCAACGCCGAGGGCGCTGATCTGGAGGCCCTTCGCATCAAGTATCTGGGTAAAAAGGGCGAGCTGACCGCCGTCCTGCGCGGTATGGGCCAGCTGACCCCCGAGGAGCGCCCCGTGGTGGGTCAGATCGCCAACGAGGTCCGCGCCGACATTGAGACCGCCATGACCGCCCGCAAGGAGACCCTGGCCGCCAAGGCCCTGGAGCGCCGCCTGAAGGAGGAGAAGCTGGACGTTACCATGCCCGGCACCGCCTCCAAGATGGGTCACGTCCATCCTCTGAACCTGGTCCAGAGAGACCTGGAGGATATCTTCATCGGTCTGGGCTTCTCCATCGAGGAGGGACCCGAGGTGGAGTACGACTACTACAACTTCCAGGCCCTGAACATCCCCGAGGAGCATCCCGCCAGAGATACCCAGGATACCTTCTACATCACCGAAAAGATGCTTCTCCGCACCCAGACCTCCTCTGTGCAGGCCCGCGTGATGGAGAACCAGAAGCCCCCCATCCGCATCATCTCCCCCGGCCGTGTCTACCGCTCCGACGCCATGGACGCCACCCACTCTCCCCTGTTCCACCAGCTGGAGGGTCTGGTCATCGACAAGGGCATCACCATGGGCGACCTCCGCGGTACCCTGGACACCTTCGCCAAGCAGGAGTTCGGCTCCGACACCCGCATCCGCTTCCGTCCTCACCACTTCCCCTTCACCGAGCCTTCCGCCGAGGTGGATATTTCCTGCTTCGTCTGCGGCGGCAAGGGCTGCCGTCTGTGCAAGAACGAGGGCTGGATCGAGATCCTGGGCGCGGGCATGGTCCATCCTCACGTGCTGGAGATGGGCGGCATCGATCCCACCGTCTACAGCGGCTTTGCCTTCGGTCTGGGCGTTGAGCGTATCGCCATGCTGAAGTACCATATTGATGACATTCGTCATCTCTACGAGAACGACGTGCGCTTCCTGTCCCAGTTCTGAGGCACGGGAGAACGCTTGGGGCTCTGCCCCAACCCCCGCACGAGAAACTTTTTGAAAAAAGTTTCTCGTGGCTCTTCAAAAACTTTTAAACAAATATGTCTTAAAAAGAAGGTATCATACAATGAATTTGTCTATGAAATGGCTGGCGGATTACGTGGACGTCTCCGACGTTGATATCCGCGACTACTGCGAGAAGCTGACCTACACCGGCTCCAAGGTGGAGGGCTACGAGGTCCTGGGCGAGGATATCATCAACGTGGTGGTGGCTCGCATCGTCAAGATGGAGCGTCACCCCGACTCGGATCACCTCTTCATCTGCCAGGTGGACTGCGGTACCGCCGCGGAAGGGCTTCAGCAGATCGTCACCGGTGCCCAGAATATCTTTGAGGGCGCCATCGTTCCCGCCGCTCTGCCCGTGGCTCATCTGCCCGGGGATATCACCATCAAGGCCGGCAAGCTCCGCGGCGTTCCCTCCAATGGTATGCTCTGCTCCTTCGGCGAGATGAACCTCACCGAGCACGACTGCCCCGGCAAGGAGGCGGGCGGCATTCTGATTCTCGATGACGACTACGCCGACAAGATCGGTATGGATATCCGCGAGGCTCTGGACCTCACCGACACCGTGGTGGAGTTCGAGATCACCTCCAACCGCCCCGACTGCCTCTCCGTCATCGGTCTGGCCCGCGAGACCGCCGTCTCCTTCGGCCGTCCTCTGAGCCTCCACACCCCCGAGGTCAAGGGCGCGAATGATGGCGACAAGATCGAGAACTACCTGACCGTGGGCATCGAGGCTCCCGACCTCTGCTACCGCTACGCCGCCCGCGTGGTCAAGAACGTCAAGATCGGCCCCTCTCCCCTGTGGATGCGCCGCCGCCTCCGCGCCGCCGGTGTCCGTCCCATCAACAATATCGTGGATATCACCAACTACGTCATGCTGGAGTACGGTCAGCCCATGCACGCCTTCGACTACTCCATGCTGGAGGGTGCCTCCATCCGTGTCCGCCGCGCCGCTGAGGGCGAGTGCTTCAAGTCTCTGGACGATATCGACCACGTGCTGGATTCCTCCATGCTGGTCATCGCCGATGAGAAGAAGGCCTGCGCTCTGGCAGGTGTCATGGGCGGTGCCAACAGCGAGATCAAGGACACCACCGCTACCGTGGTCTTCGAATCAGCCTGCTTCCTGGGCTCCTCCGTCCGCGTGACCGCCAAGAAGAACAAGATGCGTACCGAGTCCTCCGCCCGCTTCGAGAAGGAGCTGGATCCCAACAACGCCCTGCCCTCCCTTCAGAGAGCCTGCGAGCTGGTGGAGCTGCTGGGCGCGGGTGACGTGGTGGACGGCATCATCGACTGCTACCCCACCCACAAGCCCGAGGTGAAGATCCCCTTCGAGGTGGAGCGCATGAACCGCTTCCTGGGCGTGGAGCTGACCCGCGAGTACATGGTGGATATCCTCGAAAAGCTGGAGTGCCGCATTGAGGATGATATGATTATTCCCCCCTCCTTCCGCGGTGACCTGAACCTCATGAGCGATATCGCCGAGGAGATCATCCGTATCTACGGCTACAACGAGATCAAGGCGACCTACATGAACGCCGAGACCACCCAGGGCGGCCGCAATCCCAAGCAGGCCTTTGAGGTGGCTTTGGACCGTGCACTGTACGGCATGGGCCTGGATCAGATCCAGACCTTCTCCTTCATCTCCCCCAAGTTCTACGACCGCATCCGTATGCCCGCCGACAGCAAGCTCCGCAAGTCTGTTGTGATCTCCAACCCTCTGGGCGAGGATACTTCGGTGATGCGTACCACCGCTCTCCCCTCCATGCTGGAGGTCCTGGAGAGAAACAACAACTTCTCCAACGAGAACGTCCGTCTCTTTGAGGATGCTACCGTCTACATTCCCTCCGAGGATGAGAATTCTCTCCCCGCCGAGAAGAAGGTGCTGACTCTGGGTATGTACGGCGGCGTGGACTTCTACGCCATGAAGGGTGTCATTGAAAACATTCTGACCCTGGCCCGCATCAAGAACGCCGTCTTCACCGCTTACTCGGAGGATCCCGCTTACCATCCCGGCCGCTGCGCCAAGGTGCTCACCGAGGGCGGCGCGGAGCTGGCTGTGTTCGGTCAGATCCATCCTCTGGTGGCCGCCGACTACGGCTTTAACCAGCCCGTGTACTGTGCCGCCGTGGACTTCGAGGCTCTGTGGGAGAATGCCAACACCGTCATCGACTACAAGCCTCTGCCCAAGTTCCCCGCCACCACCCGTGACTTCTCCTTCATCTGTCCCGAGGACATGGAGGTTGGCTCCATCATCACCGTCATACGCAAGGCAGGCGGCAAGCTCTGCGAGAACGTGGCTCTGTTCGACATCTATCGCGGCGCGTCCATCGGCGAGGGCAACAAGTCCGTGGCCATCCGCGTGGCACTGCGCGCCGCTGATAAGACCCTGACCGTGGAGGAGGCTGACAAGGTCTCGGGGAAGATCCTGAAGGATCTGGAGTTCAAGCTGGGGCTGACTCTGAGAGCGTAAGGACGAGGGGCTCTGCCCCTGACCCCCGGTCAAGGAACTTTTTGAAAAAAGTTCCTTGACAATCCTCAAAAACTTTAATAATCAATAGTGTTATGAACATAGATAATGATATTTATATTTCCCCGCTTTTTTCAAGAGATGACTACATTGCTTTAGGACTTTGTGATAATAGTCCTGAAGATGTTTGGTTAAAAGCGATTGAGATGTTTAAGGATAGAATACTTGGAAGATACATAGATCAAATTAGATTTCTATCCAATGACATTCCCCAAAACGGTTTTGTGATTATGGCGTTGAATTGCCTTCTTGTAGAAACATTCTTTCAGTTTCATTACGGATGCGATGAAACACCCCATGACAACAAAAGGAATAATAGGTATTATTATACCCGTTTCTTAAAACAGTGTTTTCCAAACACCTTTGACACGCAACAAAAAGCCGATATTTTCTACCGCGATATCCGTTGCGGAATATTGCATTCAGCTCAAACAAAACACAATACAAGATTAACCTGTACTGATGACTATGTAATTGATTTGGACTGTAATGGAGATTCTTATGTTTTCTCTATTTCTGTTAATGGGTTTACAGATTTACTCATCGATTACTTTCTCGATTACTGTCATAAGTTGGAGTGTCCAACCCAATATGCATTAAGATCTTGCTTTAAGCAGAAAATGGATTATCTTTGCAGGATTAATATGAATTAATTGAGGTATAAATGGAACAAGCAAAACTGGACCGTATCAACGAATTTGCCCGCCGCGTCAAGGCGGGGGAGACCCTGACCGAGGCGGAGCTGGAGGAGCGAGCCGCTCTGCGGACCGAATACATCCGCGAGTTTCGCGCCTCCATGACGGGTATCCTGGACAACACCGTCATCGTCCGTCCCGATGGGACCCGTGAGCAGGTCAAGGACAAGAACGTCAAGAGATCGTGAGTACGGCTATGCAAGAACTGACTTTGCGCGTCTTGCCCGTCACCCTTACCACCCACTCCCCCGAGGAGACCGAGGCGGTGGGCGCGGCGTTGGCGAGGCTTCTGGAGGGAGACAAGTCCTGCCCGACCTTCATTGCCATGTACGGCGATCTGGGGGTGGGCAAGACCGCCTTCGTGCGGGGGCTGGCGACCGTCTTGGCTCCCGGGCGGGGTGTCCGCTCTCCCACCTTCTCTCTCGTCAACGAGTACCGTGTGGCGGGAAAGAAGCCCCTCTTCCACTTTGATATGTACCGCATTGAGTCGGAGGAGGATCTGTACTCCATCGGCTTTGAGGACTACCCCGACGCGGGGGTTTGCGTGGCCGAGTGGTGCGAGAAGATCCCCTTCGCTCTCCCCGAGGTCTATCTGGAGGTGCGCATTGTGAAATGCCCCCCCGAGGTGGATATGAGACAAATTACCATTTCGATCAAGGAGGCACCGCTATGCTGATCTTGGCTCTGGATTCCACCGCGCAGGTCGGTTCGGTGGCTCTTTGCGAGGATGAAAAGCTGATCGCCGAGTACACTTTGAACACGGGACACACCCATTCCGAGACCCTGCTCCCCATGGTGGAGTCGGTTCTGAAGATCGCGGGTTATACCGTGGACGATGTGGAGCTGTACGTATGCACGGCGGGTCCCGGGTCCTTTACGGGGGTCCGTATCGGGGCGGCTACGGTCAAGGGCATGGCCTTTGGGAAGGATACTCCTTGCATCGGAGTGTCTACCCTGGAGGCTCTGGCTCTCAACGGCGTGGCTCTGAAGGGCATCCTCTGCCCCTGCATGAACGCCCGCCGTCAGCAGGTGTACAACGCTCTGTTCGATTGCGACGGTACTTCCCTTACCCGCCTATGCGAGGATCGGGCATTGGCCATTTCCGAGCTGGGTGAGGAGCTGGCCGAAAAATACCCCGACCGTCCTGTGTATCTCATGGGCGACGGGGCAACCATCACCTATGACGCGCTTCAGGGTAAGCTGGGTGACCGTCTGGTCCTGCTTCCCGAGCGGCTCATCCATCAGAGCGGCTACAACACCGCCCTGTGCGGGCTGAGGCTCTACCGCGAGGGTGTCCGCACCACCGATTTCGAGCTGGCTCCCGTCTACCTCCGCCCCTCCCAGGCCGAGCGGATGCGGATGGAGAAGCTGAAGAACGAAAGCAACTGATATACCCAACCGTACAACCCAAGGAGGGCATACCGCTATGGAAAACAAGAGAATCGTTATGGGCTCGGATCATGCGGGGCTACAGCTCAAGCTGAAGGTCAGGGCCCATCTGGAGGCCCGCGGCTTTGCGGTGACCGACGTGGGTACCCACACCCCCGAGTCCTGCAACTACACGGTCTACGCCGACGCGCTGTGCAAGGTGCTGACCGCCGGTGAGGCCGACCTGGGCATCCTGGTCTGCGGCACGGGCATCGGTATGTCCATCGCCGCCAACAAGCACAAGGGCATCCGTGCCGCCTGCTGTGAGAACACCTTCTCGGCCCGCATGACCCGTATGCACAACGACGCCAACGTGCTCTGCTTCGGCGAGCGCGTCATCGGCTACGGTCTGGCCTGCGACATGGTGGATCTCTTTGTGGATACCCCCTTTGAGGGCGGCCGTCACCAGGCGCGGGTGGACGATCTCAACGCCTTGGATGCCGATAAATAAGTAGATTTGACCCCTGCGGTTTTTCCCGATACCATACAGAAAAGGAGACCGAATATGAGTGATACCAAAAAGACTCCCGTCACCAAGAAGATCGCGGGGATCCTCCGCGCCGTGGCGGGGACTCCCGATCCCAAGAATTTCACCTCCGCGGTGATCTGCGCCGCGGGCAGCTCCACTCGCATGGAAAAGCTCATGGGTGAGCCTCGCAAGCAGTTCATGGAGCTGGACGGACTGCCCGTGGTGGCCCGCACCCTGATGGCCTACGAGGCCGCCGATACCGTCCACGAGATCATCGTGGTGGCCCGTGAGGATGAGCTTCCCCTCTACGAGGGCTTCAAGGAAAAGTATGGACTGACCAAGCTGACCAAGGTGGTCAAGGGTGGCGCGACCCGCCAGGAATCCGCCCGACTGGGCTCGGACGAGGTGGACGAGCGCTGTAAGTTCGTGGCCGTGGCGGATGCAGCCCGTTGCCTGACCACCCCTGAAGAGATCCAGCGGGTCTGCCACGCCGCCTACCAGTGGGGCGCGGCCTCGGCAGGTGTGAAAGCCACAGACACCGTCAAGGTCTGCGATAAGTCCGCCTTCATCGAGTCCACCCCCGACCGTGACTACGTCTGGCTGGCACAGACCCCTCAGGTCTTCTCCATCACCATCTACCGCACCGCCGCCTACGTCTGCCGTGACGAGGAGGTGGAGGCTACCGACGATAACTCCATGGCCGAGTACATCCGCGTGCCCGTGAAGATGGTGGCTTGCTCCCGCGAGAACATCAAGATCACCGAGCCCGCCGACGTGACCTTCGCCGAGGCCATTCTGTCCATGCGGAAGAAGAAGGCCGAGGAGGCCACCGCTCCCGCCGAGGAGACTACGTGATGCGCATCGGTCACGGCTACGACGTTCACCGCCTGGTGGAGGGTCGGAGGTGCATCATCGGCGGGGTGGATATTCCCCATGATAAGGGGCTTCTGGGCCACTCCGACGCTGACGTGCTCCTCCATGCCGTTATGGATGCGGTGCTGGGCGCCATGGCGGCGGGGGACATCGGCAAGCTCTTTCCCGATAATGACCCCACCTACAAGGGTGCGGACAGTCTTGTCCTGACCCGCCGCGTGGCCGAGGTCATGGCCGAGAGGGGCTACCGTCTCGGCAATATCGACGCCACCGTCATCGCACAGGCCCCCAAAATGGCTCCCCACATTCCCTTGATGCGGCAAAACATCGCCGAGGCCTTTGGGGCGGAGATGGATCGGGTCAGCGTGAAAGCCACCACCGAGGAACGGCTGGGCTTCACAGGCTCCGGAGAGGGCATCGCGGCCCACGCGGTCTGTCTCCTGGAGGAGGCGCGGTGAGGCGTTCCCGCAAGGTGAACTTACCCGACAAACGATTTTGTGACTGCTTTACGACCTTCAAATTGCAGTTTTTCGGGATGTTGATTCTTGTTGCCCTTAGGGGTTGCCCTCTCACCCGCCTGCGGCGGGAGCTCCCCCAGAGGGGGAGCCTTTCGTACTAAACCCAGCGAAATCCCGTTTCCCGACAAGTGTTTTCCCGCCGTTCTGAGGCTCCCCCTTTGGGGGAGCTCCGCGAAGCGGTGAGAGGGCAAATATCGCGGGCAAGCCGCAAACAAACAGCCCGCCAAACCCAAATTTGAACGGTAGGCTGAAAACACAAAGATATTTGTCGGCCACGCCTTTTCGGTGAAGCCCAACCAAAAAGGGCCGGCGACGATTGCCGCCGACCCGAGGGATACGCGCCCACTCCGCGCGATTCCTTTCGATCCTGTTTTTTCCATAGAGCTTCCTTGCGCGGGCGCGGCGCGGAGGCTCCCGTTCCCAGTATACGCGCCCTTTCGACAAATTGTGACCCCCGAGGCAAGACCGCGGGGTAATGCTCCCTCTCGGGAGCGGAAAGGAACGGTTTCTGTCATGATCTACATTGCTCCTTCCCTTCTGGCCGCCGATTTTTCCGATCTGCGGGGAGAGATCACCCGCATGGCCGACGCGGGTGCCAATTACCTGCATCTGGACGTCATGGACGGTCATTTCGTCCCGAATATTTCCTTTGGCGCGGGGGTGATCGCCTCGATCCGCCGTCACACCAATCTCTACTTTGACGTTCATCTCATGATTTCGGAGCCTCTGCGCTACGTGGACAGCTTCATCAAGGCGGGGGCTGACATCGTGACCTTCCACTATGAGAGCGTGGAGGACCCCATGGCGGTGATGAAGGCTATCAAGGAGCGGGAGATCCCCTGCGGTATTGCCATCTCTCCCAAGACCCCTGTGGAGGCTGTGCTTCCCTTTGTGGAGGTGGCAGACATGATTCTGGTCATGACCGTGGAGCCGGGATTCGGCGGGCAGTCCTTCATGCCCGACTGCCTGGATAAGGTGCGCGCTCTGCGCCGTCACGCCCGCAAGCTGGGTGTGAAGCTCAATATTGAGGTGGACGGCGGCATCAACGCCGAGAACGCGGCCTACTGCACCGAGGCAGGCGCCAACGTTCTGGCGGCAGGCTCTGCCCTGTTCAAGACCAAGCGCCCCCGCTCGGTCATAGCGGCCATGCGGGAGGCGGCGCGGGAGCATCCGTTTATCGGGTGAAATTGCTTTGCTCTACATAGAAAAACCGTGCGGGAATTTCGGTTCTCGCACGGTTTTTTCAGAAATCGGTGGTTCCCCGCTCGGTCATAAGGGAGGTGATATCCGTTTCCTTGATCTTGACCTCATAGGTCTCCCGATCGGGTGTATCTCCCAACAGATGGAGGCATCCGCCCCATACTCGGGCATGGTGATCTCCGGGGAGTATTCCGTAAGCCCGGGAGATATCCACAAAGCGGTGCGTGGCAGGGTCATAGGCGGCATAGATGTAATCGCATCCCCAGTAGCAGCCTTCAAAGATCAGGTAACGGCCGAAGGGCTTGGCGTCGGTGATGATAAAGGCTTCCTCACCATCGTACACCTTTTCGGGGAAATAGTCGTAGGCCTCGGTGAGGGTGTCGGGGTCGATCAGAGTGAAGCCGTAGAGGGTCTTGGAGAAGAGAATTTAGGGTCGGCCCTCCACGGTGACGGGAAAAAAGTCCCAATGGGCACGCTCAATGCCCTCGCACTCGTAGCGCAGGCCGTCCTTTTCCATGAGGATCTCCGCCCGATCGCGGTGCTCTGCTTCGGTGTCATACTCATACAGAGTCACGGTGATCCTGACGCCATAGACATCGCTTTGCTGACGTTCGGTTTCGGCAAAGGTGTAATTCGCTCTGTATTGGGTCAGGTAATCCGAAAATCTTTGATCCATTTTTCAGTCCTCGTATGGAGTGGAAAGCACCCGCTGTTTTGGGCGGGTGCTTGGTTCGTTGATGAGTTATATCAGAGCTTGGTCTCGATCTCGTCGGGGTAGCGCACGTCAATAAACGCGGTGTACCCCTCTGCCTCCAGCTTCTGCTTCTGGAAGCCCACGTTCTTGTTCATCTTCTGGACCAGAACGATCTTCCCCGCCTCGCGGAGCGCGTTGCACTTGCACTGAAGAGCGGCCACGTCGCCCGAGCCAAATGCCTTACCGTACAGGACGGCCACCTTCTCGCGGCTGCCCTCGGCCTTGAACTTCTTATCCAGCAGGGCGCCGACCAGACGCTCGAAGCCGATGGAGAAGCCGCAAGCGCAGGTGGGGGTGCCTGTGAAGTTGCCGATCATGTTGTCGTAACGGCCGCCGCCCGCGATGGAGGAGCCCTTGAAGTCCTCGGACTTGATCTCAAAGATGGTGCCGGTATAGTAGCCCATACCGCGGACCAGGGTGGGGTCGAAGGAGAGGTTGAAACGGCCGCCCGACATGGTAGCGACGTTGGCGAAGATCTGGCGGATATTGTCGGCTACGCCCGCCTCCATGGCGTCACCGAAGGCCTCCTCCACGTAGGTGAAGCGATCCTCGGCGGTCATGAAGCCGTGGAAGATGGTCATGTAGGTCACCACCGCGTTTTCGTCAAAGCCCGAAGCCAGCAGCTCCTTCTTGACGCCCTCCTCGCCGATCTTGTCGTACTTATCCAGGATGATGAAGACGTCGTTGTAGTCCTCCTCGGCAAAGCCGGCCTTCTTGGCCATGCCCTTGAGGATGCGGCGGTCGTTGACCATGACGGTATTGCCCTTGACGCCCACGCTGTCCAGGAAGAGGGAGGTGACGTAGATCAGCTCGCTCTCGGCGGAGTTGGAGGGGTCGCCCAGGATGTCAATGTCGCACTGGGTGAACTGGCGGAAGCGGCCCTTCTGGGGACGGTCGGCGCGCCAGACCGAGCCCACCTGCAGAGACTTGAAGGGGGAGGGGAGCTGGCCTACGTTGTTGGAGTAGTAGCGGGACAGGGGCACGGTGAGGTCGTAGCGCATACCCGAGTCACAAAGGTCATCATAGGAAGCATTTTCCAGAGACTCGGTGAGCTTCTCGCCCCGCTTGAGCACCTTGAAGATGAGCTTCTCGTTCTCGCCGCCCTGCTTGCTGGTGAGGTTCTCGATGCGCTCCATGCAGGGGGTCTCGATCTGGGTATAGCCGAAGGAGGTGTAGAGATATTTCAGCTTGCCGAGGAGGTACTCACGGATCTCCATTTCGGCGGGGAGAATGTCGCGCATACCCTTGACGGTTTCTTTGATAAACATGGTGGTTTTGTCCTTCCGTTGCAAATAATCAATGTCTTATTATAGCACAAAGCGGGGATTTTGTAAAGTCTTTTTAAGAAAAAACCTTGTTCGGTCACTTCTTTTCGGCGTATGCCCTTCCCTACGCGAAAAAGCACTTTCCCTTCTCCGCTTCAGACTGCACCCTAAACCGCCTCCCGCTGGTTCACTCCATCCCCCTTGCCCATGCTTTTTCTCCGGTAATTGGGCCAATTTCGGCATTTATGAACGCAACGTGAATCCTTGTACAAAATTCATACGATATTTGGAAACTTTTTTGCAAAAGACTCTTTACAATTTCACGGTTTTGTGCTATAATTGTAAATGAATATATATGGATTTTTCTGCTGCCGTTTTCGGCAAAAATTCATGTCTCTGTCACACAGATTCCCCATTGATCGTATATGCTATAATCGGAAATGTAAAATTTTGACGTAACAAAGGAGGCCCCCCTTATGATGGACACAAAGATTCTCGTCGTAGATGACGACCCCAATATCAGCGATCTGCTGAAGATCTACTTTGAAAACGAGGGCTACGAGGTAAAGACCGTGGGTGACGGCGCCGAGGGCATCAACTATTTCAAGATGTACGAGCCCGACCTGGTGCTTCTGGATATCATGCTGCCCAAGAAGGACGGTTGGCAGGTCTGCCGAGAGATCCGAGAGATCTCCTCCAAGCCTATTATCATGGTCACCGCCAAGGGCGAGGTCTTCGATAAGGTTCTCGGTCTGGAGCTGGGTGCCGATGATTTCGTGGTCAAGCCCTTCGATATGAAGGAGCTTTCCGCCCGTGTCAAGGCTGTGCTTCGCCGCTACCAGGCTCATAACAGCCAGAATGACGACGAGGTCATCCGCTTCGACAACATCGAGATCAGCAAGCTCAAGTACGAGCTGAAGCTCAAGGGCCGTTCCATTGATATCCCCCCCAAGGAGCTGGAGCTTCTCTACTTCCTGGCATCCAACTACAACCGCGTCTTCACCCGCGACGCCCTGTTGGACAAGGTCTGGGGCTTTGACTACCTGGGTGATTCCCGCACCGTGGACGTACACGTCAAGCGCCTGCGCGAGAAGCTGGAGGGTGTCTCGGATAAATGGACCCTCAAGACCGTCTGGGGCGTTGGCTACAAGTTTGAGCTTCTGAACTGATCTCTCACCGCCGCCGTACCCTCCCGGGTGGTGGTACGGCCCCATCATGACACCATACCCCCTCGGGGAGTTATTCCCCGAGGGCGTTCAACATTTTATGTTCAAAAGCGTATTCGCCAAATACGTCACCACCTTCATGGCGCTTTTGCTGGTGAGCTTCCTTCTGCTTCTGTTCATCGTGAACAGCGTTATCCGGAACTACTCCATTCGCGCTGAGCAAAAGAACGTGCGGGGTGTGGCGCTCTCCTGCGCGGAGGACTTGGGCGAGATGTTCGGGAACAGCGGTCTCACGGATTTCGGTGACTATATCCGGGAGGGCACCTCCACAGACACCTCCTCTGAGGGATATATCGAGCGGCTTCTCAATGCCGTTATGACCAATTTTGAGGATATGAGCATTTACGTCACCGATTTCAGCGGTGGCTTTATTTTCTCTACGGGAAAGGCGTACAGCAGCAGCATCCCCGAGGGGACTCCCATTCTGAGCGATGAGTATTTCGCCGCCATGGACGGCTCGACAGCCGAGTCCGCGGGCAAGAGCATGGACCAAGCCCTGCCCTCGGTTCCCCCAAGCAATACCCCCGAAAGTGAGGAGGAGACCCTGCCCGGTGTCTTCCTCAACATCGATTCCCGCAAAAACGACGGTCTGCGGTTGGCCTACGCCGCCCCCGTGACGGTTGATGACGGCACCTATGTGGGCCACGTCATCGTCACCTCCACCGCCGAGGCCTGGACCACTCTGATGAACGACACCCTGCGGTCGGTCATCGTGGCCGCCCTCTGGATCCTTCTGGCCGCTCTGATCGCCATCTACTTCACCACCGAGCGGGTCATCGGCCCTCTGCGTGAAATGAGCCGCGCCGCCAAGAAGCTGATGGTGGGTCAGTACGACGTGCGGGTACGGGTCCACGGAAAGGACGAGGTCGCGGAGTTGGCCATAGCCTTCAATCAGATGATTCGGGCGCTGGACAATCTGGAGCGTATGCGCAACTCCTTCGTGGCCAACGTGTCTCACGATCTGCGCACCCCCATGACCACCATTTCGGGCTTTATTGACGGCATTCTGGACGGGGTCATCCCCCCCGATCAGCACACCCATTACCTGCAGGTAGTTTCGGACGAGGTGCGCCGCCTCTCCCGCCTGGTCACCGCGCTGCTGGACGTTTCCCGCCTGCAGGCCGGGGATCGCAGGTTTGATATGAAGCCCTTCGACATTTGCGAAATGGGCCGTCAGATCCTCATTTCCTTCGAGCAGAAGATCGACGGTAAGGGGCTTGACGTGGAGTTTGAGTGCGATGACGAGCGGATGTTCGTTCTGGCCGATCGGGATGCCATCCACCAGATCCTCTACAACATCTGCGACAACGCGGTGAAGTTCTCCTACGAGGGCGGAAAGCTCCGCATGAGCTTCTCCTGGAGCGAGAGTGACTTCTCCCGCGAGCGCAAGGCTGTCATCCGCGTGTTCAACGAGGGACAAGGCATCCCCCCTGAGGACATTCCCTTCGTCTTTGAGCGCTTCTACAAGGGCGACAAGAGCCGCAGTCTGGACAAGAGCGGTGTGGGTCTTGGTATGTTCATATCCAAGACCATCATAGAGGCGCACCGGGAAACCATAACGGTTACCAGTGAGCACGGCAAAAACTGTGAATTCATCTTTACCCTGGCGCGTACCGAGCCCCCTGTGTCCAAGGGACGTGCCATGCATACCCAAGGAGGAAATCCATGAGCGATTTCGAGAACAACCAATCCCGCCCCGAGGAATCCTCGGGTGAGCGTGCCATTCCCGTGGCTGAGCCTCTGCCTGTGGCTGAGCCTGTACCCGTAGCCGATCCCGCTCCCGTGGCGGAGGTCCCCCCCGCGGAGGAAGCATCCACCGTTGCGGCTGCGCCGATTGAAGAGTCTGCTCCTGAGGCGGCACCCGTTGAGGAGCCCCCCGCCGAGGAGAAGTCTGCCGCTCCCGCCCCTGAGGCCGAGAACCAATCGGCACCCGCGCCTGAGCCCGCAGCCGGAGCCGGGGCTCCTCCGGCCAATGGTTCCGCTGAGCTGTACCGTTGGACCTACGCCGACCAGGCCGCCCACGACAGCGCCAACGGTGACAAGCGCCGCAAAAACGGTATCCTGATCTACGCCCTCATTATGAGCGGTGTCTTCCTCATCAGCTTTGGCCTTCTCATCGCCGTTCTTCTGCTGGGCGGCGGCGAGAGCTTCAACGGCATCATCCGTCCCGGCATCACCGAGGATTACGACGAGGACAAGGCGGTGGACGGTGTGGAGCAGGCTAAGCGCTCCGTGGTCGTCATTGAGGTCAAGACCGAGAACGGCGGCGGTACCGGAACCGGCATCATCATGACGTCGGACGGCTACATCGCCACCAACCATCACGTCATTGAGGATGCTACCAGGATCAAGGTCACCTTCTACGACGGGACCGTCCTCGAGGCTGAGGCAGTAGGCTCCTCCGAGATGGATGATCTGGCCGTCATCAAGGTAGCGACTACGGGTCTTCCCGCCGCCACCTTTGCCTACTCCGAGGGTTGCTACGTCGGTCAGACCGTGTACGCCATCGGTACCCCCGCTGGTCCCGATTTCGGTTGGACCACCACCAAGGGCATCATTTCCTACAAGAACCGCGAGGTCAAGATCTACGACGACGATGACGGTACCCTTCAGAAGAAGCTCCGCCTCCTCCAGACCGATGCCAACGTCAACCCCGGTAACTCGGGCGGTCCCCTGGTCAATACCAAGGGTGAGGTCGTGGGCGTCGTCTCCATGAAGCTGGCGGATGGCTATGAGGGCATCGGCTTTGCCATCCCCTCCGACGGTGCCGTGGAGATCCTGGAGGCGATCATTGAATTCGGAAACGCCGACAACGTGAATTCCTCCCTGCACCACAAGCGCCCCATGCTGGGCATCACCGGTGTGTACGTGGAGGGCGGAGCCTACTATCTGCCCAACGAGACCGGTGTTCAGCTCGTCCCCGAATCCGATATCGGTCTTTATGAGGCGGATGAGCTGCTCCATCCCGCCGTCTCGGGTATCTACGTTATGGGCTTTGCCGAGGGTATGGATGCCGCTACCAAGATGGAGGTCGGGGATATCATCACCGCCGCCCAGGGCGAGGAGATCGAGTCCATGAACCACCTTATGAGCATCATCAACGACCACTACGCGGGTGACACCGTCACTCTGACCGTCTACCGCGGCAGCGTGTACAGTCCCGTGGACATCGTCCTGTCTCCCAAGACGGAATAACGCTCCCCCCAAGCCCCGAATTTTCTCAAAAAAACTTTGGTTTTTTTCGATTAACCTATTGCATTTTCTTCCCGAATGTGTTATAATATCTCGGTAAGAGTATGCGTATGTCTATGCGTGCAAACAAGTTATTGGAGGATAGATAAAAATGCCTACGATCGAACTGATTCTCGGCCTTCTGCTGGGTCTGATCTCCCTGGCTCTGGTGGTTGCCGTCTTGATGCAGCCCGGTAAGGACAAGCGCCTCTCCGGTGCCATCGCCGGCGGTGCTGACACCTTTATGGCTAAGGGTAAGGCCGGCAAGCTGGACCAGCTCCTCGGCAAGGTGACCGTTGCTCTGTGCATCGCGTTCTTCGTGCTGATCCTGGTTCTGTACTGCCTCGTCGCGGTCTGAGAACGTCAACCCTGACCGCACCCGCGCGGGTCGGCCTCCCGGTCTCTCCGTGCCTGCGGTAAGAAAAGTCCGTTTCATGACCGAAGCGGACTTTTTCTTTTACTCTTCCCCTTTTTTCGACAGAGCCTCCCTCCCCGAGGCCAACGTCGACGTTTATTTTTCGTTTCAGGAGGTACCTATGCATACCGACCTACAGAATACCACCAAAAGCCGCGAGCCCCTCGAGACGGCTCCCCATGAGTCGGATTCCCCCTCTCCCACCGAGGCTATGAAGGCCTGGCCCATGAGGCGGCTCCTCATGACCGCCCCCACGCCCACCCGCGGGGCCCTGGTCATCCTCGCTGCGTTGCTGGCTTTGCTGTTGACACTGGGCACGGTGCTGCTCATCGCGACTCGCTCCTCTCTCTTCTACATTCCCTCGGGTCCCGAAAGCAACCAAAGCGATATGGGCGGCGTGGCCGCCGAGGAGGGCGACCGTCCCTTTGCCGACGGCAAAAGCGGAAACGCCCTTCTGCCCTGGGCCGACGGGATCGTGGTCATACCCGCGGGCAAGCTGAACGCCAAGCACGCCGCCCTGGCCGATCTGACCTCCGGAGAGATCATCGCATCCCGCAAAGCGGACGAGCTGATCTACCCCGCCTCCATGACCAAGGTCATGACCCTCATCATCATCGCCGAAAACCTCCCCGACAAGGATTGCCTCAAGGATACCGTCACCGTCAGCAGCGAGGTCTACGAGGCCATGCGGCTGGCCGGGGCCTCGGGCGTAGGCTTTGACGCCGGGGAAACCGTATCAGTGGAATCCCTCATATACGCTCTCATGCTCAAGTCCGACGGTATCGCAGCCTGTGAGCTGGCTCGCTATATCGCGGGCAGCGAGGAGGATTTCGTGGAGCTGATGAATCTCAAGGCTGAGAAGATGGGGCTTTCCAATACCCATTTCATGAATCCCACCGGCCTCTTCCATAAGAATCACTACTCCACCGCGCGGGATATCGCCTCCATCATGGCCTACGCCATGAACATGGAGTACTGCCGCCGCGTTCTGAAGACTCAGTCCTACAACGCTCCCTGCGTGGGCGCGGACGGGCAGAAATTCACCTATACCCTCTATCACAATCTCATCGTGACCCATTTTGAGAATCATACCCCCAACCAGCCTCAAAACGTCACGGTGGTGGCGGGCAAGACCGGCTTTACCAACGAAAGCCGCTACTGCCTCGTGACCTACGCCGAGTCCGCCTCGGGACGGGGCTACGTCTGCGTCACCGCCATGGGAGATAGCTACGGTGACTGCATCAACGATTACCTGACCATTTATGATTCCTTCGCCAAGCCCTGAGCTTTCCTCGGCGGGCAAAAAGAGCCGACCTTCCCCTCGGGGACGGTCGGCTTTTTGTATGGGCTTATCCCGCCATGAGACGGATCGTGCGGTAGAGCCAAGCGGCGGTATCGGCACGGGTCATGGCGGCGCGGGGATGGGCGTTTCCGTCAGGGCACAGGAGGATTCCCAGGGCGCGGAGGGAGGTCAGAGCTTCACCGGACCAGGCAGGAAGGGTATCCGCGTCCGCGAAGGCGGTGACGGTATCCTCCACGGCGTAGCCGATGATGTTGGACAGGATCACGGCGGCCTCGGCGCGAGTGACGGTATCATCGGGCTTGAAGTAGAGCCGCCCTTCCACCGTATTGCCGCTGACATAGTGCTTTCCGAGGGCATAGCGCACGTAGGGGAGCATGGAGGCGGGGATCTCAGCCTCATCCGCTATGGCGATCTCAGGGGCGGAGGCGGCAACCTCGGCGGTGATGCCCGCGGCCTCCATGGCTGTCACCAGAAACTCCAAGCGGGAGATGGCATCCTTAGGCTTGAAATAGTTCTCACTCCCCACGCGAGTGCCGTTCATCAGTCCCATGGCCGAGATCGACAGGATCGCGGCGGCATCTCCCTCCCGCTCCACATCGGCATAGGTAACCGCCGAGGGGCGGGCAGACACCCGTACGCTGACGGTTGCCGAGGTACTGTAGTTGCCATAACGGTCACGGACGACGTAATCAAAGCTGTCCTGTCCCACAAAGCCCTTGTCGGGGGTATAGACGTAGGCCCCCGTGTGGCGGTCGGTGAGTGTCACACGGCCATGGGCGGCATACCGGACGATCTCATAGGTGATCTCATCTCCCTCGGGATCGTAGGCCGAGACCGTCCCCGCGGTGGGGAGTCCCTGGTAGGTCTCCACGTTCAGGGAGATGGCGGGCGCGAGGGCCACCGTGGGCGTATAGTTGAGGCGATCCAGAAGGCAGAGACGACAGGTGACGGCGTAGTCGCTTCCGTTGACCGAAAGGGACATGGTGGCCTCCGAAAGCTTTGTCTCATCGGCAGCGGCGAAGGACATGAGAGACAGGCTTCCCGCCGAGATCACCTGTCCCTCAGCGGCCCCCACCGAGCCCACGAACAGGGTTCCCTCCCCCGGACTCGGAAGGCTTTGAATGGTGATATAGTTCAGCTCGGACAGGTTCATAGCACGCTTGATGTCCTCGGCGGTGAAGGAGATCTCGTTGCCCACCAGCCCCGCGAAGACCATCTCCTCACGGGCGGCCAGGACCCGCAGACCGTAGGATACGGCAGGGGCGGTTTCACGGTTCAGCATGGTGTGGAACCCCACCGAGGTACTGCCCAAGGGCTTGGTGGAGCCCTCCGTGGCGGCTTCGGTCTCGGAGATGGGGAGGATATCCTCGGCGGCAGCGGGGAGGATAGCGAGGACGGTCAAGAGCAGGGCGAGAAGAAGGATGGCGAGCGGCCCCAAAACAGAGCGGCGCGGAACGGTAGGTTGTTTCATGGCGGTTTCCCCCTTGGTGGTAGATGTTTACCGTATAATATGCGGGGGGGATGAGGATTATGAGAGAAATTTGGGTTTGGCGAACTGTTTGACGGGAAGGGCACGGCAATTTTCTCGTTAGCCCTCTCACCCGCTTCGCGGGAGCTCCCCCAGAGGGGGAGCCTTTGGAAAACGCTTGTCGGGAAAGGGTTTCTCTTGTAAAATGGCACGCAAGGCTCCCCCTCT
>JAZNJA010000015.1:0-12571 GCA_045577755.1 Eubacteriales bacterium
GCTTCGCGGAGCTCCCCCAGAGGGGGAGCCTCAGAACGGCGGGAAAACACTTGTCGGGAAACGGGATTTCGCTGGGTTTAGTACGAAAGGCTCCCCCTCTGGGGGAGCTCCCGCCGTAGGCGGGTGAGAGGGCAACACCCAAGGGTCAGCACAAACCAACAACCCTATAAACCCCAATTTTCACGACTCTTTACTCTCCGCCCTCTCCCGCAGCCCCTTCCGATCCACCTTTCCATTGGGTGTCAGCGGCATGACCGCCAGCTTTTCGCAGAAGGCGGGGATCATGTAGGGGGGCAGAGCGGCGCGCAGGGTCTTGGTCAGAATAGTCGGCTCGGTGTCGCCCACGTAGTACAGCCCGATGCGCTTCCCGCTTGCGTCGTAGACACAGCAGGCGGCGCGGACACCGTCGGCGGATGCGGCGGCGGCCTCGATCTCGCCAAGCTCGATGCGGTGGCCCATGTGCTTGATCTGGGCGTCACGGCGGCAGACGAAGACCAGCTCACCGTGGTCGTTGAAGCGGCCGATGTCACCCGTGCGGTAGATGATCTCGGGGTAGTGGGGGTTCAGGGGGTTCTGGACAAAGGCCTCGGCGGTCTTGTCGGGGTTGGCGTAATACCCCAGGGTCACGCAGGTGCCTCGCAGGCAGATCTCGCCCTCCTCCCCCACAGCAGCGCGGCGGCCATCCTCGGTGAGGAGCATGAGGTCGGTGTTGCGGAAGGGCTTGCCCACGGGGATGACCTCGTCGGGGGCCAGGTCGCGGGCGGGCCAGTAGCAGGACATACCCGTGGCCTCGGTGGGGCCGTAGAGATTGAAGAAGCGGGCCTCGGGGAGGGCCGCCCGCCACAGATCGTACTGCTTGCGGGGGAAGACCTCACTGCCGAAGCAGACGGTGGTCAGATACTTGGGGGTATGGGACTCCAAAGCACCCAGCGACGAGATCATGGTCAGAGCCGAGACCACCCAGCAGACGGTATTGATCTTATGCTCGGTGAGGTAATCGCAGAGCTTGACAGGGAACATGAACAGCATCTTGGGTACGAGGTAGGCCGTGGCACCGAACTTGACGGTAGGCATGATCTCCTTCAAAGGGGCGTCAAAGTACAGCGGGGTCTGGTTGGCGAAGACCGTGTCCTCGTTAAAGCCGATGGCCTCACACAGAGACTCGGTGTAGTCGATGACGGATCGGTGGCAGGCGACCACTCCCTTGGGGACACCTGTGGACCCCGAGGTGAAGACCACGTAGATGGGATCGGTGTCGATCTGGCGGTCGCGGACGGAGCGCAGGGCGGTCTCGTCTGCGGCGGTCAGCTCCCGCCCCTCGGCGTGACACAGTTCCTCCCAGGGGAGAATGGTACCACCGAAAAGCCCTTGATCCAAGAGCTTTTGGGCGTTCTTGGCGTTCTTCTTATCGTAAATGAGCAAACGGGGCTTGAGAGTATCCAGGATCAGCCCCATGCGCTGGACCGGCATATCCCCGTCCAGGGCGGCGTAGAAGCACCCCGCGTAGAGCGCGCCGAAGAAGGTGGCAATGGTGTGAGGATGCTTGTCCATGAGCACCGCCACAGGCTCGGCGTTGTATCCCCTGCGCAGAAGGCCGGCGCCCACACACCGGGCGTGGGTATGGAGTTCGGAGAAGGTCAACCCCTCGGTTCCCGTGGAAAAGGCAAGCTTGTCGGGGACGCGGGGGGCGGTGGCTTCGAGGTATTGGAGGATGTTGGTGAGCATAGAAGGCTCCTATGATCGGATAATGGTCTCGGTGACGGCGGCGTACTTCCCGCACACATCCAGCGCGGCGGGATGGGCGCCCGTACTGCCGAACACGCAGGAGGAGGGAGCGGACAAGTCCAGAGGCTTACCCGCGAAGTTGGTAGAGATACCGCCCGCCTCGGAGAGGATCACCGAACCGGCGGCGTAGTCCCAGGGGGACAGCACAGGCTCACAGAAGGCGTCCAGCTGACCGCTTGCCACGTGGCAGATATCCAGGGCGGCAGAGCCGGAACGGCGGAAGTCGGCGAAGGTATGGAAGAGATCGTAGGTCATTTCCTTGACCGTCTCGGAAAGGGTATCCTTGCGGTAGGGGGCGGATCCGATAGAGACGATGCCGCGGGTGACGGGTCGGTTGGAAGCATGGATGGGCCGGCCGTTTCGGGTGGCTCCCTGCCCCTTCACGGCGGAGTAATACTCGTCGCGGTAAGGGTCGTAGATGCCGCCGAAGAGGGGCTGACCGTCCAGAAGCAGTCCCACCGACACGGCAGAGTGATCGTAGCCGCACATGAAGTTGGTGGTGCCGTCGATGGGGTCGATGATAAAGGTGTAGCCCGCTCCGATGGTCTGGGTGGACTCTCCATCCTCCTCGGCGAAGAAGTGAGCGTCGGGGAATATCTTGGTGAGTTCAGCCTTCAAAAACTCCTGCACCTTGACGTCGTAGGCGGTGACGAAGTTGGAGCTTCCCTCCTTGCACTCGGGGTTGTTGCGCACCTCGTCGGGGACGGATCGCATGATGGCACCCGCCTCGCGGATCAGAGTCTCCATGCGCTCCAGAGGGAGCAGGCCGTGGGACGCGGGGGTGCCTTGGATCTCGTCGCGGAGAGCCATGGCCAGGCGGGGCTTACGGGTGGTGATGTTGGTGATGCCCTTGCGCAGGAGATCACGAATCACCGCCTCGTCGTCCACCGTCCAGGCTGAGAAGTCCATGCCGCGGTCGCGGAGGTAGGCAAGATTGGAGTCGGATATCATGGAGTAGTGGAGGTTCAGGATGGGCTCGCCCACGCCTTGGAAGGAGTCGCAGGCATTACGCACGGCGGCCTCGTTGTCCGCGCAGGGCCACAGGCTGGGCCAGAGCTGCCCGCCTTCGGCCACGATCAGATCGTTGCGGTGGTTGCAGGCCCCCGTAAAGGCCATGCGGTGGGCCACGCCGAAGCGGCGGGCGGCCTCCATAACGGGGGTGATCAGCCCGTCGGTCTTGACGTCGCAGTTGACCCGCAGGTCGGAAATGGGAGCGATCAGCTCCAGAAACTTCTCAAAGGATACACAGGCGGCGGGATCCTCGGCCACGTCGTGGGAGAGATAGAGCAGCTCCCCGTGGGCGCGGATATCGATCTCGATCATCTCCGCCCCCGAATCAATGGCGGCAAGGATATGGTCAATGCTGTTGGGCGCGGTCCCCTCACAGCCCGAGTGGGCGGTGATCAGGGTCAAGCCAACCGAGCGGAGCCGGGCTTTGGAGTAACGGACGGTCTGTTTCATGGCGATAGCCTCTGTCAGTAGTATTTTTCCAGATGAGGGGTAGGCGTGATGACGGTCTTTTCGGAGGCGGGATATGCGCCCGCGTTGTAGGTGTAGAAGCCCGCGCGGATGTGGTTGAAGGCACGGAGCTGAGCGTCTGTCAGCAGACAGCCGCTGTGGGTATAGACCACGTTGATATGTGTGCAGTCGAAATGATACCAACGTGGGTCCTCAGCCGTGCCGATGTTGACCATGATCCAGAAGTGGGTCCCCTCGGCGGCACCGGGCGTACGCTCGATCTCGCGGTAATCGATCCCCAGTCGGCGGCAGAAGGCGATCGCGGCGGCGAAGTAGTTGTAGCAGTCACCCGAGCCGGCCACAAAAAGCGCGTCGTAGGCGGCGCGGATCCAGTCCGACTTGTCCGAATCCGAGGTATAGGCGATGTGATCGTAGACGTAGCGGTAGACCGCGCGAAGCTGAGCCTCCTTGTCCATGCCCGGGGTAATGATGCGGGCAATGACCTCGTCGATCCGGGCGTTGAGCTGCTCCTCGGTGACCTGATTTTCGTAGATATGGATGGTGGTAGCCGCCCAGGAAACGTTGCCCGACTGATCCGCCGCGGTGAAGCGCACCTCATAATCCCCGGGCGTAGTGGGATCCACCGAGGAAGCGTCCACCTGGATATCCACCTCCCCGCCGCAGTTGTCCTCCACCACCAGGCCCTTGCGGTAGGCGATGGCCTCCCCCACGTAAGCCGACAGCTCGGGCACCGTCTTGAAGACGGGAGGAACGGTATCCTCGATCACGGTCAGAATGGAGTGAAGCTCCTTGGTGCGGTTTCCGCTGGCATCCTCCACGCGGAAGACGATGTCGTAGTCCCCGATCTGATTCATGTCGGGGAGGTCACACTCAAAGTAGGCGGTGTACTCGTCGGCCTCCACGATGGTGCCGATGAAATCCAGGGCGTTGGGCTTGCCGATCCCGCGGGCATAGTAAACGTGCCTGGCCGTCACCACGGGAGCCTTGCGATCGCGAACCGTAAGCTTGAGAATATAGTCCCGCCCTTCGGCGTCGGTCATGGGGATCTCATAGGTGCCGGGGCGGTTGACACAGCTCTCGTCAAACCCCGCCACGTAGGCCGCGCCGTCGGCCCCCACCAGACGGTAGGGGGAGGGGAGGTCACTGCCCGCCTCAATGGTATAGGTGATCTTCTTGGCACAGCCCGTCACGGACGCGGTGACCGAAAGGCAGAGAAAGAGAGCCGCCAGCGAAAGAGACAGGGCGCGGCGGACGGAGCTTTTGCGGGACTTGGCCATGGGATCACCTCCAATACAATATATAGAGTATTATCTGTAATATT
Source organism: Eubacteriales bacterium (assembly GCA_045577755.1). Classification (GTDB taxonomy): domain Bacteria; phylum Bacillota; class Clostridia; order Oscillospirales; family CAG-272; genus CAMEON01. The sequence continues at coordinate 4,586 of JAZNJA010000015.1, forward strand.
GTACCATATATGCGGGGGGAAGTCAAGGGAAACAGGGGGATTTTTACAGGAAATTTACGGTTTTTTTGAGGACAAAAAATCCCCGCCCGAGGGGGCGGGGGGAAGGTTATTCGGTGGGCAACAGTCCCTGTCGGATCAGGATGACCTTAGTCGGAAAGCGCGGAAGCAGGCACCAGCGTACCCGATTCCTGTCCGTCGCGGATCTCGATCACATATTCATATAAGCGCCCGTCAAGAGCCGTAAAGCGGCAGCCCTCCATGATCCCGTGATGCTCCCACTCAGCCGAATGGGGACAGCCCACATGACAAGGCGTGTTATTGCAATCGCCGTGGACAAGGTATTCAAACCAGTCACCGTTGTCAAATACGATGAAGCACCGCTCCATTCCGGTCTCCTTGGATTCAACGCGGAATCGGCAGAAATCGTCTGCCCAGCCGTAGCCGCGGCCCAGCGCGCCTACGTCTCCCACGGCAAATTCGGTAAGAATGATCTCTGCCATGGCGGCCGTTCTCTTTTCATCCTTCGTCACGGGAGTATAGTCCAACTCGGCCCTACGGGTATCCGCCTTGGCAACGAAGGATTCCACCAAATGTTCAGCCTGCTCACGGGTCACAGACGCAGGCTCCGTAAAGCGTGCTGAGCCCAGCACGGCACAGCGGGTGACGGCATAACCACCCCTGACGTGCAAATCCTCCTCTCGGTTCACAAGTCTCCTTACGCCCACGTAAAGGCTTCCGACGCCAGTGATATTTCCACCTTCGTCCTCGATGGAGAAGCTCAGAATGGCCTCGTCCAGCTCCGTCGAGGACATGGGGATCAACACGGAAATGCAGGAGGTGGCGGGATCGAAGGTCAGAGTGCTGACACGGCCTCCGTCCACCCAATCAATCACCGTAGAATCGTTGTGTAGAAGAGCCTCGTAGAACTCGCCGCCCCAAGACAGATCCGTATCCTCTGTCAAGGGCATTTCAACCGGGCGCAGGCATTTGGAATCGGCGTTCACCGTGACGGTCTCACCGGGCTTGCAGTCGATGGTCAGAATGGTATACCGATACCGATACGCCACCGAATCCACCTGTATATTGGATTCGTGAATCGGCATATCCGGATCGGAGACCGTGGCGGCCTCGGTAGCCGACAGGTTCGTCAGTCTCACCATTGGCATCTCTACGTAGGCGGGGAGAGCATCCTCTCCCGAGGTAACGGGGGGATCATGGGGTGTCATCATGGGAATGGCCAGCAACGCCCCGATCATAAGAGTCAGGGACAAACAGGCGGCCAATAGGACCACGGCGCGGCGGCGCAGGGTGGCGCGGCGTGCAACGCGGGTCTCCTTCAGATCGGCGGCGCGGATCATGGCGGTCTGTACGGTATCCTCATCCAGCATACCCACGGCGTCGTTCAGCTTTTCTTTGTTCGTATTCAGTTTCATGGTTGATTCTCCTTTCGATCAAATGAATATTCCGTCATGCTCCAAGGCTTTCTTGAGCTTCTTGCGGATGCGCACCAGCCGCATGACCACGGCAGAGTCCCGCAGACCGCAGACCTCCCCGACCTCCTCGTTGGACATAAAGGAAAAATACCGCAGAGTAAAGATGATCCTGTCCTCCTCCGACAGGGTACGAAGGAAGCGTTGCAGGCAGTCGCGGATGGCCACCGCCTCCAAGGGACTCGCCCCGTGAGGATCGGACAGGCACTCGGCAAGCTCCTCCAGCGAACCCTCGTAGTCCTCGCCCCCGCGACGGGAAGCGGTCTTGTAGCGTACGCGATCTATGGCGCGGCGGCGTACCAACGCGCTGACGTAGGCCAGCACCCCCTTGGGTCTGTCGGGGGGCACGGCGTTCCACAGATCCAGCAGGGCATCGTTGACGCACTCCTCGGCGTCGGAGGGTGAGCCCAGTATGCGGTACGCCAAGCCGTACAGGATACGGCCGTATCGGCGGGACACCTCCTCCAAGGCGGCCTCCTCATGGCGGTACAAACCCTCGCGCAGGGTGTCCTCGTTCCAAAGCATGGGTATTGTGTACTCTCCTTTCTGCCGATCCGTTTTTCTGTCACGGGGAAACGGCGGTCTTGTGAATGACGGGAAGCGCTTCATCCATTATGTCGTAAGTCGTAACGGTTCAACAACCGTTTTTTCAAAAAAGCCAAAAAAAGATACAAGACCCGCCCGACGCGCATCTTGTATCTTGTATCTCGTATCTTGTATCTCGTATTTTACTCCTGCTCCGCCATCAGCTTCTCCAGAGCCGCCAGCCGCAAACAGACAGTCAGCCCCTCCATGGCGAGGGTCAGGTCGGAGAGCGAGGGGAAGGTGGGAGCGATGCGGATGTTACTGTCCGCAGGGTCCTTGCCGTAGGGGTAGGTAGCGCCTACGGTGGTGAGGGTCACCCCCGCCTCCTTGGCCAGAGCATAGGCCCGCTTGGCGGTGCCGGGCATGGTGAACAGGGAGACGAAGTATCCGCCCTTAGGGTGGGTCCAATGGGCGATGCCCGTGTCGGCGATATCGCGGTCCAGGGTCTGTAGAACCACCTCGAACTTGGGGCGCAGGATGGCGGCCTGCTTCTTCATGTGGGCCAGGATCCCCTCAGCGGTGCCGAAGAACTTCACGTGGCGCATCATGTTCAGCTTATCGTAGCCGATGGTCTGGACACCCACGATGGGCATGACCTGCTTCATGTTGCGGTCAGACATGGCGAAGATGGCCACACCCGAGCCCGGGAAGGAGATCTTGGAGGTAGAGGCGAAGTAGAACACGCGGTCCACGGTGCCCACCTTTTCACACTCCTTGAAGATATCCAGCAGGGTATCTCCGCCCTCGTCGTAGAGGTCGTGGACCACGTAGGCGTTGTCCCAGAAGATGCGGAAATCGGGAGCGGCGGTCTTCATGGCGGCCAGACGGCGGACGGTATCGTCGGAGTAGGTGTATCCGTCGGGGTTGGAGTACTTGGGACAGCACCAGATGCCCTTGACGGCGGGGTCATTCCCTGCCAGAGCCTCTACGGCGTCCATATCGGGGCCCTCGGGGGTCATGTCCACGGGGATCATCTCAATCCCCAGGGACTCGCAGATGGCAAAGTGGCGGTCGTAGCCGGGGGCGGGGCAGATGAACTTCACGGTTCCCTGCTTGATCCAGGGGGTGCCGTCGCAGTTGCCGTAAAGCATACAGCGGGCCACGGCGTCGTACATGAGCTTGAGGGAGGAGTTACCGCCGATGAAGAGGTTCTTCTCGGGGATACCCAGCAGGTCGGAGAAAAGCTTCTTGGCCTCGGGGGTGCCGTCCAGCAGGCCGTAGTTACGGCAGTCGAAGCCTCCGCCGGTGCTGCAGTCCTCGGCGCCCAGGCAGTCCAGCATCTCGGTGGTGATGTCCAGCTGCTCGGCGCCGGGCTTGCCGCGGGACAGGTCCAGCTTCAACCCCTTGGCGCAGAAGGCGTCGTAGGCGGACTTCATGGCGCTATATTCAACCGCGAGCTGCTCGCGGGTCATCTGATCGTATCTCATGGGATGATCTCCAAAATCACAAAAAATCATAGGGAAAACCGACGCGGAGGACGTCGGTTTTCTCACGGGCTACATTATAGCACACTTCCGCGAAAAAAGCAAGAGGTTTTTGCGATTTTTGCAAAATTTCTTTCGTTTTTTCGTGATTCTTGGTTTTTGTCGATCATCTTTGCAAGTTTCGAGCGAAAATCATGCAATTTGCAGAGATTTGGAGAAGCGGGCCGAATGGGAAACAGCCCTCACTCGGACTCGGCGGCATCGGTTTCAAGCTGCTCCATGCCGTGGAGAAGCTCCTCAAGCAACAGATTCCACGATTCGCCCATGACGTAGTAGGCATCTACCTGCCCCAAGGAATCGTTCTTTTCATGACGTACCCGCCCAAGATAGTACCCATTTTCCGATACGTAAATCGTAGCGAACCAAGCCATATTGGGATTTTCCCGAAAGGTAACGCACAGGATCACGGTTGTGCCTCGATCGTTTTCATTCGTTTGATACAAGACCTCCTTGCGCTCTCCTTCTTGAGGATAGAGTAAAGCCGCGCTTATGGGAACGGGTATAGCACCTATGGAAGCATCCAATTCTTCCAGCAAAACGGGATCCGCCCCCTCCTCCGTCCAGGAATAGAGGATCTCGGCATTCTCCACCCGGGTACGGTAGCACGTCTTATATTCGGAGGTTGACGTATCGATCTGAGCCTTCAAGACACCCGGGAAGATCTTGATCTCGGCGATGGTCCAATCCTTGCGGGGGATGGGTGCGGCCTTGCTTTGGTAAATGAAAAGCTCCTGATAAGGACCGCCTATGTGAGGCCCCTCCTCCCGGATCCCGAATACGAAAAATTCCGGATCAGCTTCGGGGATCCTGCCCACACGGAGCTTATTCCAATAGCAATGGGGGGGCTCCTCATCGGGGCTTACCCGGATTTCTTCCTCCCAACCGTTCACTTCCCAATGGCGCAGGTTGTAATCCTCCACGGAATAGGTGTCGTAAAAGGTATCATCGAAGTCCAGCTCCCCGTCGGTATGGGGGGAATAGAAGCATGAGGTCAGCGCGGACAACAGGCACGCGCAGAGCATCAGAGTGACCAATCTTTTCAGGTTTGATCGTATCGTCATATCACACATCTCCTTTTTTCATGTTCAATTTTGGGGTCTTCACTTACGTTCACGCAAAAAGTTGAGGTTCATTACGGGAATCATGAAAAATATTTGTTTTTTTATTTGGTTGTAACCATTCAGCCATCCTTCAAATTTGGGTTTGTCGAACTGTTTGAAAATGTGTGCATGTGCCTTGCCTGCGTTATTTGCCCTCTCACCGCTGCGCGGAGCTCCCCCAGAGGGGGAGCCTTAAAACAGCGGAAAAACACCTGTCGAAACAAGGGTTTTCGCTGGGTTGAGTCCGAAAGGCTCCCCCTTTGGGGGAGCTCCCGCCGCAGGCGGGTGAGAGGGCAACACCCAAGGGTCAGCACAAACCAACAACCCTATAAACCCCAATTTGAAAACCCAACGAAACAGCGACATATTTCAACATCCGATCGGGCTGTATTTCAAAGCCCGTCTCTCATTCTTGAATTTTCATTTTGTAAGCTTCAACCCTACTCCGTCCCCTCCCAGAATGCCGCCAGGTATTCGTGGAGGGAGGGCGCGTCCCCCACGGCCGAGATCTGCTCCCAGTGGGCAGGATACAGGCTGAGGTAGGGCTCGGAGGCGTAGCGATCATCGATGAGCACCACCACGCCAAAGTCCTCGGGACGGCGAATGACCCGACCCGCCGCCTGGAGAACGTGGTTCATGCCGGGATAAACGTAGGCGTAGGCGTAGCCCTCTCCGCCCCCCTCGGGGTCGCCGCCGCTGCGGGTCTCCTCGTAGTAATCCCGCATGATGTTGCGCTCGCTGGACAGAGCAGGGATCCCCACCCCCACGATGACCGCCCCGATGAGACTGCGGCCGGGCAGATCCACTCCCTCCGAGAAGGAGCCTCCCAGCACACAGAAGCCGATCTGCAGGCTGTCGTCATGGGTGGTGAAGGCGGCGATGAAAGCCTCCCGCTCCTCGTAGGTCATATGGGGCTTCTGCACCACGGTCAGTACCGATGGATACATCTTGTGGAAGGCGGCGTGTACCTGCTCCAGGTACTCGTAGGAGGGGAAATAGACCATGTAGTTTCCCTTGCGTGCCGAGACCGTCGCGGCCACACAGGAGGCGATACGGCGGTAGGAGCGCTTGCGATCCTCGTAGCGAGTGCTGATGCTGTCGCAGACCGCCACGCAGAGATGCTCCGTAGGGAAGGGGGAATCGAAGTTTACCAGCACGCTGTCCCGATCTCCGCCCAGGATATCCGCGAAGTAGTCGTTGGGAGTCAGAGTCGCGGAAAACAGGACCCGCGCCTCGGCCTTTTGCAGAATGGGGCGCAATATCCCCGCGGGATCCAGGCAGGTCAGCCGCACACGCACGTCCTCCCCCTCCACCTCCACGAAGGTGGCGAAGCGGCGGTCGTAGTAATCCGCGGCGGTACGGAAGGCCCGCAGTCCCGCGGACAGCGTGTCCACCGTCTGGTATAAGGGGTGAGCGTAATTCCGCCGCAACCAGCGGTCGCAGAGGGTGGACAGGTTTCGTACCGTCTCGCAGAGCGTCACAGGCTGATTGCGGTCCAGGTTCACCCCGCGGCGCACCCCGTCGACGTCCACCACGGTGGACTCGGCGCAGGCAGAGCTCATGCGGGACAGTACCCCGACGAGATCGTCCAAAGACCCCGACCTCAGGCGGGGAGCAGACTTATCCTCCTCGTCGCAGCCCCCGTCCTCGGTGGGGAAGATGAGATCGGTACCGATACGGGTCTCCCAGGCGCGCAGGGCATCCTGGGTAGCCATGATCTGGGTAAGGGAAAGGATCCCGCTATACATATCCCTCGCGCGGTCGGGAAGGTTGTGGGCCTCGTCAACGAGAAAAATATAGCGATGCCCCTCGGTATGGGGGATGCCCTCCGAGAAGTAGCGGCGAAGGGAAACGGCGGGGGAAAAGAGGTAGTTGTAGTCGCAAATCACGATCTCGCACAGCTCGGAAAGATCCAACGCCAGCTCATAGGGACAAACTCCCCACTTTTTCGCGGCGGCACGGATATCCAGCCCCGAGAAGACGGTCTTCCCGCTTCCGAGCAGATCGAAGATCACCGCGTCCACCTGATCGTAGTAGCCTCTGGCGTAGGGACAGAGCTCGGGGTTGCAGTGAGTGGACAGTCTCCGTCCTTCAGCGGCGGCGGTCCTGGCGGTCTCGCAGATGCAAGCGCTCTCCCTGGCGGTGATGACGCAGGCGCGGACGGGGGTAGCGGCCTCGTTGAGTTTTTGTACCGCCCCGAAGGCCTCGCGGCGGGTGGCGTTCTTGGCAGTGAGGTAGAAGATCTTGTCGCACTTCCCTTCCCCGAAGCAGCGGACGGCGGGGTAGAGGGTGGCGATGGTCTTGCCGATGCCCGTGGGAGCCTCGGCGAAAAGGGTCTTCCCCGCCCGCATATCCCGCCAGCACTCCCGGATCATGTCCTGCTGGGCATCCCGCACCTCGGTGTAGGGGAAGATGGCGTGCTTGGCGGTCTTGCGGAGGGTGGTCTCCCGCTCGTAAAGGTCCTTGGCACGGGGCAGTACCATGCGGAGGATGGCGGCATATGCCCCCGAAAGCTGCTCGGCGGACAGGATGCTGTCGGCAAAGTAGGCCTCCTCCTCGTGTCCCGGGCGGACGTATGTGAGGCGCAAGGTGATCCGGGACAGCCCCTTGGCGGCGCAGAGGAAGTAGCCGTAGCAGGTGAGCTGGGCCAGGTCCGACTCCCGGGGGGAGCGGGCGTAGTAGTCGGCGTTGCCCGTCACCGACTTGATCTCCTCCACCACACAGCCCCCCGCGGGATCATACCACACCCCGTCGGCGCGGCCGCTGACCGAAAAAGCCACCCCGTCCATGCGGCAGGTGTGGCGTAATACCACCTCGGCGTGGTAGGAGGGCGCGGGCAGAGGCTCGGCGGGCAGGTCGATCTCCTCGGAGCCGCGGGGCCTGCGGACAGGCTCGGAGACTCCCCCCAGCCCCTTCCCCTCCTCGCGGAGAGCGCGGAGCTTTTCGTGGGTCTCCCGCCCCTCCTCGGCGCGGCGGTAGAGATTCACAGGAGGCACGCGGTTATCCAGGCTCCCCCCCTTGAACGCCAGGGCGCAAAGCTCGCGGACGGAGATCTCGATGAAGTCGGTCTGGGGATTGTAATGCATGGGGTATGCCTCCTTTCGGTTAAAAGTCTTGATTCTTCAAATCCGGGTTTGTCGGTGAGGTGACCGAGTCCTTTGCCTTCTCCAGCGGAGAAGGGGGAAGCGAAGCGGTGGATGAGGAGAGCATTTGTAACCTAACTTATCGGGTGTACAGTTATGTTCCTACAACCATACGGATAGAAACGACAAAATGGTTGATACAACAAAATTTTTGAAGCATCCAATATCCGAAAAGTGGTAGGGG
>JAZNJA010000016.1:0-15204 GCA_045577755.1 Eubacteriales bacterium
ACATATCGAGTCCCGAAGGGACATATCGACCCGGAGTTTTTGTCGATATACACCCTTCGGGTGTTCGATATGCCTCCGGCATGGGCCTTCGGCTCGATATGCCGCTTTCGCGGCTCGATATGCGCCTTTGGCGCAAGAACCCACCGCCAAACCCAAATTTGAAGGAGACCACCATGAGAAAAAAGCGCACCCAGACCACCAAGGCCAAGATCGTATCCGCCGCGTGGAAGCTGTTCTACGAGCAGGGCTACGAGGACACAACCGTGGACGACATCGTCTACGAGTCGGGCACCTCCAAGGGGTCTTTTTACCACTACTTCAGCGGCAAGGACGCCCTCCTGTCCTCCCTGTCCTACCTCTTCGACGAGAAATACGAGGAGCTGACCGACCGCCTCACCCCCGAGATGACGGCTACCGACAAGCTCCTCTACCTCAACTACGAGCTGTTCCGCCTCATTGAGAACACCATCTCCCTGGAGCTGCTGGCCCGCCTCCTCTCCACCCAGCTGGTCACCAAGAGCGAAAAGCACCTGCTGGACCACGACCGCACCTACTACCGTCTGCTCCGCTCCATCTTTTCGGAGGGTCAGCAATCGGGAGAGTTTGGCACCGCCTTTTCGGTCAACGAGATGGTCAAGACCTTCGCTTTGTGGGAGCGAGCCATCCTCTACGACTGGTGCCTGGTGGGAGGCGAGTATCCCCTGGCCCAGTACGGCCGCCGCACCATGCCCCTGTTCCTGGCGGGGTATCGGAGCCCCGAGGGGGAGTGAGTCTCCCTTCCCTTCTTTTGCAAGAACCATTTCGCATCTCCTTCAAAAAATGTTTTTGGGGATTTTACACAAAAATTTTAAGTGAATTTTAACTTACAGGAAAAGTCTGAACCGCAGTCTATACGAAAAGCCGTTTTGTAGCAATTTGTTTTGCGACGATTCGGCTTTTATTTTTGCTTTCTCCGTACATAATCGGTTCTGTATTTCGGTCTATTTTGATTTGTGCTATAATTGTACATCTTTTGAATCCGAAAGGAGTTTTATTATGCAGATCTCAGAATGGATCATGCTGGTGACCATCGTCCTGTACATGGGCATGATGCTGGCCATCGGCGTTGCCGTTTCCAAAAAGAATAAGACCGCGGGAGACTTCTTCCTGGGCGGCCGTAAGCTGGGCCCCCTGGTCACCGCCATGAGTGCCGAGGCCTCGGACATGAGCGGCTGGCTCCTCATGGGTCTGCCCGCCGTCGCCATGATGGGGGGGCTCGCCGAGGCATCCTGGACCGCCATCGGTCTGGCCATCGGCACCTACCTCAACTGGCTCTTCGTGGCCAAGCGTCTCCGCGTCTACTCCCACCGCATTGACGCCTTCACCATCCCCGACTTCTTCTCCCGCCGCTTCGGGGACAAGAGCCGGGTCCTGACCATCATCTCGGCCCTGTTCATCGTCATCTTCTTCATCCCCTACACCGCCTCGGGCTTTGCCGCCTGCGGTAAGCTCTTCTCCTCCCTCTTCGGCATCGACTATATGCTGGCCATGGTGGTCTCCGCCGCGGTCATCGTTATCTACTGCACCCTGGGCGGATTCCTGGCCGCCTCCACCACCGACTTCGTTCAGTCCATCGTCATGACCATCGCCCTCTTCGTGGTGGTGGGCTTCACCGAGGGTCTGGTTCACGGCTTCGACGCGGTCTTCGCCAACGTCCAGGGCCTGGACGGTTACCTCGACCTCTTCAAGGGCTTCAACGTAGCCACGGGTGAGACCGGCTCCTACGGCGCCCTGCCCGTCGCCTCCACCCTGGCCTGGGGTCTGGGCTACTTCGGTATGCCTCACATCCTGCTCCGCTTCATGGCCATCGAGGACGAGAACAAGCTCAAGACCTCCCGCCGCGTGGCCTCTGTCTGGGTGGTCATCTCCATGGGCGTGGCCGTGCTGATCGGTGTGGTGGGCTACTCCCTCATGCAGATGGGCATCCTCCCCACCTATACCGACGCCTCCGCCGCCGAGACCATCATCGTAGATATCGCCTCGGTGCTGAGCAAGTACGGCTTCGTCCCCGCCATCACGGGCGGTATCATCCTGGCGGGTATTCTGGCCTCCACCATGTCCACCGCCGACTCCCAGCTCCTGGCCGCCGCCTCCTCGGTGTCCCAGAACCTCATCGTGGAAGCCTTTAGAGTCAAGGTCTCCACCAAGACCAACATGATCATTGCCCGCGTGTCGGTCATCGTTATCTCCATCGTGGCTATCTTCCTGGCCGCCGATCCCTCCAGCTCGGTCTTCCGCATCGTGTCCTTTGCCTGGGCGGGCTTTGGCGCGGCCTTCGGTCCCGTCATCCTCTGCGCTCTGTTCTGGAAGCGCGCCAACAAGAACGGCGCCATCGCCGGCATGATCGCGGGCGGCGTCACCGTCTTTATTTGGAAGTTCGTGGTCCGCAAGCTCTGCGCCGGTACCATTCTGGACATCTACGAGCTGCTCCCCGCCTTCATCGTGGGTCTCATCGTCATCGTGGTGGTCAGCCTCCTGACCCCCGCTCCCTCTCTGGAGATCACCAACACCTACGAGGAGGTCAAGGAAAACTGCAAGGGCTTCTGATCCATCGGAATCCTTCAGCAAAAAAGGGTCCTCTCGCGCAATCGTGCGGGAGGACTTGATTTTTTCTCAGGGGGATTCGCTGCCGTCCAGGCTGCGCAACAGGACCGAAAGCGCCTTCTGTCCCTCCGGGGGAAGGCGACGGTAGCGGGCGAGCAGGACTTTTTCCTGCTTCGTCACGGTCAGCCCGTCGGGGGTGGGCTTGAGACCCAGCACCACGTCCAACGACAAGCGGTACAGGCGGCACAGAGTCGCCAGGGATTGCAGATCGGGCTCGGCCACGCCGTTTTCGTAGCCGGACAGGGTCTTGTGATTGATGCCGGTCAGTTCCATAACCTTGAGCTGGGTCAGATCCAGATCCTCACGGGTGTTCTTGAGTATGCGGCCTATATGGGGAATCTTATCCATGTTTATACCTCGGGTCGTTTTTCTTATATTGTAGGATATGGACTCCCTTTTTCTTATTTATTCGGAAAATATTTGAAATTGCCCATTGACTTCTTAGTATTTAAGAGTTATAATATTGTTGCAACCCAATCGTTGCCCTCGCTCGGCGTTACTTTAGCTCTGGAGTTCGCCCGGCGAGGTTTTTTCGTATCAGGCGGAGATCCCGCCCCTCCGAGAGCCACCTCTTCGCCGAGTAAACAACGCTTTAACTTTATGAAAAATATTGAAGATTTTTTAACAAATTTTTGTGAAACCTATTGACAATCACTTGACTATGTGTTATAATATAGAAAAATAAACAATCAACTTTATGAAAGGATGATGAATTTTATGAAACTGCTCATGGAAGAACGGGTATTTACCTGGAGTGACCGCTTTGCCATTCGCGACGAGGCCGGTAATCCCCGCTATTTTGCGGAGGGTGAGTTATTCTCCTGGGGCAAGAAGCTCCATGTCTGCGATCTCGCGGGGCGAGAGGTAGCGTACATCGAGCAGCAGCTGTTCACCTTCAAGCCGCGCTATGCCGTGTATGCCAACGGCGCTTTTGTGGGCGAGGTGGTACGGGAATTCACCTTCTTTCGCCCTCGGTACACCGTCGAGGGCCCCGGCTGGGACGTAGAGGGGGACTTCTGGTCCCACGACTATACCGTATACCGTAACGGCGATCCCATCGTCCGCATCGCCAAGGAGTGGTTCACCTGGGGCGACTGCTACACCCTGGACATTCGCAACCCCGCCGACGAGATCTGCGCCATGGCCTTGGTGTTGGCCATTGACTGCGCCATCGAGCAGGCAAACAACTCGTGAGACCGGGTCCCTAAGCCCCATTCATGACATCCTGCACATCAGAAGTCCACGAAAAATAAGGAGATCATCATGGAAACCATACTCGTCGCGCAGAATCTGCGCAAGACCTTTCAGCTGTCGAAAAAGCAGCAGAAGCTGGAAAAAACTCATCAAAAGGTCAAGGTCGCTGTGGACGGCCTGTCCTTCACCGCCAACAGAGGGGAGATCTTCGGTCTTCTCGGCCCCAACGGAGCGGGAAAGACCACGACTCTCCGTATGCTGGCTACCCTCATCCGCCCTGACGAGGGCAACGCTACCCTGGACGGGATCAGCGTGGTGGACAGCCCCGACGCTGTCCGCGCCCGCGTCGGCTTTCTCACGGGGGAGCTGAAGCTGGAGGATTTCTTCACCCCCAACTACCTGTTCGACTTTTTCTCCGACCTCCATGGGGTGGATCCCGCCATCGCCGCGGCGCGAAAGGCCGATCTGTTCGGAAAGTTCGGTATCGACGAGTTTGCTGAAGTCAAGGTGGCCAATCTCTCCACGGGTATGAAGCAGAAGGTCTCCCTGGTGATCTCGGTGGTCCACGACCCTGACGTCATCATTTTCGACGAGCCCACAAACGGTCTGGACGTCCTCACCGCCAAGGTTGTCACCGACTTCCTTCTGGAGCTGCGGGAGCGAGGCAAGACCGTCATCCTCTCTACCCACATCTTCAGTCTGGTGGAAAAGCTCTGCGACCGCGTGGGCATCATCATTCACGGCCGCATGGTGGCCTGTGATTCCCTGTCCGCCGTGTGCGGCGAATCCAGTCTGGAGGATCGCTTCTTCGAGCTGTACAGATCCGCAATTGGAGAGGAGGTGTGACCGTGAAGCGCAAAAGTAATATTCTTACCATCATGAAAAAAGAGCTGCGCCGCTTCTTTGGGGATCGGCGCATGGTCATGACCCTGATCCTGCCCGGTCTTCTGATCTACGTGATCTACTCCCTCATGGGCGGCGTCATGTCCGACACCTTCGGCGGGGAAGCCGCCGAATACCGCGTCATGGTCCACGGCTCCTCGGATATGATCTCCACCGTTACCCTGAACAGCGGGGTCAATATCACCTACTACCGATGCCCCGACTGCACCGAGGAGCACGACCGCGACATGGTGGCCGCAGGCATCAACGAGGGGAACTACCACGCCTACATGGTCATCCCCGAGGGCTTCGACGAAGCCGTCATGGCCTATGATCCCGCCGGCGGTCTGCCCGCCCCCGAGGTCAAGATCTATTTCAATTCCTCCGACGCCGATTCCTCGACGGCCTACTCCACCCTGCTGGCTCTCCTGAACGCCCTGGAATCCTCCATGGCCAACCGCTTTGACGTGAACGTCTCCTCCGACGTGGCGTTTGACGTGGCCACCGAGGAGGACATGACGGGGATGCTCTTCTCCATGCTCATGCCCATGCTGCTCATCATGCTCATGTTCTCCTCCTGTATGGGCATGACTCTGGAGTCCATCGCCGGAGAGAAGGAGCGCGGCACCATCGCCACCCTCCTCATCACCCCCATGAAGCGGAGCGAGCTGGCCATCGGAAAGATCGCCGCCCTGTCCCTGACCTCCCTTCTGGGCGGTCTGTGCAGCTTCGCGGGTGTGCTCCTGGCCCTGCCCAAGCTCATGGCCGGAGAGGGCATGGACGCGGTGAACGCCGCCATCTACACGGCGGGCGACTACGCCATGATCCTGTGCGTGATCCTGTCCACCATTCTGGTCTTCGTTTCCCTCATCGCCGTTCTGTCGGCCCTGGCCGGCTCGGTGAAGGAAGCCACTACCCTGGTGTCGCCGCTCATGCTGGTGGTCACCATCGTCGGCATCAGCGGTATGTTCGGCGAAACGGATAAGAGCCTCGGGCTGTTCCTCATTCCCGTTTACAACAGCGTACAAAGCATCAGCGGCGTGTTCTCTATGAGCTACGAGCCTGTGCAGATCCTTTTGACCGTGGCCGTCAATCTGGTGACGGCGGGGCTCCTGGCAGTACTGCTGACACGGATGTTCAACAGCGAGCGCATCATGTTCAAGAAGTGATCCGATGGAGCTCCGCGGCCTCATCCCTTCTTGCGCGATACAAGAAAGCCTACCTCGGGCGTACTGCTCGGGGTAGGCTTTTTCTATGGGCTCAAGGGGAATCGGTCACCGTACAGATCACGTCGGCCCCGGCCAGGCGGCCGTCGGGGTCCTGTACCGACAGGAGGATAAAGCGCTCTCCTGCCGACGTACCGACCGCGTCACCCACGCGGGCTACGGTTACGCAGATATCCCCGTCGACGGCCGTCACCGAGGTAACGACGTGGCGGTAGAGGGCATCCTCCCGCAGGCAGAGGAGCACGGCCCGCTTGCCCGTATACAGGGCGCCAAGATCCTCGTTGAAGGTCTCCGCGAATTCCGCCAGGGCGGGGTCATCGGTCCCCGACAGGGAGAACCGCATCGAGGCCAGCTCGGCGGAGCTCAGCACCCGAGAGGTCCCGCCCAGCACTTGGGTAGACGAGGCGGTCACAAACTGGTCGGGGGCCTCCGCGAAATCGGCGGGACGGCGCAGCCAGTCGTAGTAGTCCTCGTTGATCCTCTTGGCGTAGGAGAAGTATCCGCCGTAGAGGATGCCGTCAGCCGCCGAGGCGGTGGCGTCCAGCTTGATCTCGTGGGGAGCGGCGGTGGGCGGGGTGATCTCTCCGTCCAGGCATCGCACCGTTACGCTCTGCCCGTCGGGCCGTCGGATCAGTCCCGTACGGGGGGAAGCGGTCAGAACGTCCCACCCCACCAGATAGCCGTTGTAGGTGACGTCCCGCCCCACGTCCAGCAGGGCGTATTCCCCAATAGCGATCAGGCTTGAGGGGAGAGAGAAGACCTCATCGTCGGTATAGGCGGGTGTTTTCTCCTTCCAGGCCAGGGCGAAATAGGCACCGGTCTCGTAGGTCAGGGCGTAGGAGGCCAGCACGCGGGTAGCAGGATGGAGGGAGGTCGCCCCCGGGCGGCCGTCCGAGGTAGCCACCGCCACCAGGTAGGGGTTGCCGTCACTGCCCAGGTAGAGGACATTCCCGCGGAGGGTATAGATGCTCGCCTCCATGGGGAAGGTGTTGAGGTCATAGCTCCGCAGGCCCGCGGGCAGAGTGACCGAGGTCAAGCCCAGGGCATCGCGGAAGGCATAGGCGTAGATCGCCACCACTACGTCCCCGTGGGGAGAGTAGTCGGGGATGTGCAGCTCGGCGGGGACGTTCACTGCCCCAAAGCCCATGCAGATACAGGTACCGTTTCCGTAGCTGGTATAGCGCAGACCCCCTTCGTCCACCGAAGCAGTTCCCGCAGTGACGCGGTCCTCCTCGGGAGGCAGGGTGACGGACTCCTCCTCATAGGGCAGGGTATCGCTCACAAAGCCGTCGGGATTCTGGTTTCCGGGAGGGATCGAATCTCCGGAGGCGGGCGGTCTGATTCCCAACCGTACCACGGCAGTCAATACGGTCAGGGATACCACGGCGCAGAGGATGGCCACCCCCCAGCCGCTGCTCATGAAGCGGAACAAGGGATTCTGCCGCTCCTTGGCGGCGCGGCGGCCACGGAGGGGGGAGGAAACCGAGGCATAGGGGAGCATCCCCGCCTCGATAAAGGCGTCGTCCAGGCCGTCCATGGCCTCGAACAGGCGCAAGGTGCTGTCGAATTGGCTCATACCGTGTACCCCCTTTCAGTCAGATACTTGCGGAGCCGCTCGCGGATGCGGTAGAGGCGCTGATTCAGAGCGTTTTCCCTCATACCGTAGGCCTCAGCCAGCTCACGGGGGGTATAGCTATGGAAGTAGCGCCCCACGAACAGCTTGCGGTCGGTATCCTCCAGCCCTGCCACAAAGCTGTTGAGGGCTTGACGCAGCTCGCTCATGGTGGCAGCCTCGGCGGGGCTTCCCTCCGGGTCCGGGAGGCACTCGGCCAGCTCGTGAAGGGGAGAATCGGGGGCGTGAGCGCGCTTGGCGGCGTGCTCCTGCCGATAGCGGGTGATGGCCAGATTGCGGATGATGTGGGCCAGGTAGGTGCGCAGAACACTCGGACGCTTGGGGGGAATGGTATTCCAGGCGCGAAGCCAGGTGTCGTTGACGCATTCCTCGGAATCGGGATGGCTCCGCAGGATCCGCATGGCAACCCCGAAGCAGTACGCGCCGTGGGCATTGGCGGTCTCGCTGATGGCTCGCTCGTCCCGGGCAAAGTACAGCTCGATGATCTCATGATCGGTCATGGGGCTTCCTCCTTTCGGTGAGAATATGTTGGCTGATTGGATATTTGTAAATTGGGGTTTGTCGGTGCGTTTCTTTGCCTTCCCCAGCGGGGAAGGGGGACCGCGAAGCGGTGGATGAGGAGAGCATTTGTAGATCAGCGTATCGGGTGTATAACCAACTTTCCTACAGCTTTCCGGGTATATGAAAACCCAGAGAATCTAATAGTATCAACCTTTTTATATTGTATATGCCGGTATGTTGTAGAACGGTTATTGTACACCCGAAAGGCTGATCTTCATCCGCTCTCCTCATCCGTCACCCGCTAAAGCGGGTGCCACCTTCCCCGCTGGGGAAGGCTAATGAACGCGGTCGGCGCCCCTATAAACCCCAATTTGAAGCAGTTTACAAGCACGGAAGAAACCTGCTTTCACCTACTATAACGCAAAAATATGGCGGGGATTACGGGGGAGGCGTTAATTTGGCGTGAATTTTTTCGTGAGGCTTCCGTTTTCTGTTTTCCGTTGCCTTCCCGCTCTCTTCGGGAGGGGGGAGATCGCAAAATGACAATACAGCACCGAGGGAGGCTCCGCTCGGTGCTGTAGGATGTGGTTCGGTAGGGGATCCTTCAATGGAGGCGGGTACCCTCGGGCACGCGCTCGTCCACGAAGATGACCTGACAGCCGCAGGCGTTGTTGGTGGCGGCGAGGAGCATACCGTTGGAGGTGACGCCCGTGATGCGGGTGGGGGTGAGGTTGGCCAGAACAATGATCTTCTTGCCCACCAGCTCGTCGATGGTGTAGTCGTGCTTGATGGAGGACACGATGACACGCTCGCCAATACCGTCGTTCAGAGTCAGCTTGTAGCAGGAGTGGGACTTGCGGATCTCCTGCACCTTCACGATCTTGCAAACACGGATGTCCATCTTGCCAAAGTCATCCATGGTCACCATATCGGTGGAAATGGGCTCAACGGGATCGGGCTCGCCGTAGACCTTCTCCACGGGGGCGCCCGCGGCGGCCTCGGCATCGGCTACGGCCTTGTCGGCGGCCAGCTCCTCGGCGGTCTGCTCATAGGAGAAGTCCAGAAGACCCACGTAGCGGGCGGGGTCGATGGCGTAGAGGAAGAGGTACAGACGGGGGCCTCGCTCCTTGTCGATGAGGAGCTTGTAGACGGTCTTGAAGAAGTTGCCCTGCAGACCCTTCAGCTCCTTGTCGGGCTTGTCCTCGCCGAAGACCTTCTTGGGGATGGCGTACAGCTCGGCGTTCAGAGCGTCCAGATCGTAGCCACCAGCGGCCAGATAGCTGTGGAGCAGAGCGATCTCCTGCTTCTCCTCGTCGGAGAGGGTGTTGTATACCTCAAAGTTACGGGTGTGGCGAAGCCTGTTGACCTGCTCGGGAGCGCACTGCTCCAGCCAGTACTTGGCACGGTCCAGTCTGCCCATGAACTGCTCGGCGGTGTAGGGGGTGCCGATCTTCTCGAAGACGGTCTCCAGCATGGGGACGTTGAAGTCCACGATGGAGCCAAGCTGAACCAGAAGACCCTGAGGCACGGTGCTGACCTCGTGCCCCTCCACCACGCAGTTGTACATGATGGCGGCGTCCCGCTCGTTGCACTTGCCCGCGCGGTAGTCCTCGTACATCTTGTCGAACTCGAAGTACTGGCGCAGGATACCGTCGTCGAAGCAGAAATCGAAGGCCTTGGTGGGCTCGGTCTTGGAGTAGAGCCACAGGATGACCTCGGGCTCGTAGAGCTTCAGCATGGTGTCGGGGGTGAGGTTCAGACCCGAAGAAGAGGACATCTTGCCCGCCAGACCCTTGATGCCGATGAACTCGTAGCCTTGGAACAGGGGAGGCTCGTAGCCGAAGATCTTCTTCGAGATGATCTTGGCGTTGGAGTAGGAGCCGGTGGGGGCGGCGTGATCCTTTCCGCCGGGCTCGAAATCCACGCCCTCGTGTCTCCAACGCATGGGCCAGTCAACCTTCCAGCCCAGCTTACAGTTGAAGTTCTCGGTGAAGTTGATGTGGCCGTGATACCCGCAACGGCAGGTGTAGTCGGCCTCGGTGCAGTCCTCGGAGATGTTCTCCAGCGTGGTGAAGTCGGTGCCGCACGCGGGGCAGAATACCGACACGGGGGAGTACTTGGCCTTCTCGGCATCGTGCTCAGCCGCTCTCTCCTCCTCGGACTTGGTCATATCCTTGGTCTTGAAGGAGTCGAGGATCTCAAAGATCTCCTCGCGCTTGCGGAGGGACTCGATGATGGCCTCGGTGTAGGCACCCGAGCGGTACATATTGCCCTGATGGCGGTAGTCCATCTCGATGCCGAACTTCTTCATGGACTCGGTGAACTCGGCCTTGAAGTGCTCGGCGTAGTTGGAGTGACAGCCCCAGGGATCGGGGATGTCCACGTAGGGGGTACCGATGTACTTGTCGTATGCGTCGCCCACCTTGGCCTGGACGTTGGCGGGGATCTTACGGCAACGGTCAAAGTCATCCCAGGAGAACAGAAGGCGAGCCTTCTTGCCCTGCTTCTCGATGGCTTTGCAAACAAAGAGGGAGGTGGCGATATCACGGAAGTTACCGATATGCACCGAGCCCGAGGGGCTGATGCCTGCGGCGCAGACATACTCTTCCTTGTCGGGGTTTCTGGCGATCACTCTCTGGGCGATCTCTTCTGACCAATGCATAGTTGGTCTCCTTTCTCTGTATATGGAATAATTTTTGCCAAATAAAAAATGAACGGCACATAGATAATATAGTATAACACATTTTTTCGCGGTTTTCAAGAGGGATCGCGGATTTTTTGCGCTCCCGCAAGGAAAATTTTTGCCTCCGGAGCCGCTTCTTTCGGTACATAAACACCAATTTTCCGCGCCACACTAAGATTGGACGAAAACACCGCCGCGGGGACACGGTACCGCACGGCTGTTTCCGCCGCGGAGGCTTCGTATCCGAGCTCCCGCAAACAAATCGAGGCGGTACCTCCGTACCCCTTCGGAAAGGATAGGTTTCTCACATGATGATCATGGATCGCATCGCGCTGGTCATTTCCATCATCGGCGCACTTAACTGGGGCAGCATCGGTCTGTTCCAATTCGATCTCGTTTCCTGGATCTGCGGCGGTGCCGCCACCGTGGCCGCCCGCATCATCTACACCGTGGTCGCTCTGGCGGGTGTCTGGTGTATTTCCCTGCTCTTCCGCTCCCGCGAGTACGACGCTCTCCACGAGTAAGCCGAGAAAAAGGACACGGGGTCAACGCCCAAGCCGCGCCGATCCCGTCTCCCCACCATAGGAGCCGCGCCGCCGTTTTCCCAAACGGCTGCCGCGGCTTTTTTCCTGTGTCCGCGATCCCTTGACAAGGCGGCGTTTTCATGCTATAATGGAGGTACTCAGATACAGAAGGGAGTCTTACCATGGACTTTTTACAGCTCTGCGCCGACCGCTATTCGGTGCGTTCCTTTGCCCCCGGCCCCATTCCCGATGAGATTCTGGATCAGATCCTGGAGGCGGGACGCCTGGCCCCCACGGCCATGAATCTTCAGCCTCAACGAATCTACGTCCTCCGCTCGGAGGAGGCCCTGTCCCGCCTGCGTGCCGTGAAGAAATGCTACGGCGCCGACACGGTGCTGCTGATCTGCGGCGACACCGAGGCCGCCTGCAACCGCCCCAAGGTGGACCACTGCATGGCCGAGATGGACTGCACCATCGCCACCACCCAGATGATGCTGGCTGCCACCGCCCTGGGCGTAGGCTCCTGCTGGATCTGCGCCTTTGACAACGCCGCCGTGGCGGAGACCTTTGATCTGCCCGCCCACGTCACCCCCTTTATTCTGTTGGCTCTGGGCTATCCCGCCGAGGACGCCGCCCCCGCACCCCGTCATTTTGAACGGTATCCCATGGAGCATACCGTCACCCGTCTGTAAGGAGGATCACACCGTGAAAAAGCTATTCATCAGCGCGGACATCGAGGGTACCTGCGGCATCACCGCCTGGGAGGAGACCGATGCCGCCGGGCGCAACTACGACTATTTCTGCAAGCGCATGACCGCCGAGGTATCCGCCGCCGCGGAGGGCGCCGAAGAGGCGGGGTATATCTCCACCGTCAAGGATGCCCACGATTCTGCCCGTAACATCGACCCCATGGGCCTTCCCCGCTCCGCTACCCTCATCCGAGGTTGGGCACGGGACTGCTACTGCATGATGGGAGGACTGGATCGGGACGAGTTTGGGGCTGTGGCCTTTACGGGCTACCACTCCGAGGCGGTCAACAGCGGTAATCCCCTGTCCCACACCATGACCCGCGGCGTGCAGAGGGTGACCCTCAACGGCACTCCCTGCTCTGAATTCCTCATCAACGCCTACATGGCCGCTTATCGCGGCGTGCCCATCGTATTTCTGTCGGGTGACGAGGCGCTTTGCCGCTTCGCGAAAGCCCTCATCCCCGGGATCACCACGGTGACGGCCAAGAGCGGGCTTGGTTCGGCCGTCGTGTCCCGTCACCCTGAGGTGGTGCGGGAGGAGATCTTCTCAGGCATGAAGCAGGCCCTCTCCAGAGAGGATCTGTCGGATTGTCTGCTCTCTTTGCCTTCCTATTTCGAGCTGACAGTGGAGTACAAGGACTGGAACACCGCCCACAGTTTCTCCTTCTATCCCGGCGCCGTATCAGTGGACGCCAAGACCGTGAAATTCGAGTCCGACGACTACTACGAGGTCATGCGATTCATGCACTTCTGCCTGTAAGGCGGCGGTTCTCGGTTTTTGTTAGCTCCCTCAACCGATCTGCGATTGACGGGAGGGGCGGAATATGGTATCCTATAGGTACAGTCCCCTCCCATCACACATAAGGAGACCCGCCATGAACCCGACAAAGACCCGCATCAAGGATATTCTCTGGCACGGCTGCAAGGCCCTGCTCTGCACCGTCCAGCTCTGGATCTTCCACATCGTCACCATGATATCCGTGGGAAATCTCAAGAGCTTCCTGTACACCGAGCTGGTGGTACGCAAGGGGGAGCCCGCCGACGCGCTCCTGTCCCTGATCCACCCCGTCACCCTGATCCTCTTGTTCTTCTTTTTGTGGCGCTACTACGACAACGTGGACGACCGCAGCTTCAATCAGTTCTGCGAGACCTACAAGGACCGGACCGAAGCCCCCTTCCTGCTGAAGGAGATCCCCTACGCCGTGGGCTTGGCGGTGACGGTCCTCGGCGCCACCCCCGTGATCTCGGCCTCCCTGATCCCCGCCCTGAAGTTCACGGGGATGCGGCATGGGGAATGCGCCGCTGTGGCCACTGCCGCCGCCCTTCTTTTGGTGGTGGGCCTTTCGGTCCTGCGCCTCCACCGCCGTTCCGCGGTCTGGATCGTGCAGAAGGACCTCCGCACGGGCAATGAAAAGACCCGCTGGGTCCGCCGCATCTTCTATGCGGTGATCTTCTTCGGCGCTATCTGCGCCCTGCTCTTCTTTGGCTTCTCCACCCTGGTCCCCTTCTGGGGCTCTCTGATCCTGGGCATCATCCGCCTGCTCTGGAAGCCCATCCTCATCATCGGCGGGATCCTCTTCCTCTGGCTCTTCGTCATCCGTTCCATCCGCCGTATGATCGACCGCCGTAAATTCATGAAGAAGCTGGAAAAAATGAGAGAACGGGGCGAGCTGTCCTACGAGATCCACGGCTCCCCCTACCTGTCGGTGCTGTCCGAGCGGATCTTCTTCGGCCTCACCATCACGGATATGCCCCACCCCGACAGCCGCGGGGGCCGCAGTAAGCGAAAAGAGGTGACCTACAAGGTGGCCTTCGCCAACTGCCGCTACCGCCGAGGCCTTGTGATCCTCTGCCCCAACAATACCTACCGCTTCGTCTACTCCCTCCAATTCCGCACCATCGCCCAACAGAACTGGGGCGGGCTGTCGGTGGCCTCCTCCCAGATCGTCTCCATGCCCGTGGCCTCCTTCCACACCAACCACTCCTTCGACTTCCCCGAGGGGGAGGGCAAGCGCATCCTCATCGTGGATCCCGCGCCCCGTATGCTGTGTATGTACGGCTATCGGGAGGGGGAGCTGTTGACGCTGGATAATGATTCGGAGATCTATGGGTATACGGTGTATGGGAAGAATTCTTTCGTGAATATTTTGGAGAGGACCTAATTTTTCTTGACAGGCACCCCAAAATGGTGTATAATACCCACGGGCGTCTCCGTGGATCTCCTATGGAGGGAGGTCGCGGGGCGCCCCATTTTTTCCGAAAGGACACCGCCACCATGCTCAAAGCCGTACTTTTCGACCTCGATGGCACCCTGCTCCCCATGGATCAGGATATCTTCATGAAGGACTACTTCGGCCGCCTCATCCGCCGTCTCGTACCCATCGGGTACACCCCCGAGCTGTTCCTGGCTGCCATGAAGGCGGGTATCGCCGCCATGGTCCAAAACGACGGCAGCCGCACGGGTGAGGAGGCCTACTGGGCGGCCTATACCGCCGTCAGCCACACGGATCTTTCGAAGGAGCTGCCCATCCTGGAGGTCTTCTACAACACCGAATTCGACGAGGTGGCCGCCGTCTGCGGTCACGATCCCAGGGCCGCCGAGCTGGTCCGTTCCCTGCAAGCCAAGGGCATTCGGGTGATCCTGGCCACCAATCCCCTGTTCCCCCGCATCGCCACTCAAAAGCGCATCCGCTGGGCGGGACTTCAGCCCGAGGACTTTGAGTTCTACACCACCTTCGAGGACATCGGCTACTGCAAGCCCAACCCCGACTACTACAGAGAGGTCCTGCGCCGCGCGAACCTGGACGCCGCCGACTGCCTCATGGTGGGCAACGACGTGGCCGAGGACATGATCGCGGGGGGAAAGGCGGGTCTCAAGGGATTCCTTCTGACCGACTGTCTGATCAATACGCCGAATGTGGATGTGAACGAGTATCCCCATGGGTCCTTTGAGGAGCTGGGGGCTTATATTGAGGGGCTTTTGGCGGAAGGTTGATTGGGAAATTGGGGTTTATCGGTGGGTTTGCATAGCCGGAAGAGAGTGCCCGCCCAAATGTCCGCATTCTCCCCCACCCGCTTCGCGGGAGCCCCCTCCCGGAGGGAGCCTTTCGCCTTGCCCCGCGGAAATTCGTTACCCGACAAGTGATTTTGCCCCGCGCTCCTAAGGCTC
>JAZNJA010000017.1:0-10404 GCA_045577755.1 Eubacteriales bacterium
TTTTTGCTGACCAACGGTATCGACGGTCTGATCTACTTTCCCGAGGATGTGACCGCTTCTGAGTTTTACGAGCTGTCCGCCAATTTCTCCACCCCGGTGGTGCAGGTGGACCGGTGCATCCAGGGGCTTTCCAGCGACACGGTGCTGGTCAACAACACCGAAGCCGCCCGCACTGCCGTATCCCGGTTGATCTGCCGGGGGCACCGGCGGGTGGGACTGATCTCCGGCCCCAAAACGGTGCTGACCGCAAAGGAACGGCAGGTGGGCTACCTGCAGGCCCTATCGGATCAGAATATTCCTTACGATGATACACTGATGATCCTGGGACTCAACGAATTTGCCACCGGCTACCTGGGCTTTGAAGCACTGATGGCCCTGCAGGATCCCCCAACGGCAGTATTCTGCACCAATTATAATCTGACCATGGGCCTGGTCACCGCCGCCCGGGAGCGGGGCATGAAGATCCCGGAGGATCTGGACATTTTCGGCTTTGACTGTGCCGACATCTGCTCCATGATGAAACCGCCGCTGCCGGTGGTGCACCAGCCGGAGCAGGAAATGGGCCGCCTGGCGGCCACTTATCTGAACCAGCGCCTGGAGGGCTATGACGGCGAAAGCCGTATCACAGAGCTGAAGTGCCGCCTGCTGGGCCAGAAAGATGTATAAACACGCGCAAGCGTTTTTATAAAATAATGTATAAATAACGTCCGCTTTTGCGGCGAAAAACAGGAGGAAAACTATTATGGCAAAAAACAGATATGTCGGTGATTATCCCGTAATCGGCATTCGCCCCATCGTCGATGGCCGCCGCGGCCCCATGATGCTCCGCGAATCTCTGGAGCCCCTGGTCTGGGCAATGGCCGAAGCCGCCAAGAAGCTGTTCGAGGAGAACCTGTGCTATTCCAACGGCGAGCCCGTTAAGGTCGTGATGGCTGATACCTGCATCGGCCGTGTACCCGAGGCCGCCGCCTGCGCCAATAAGTTTAAGCGCGAAGGTGTGGACATCACCCTGTCCGTCACCCCCTGCTGGTGCTACGGCTCCGAGACCATGGACATGGATCCCCACACCATCAAGGGCGTTTGGGGCTTCAACGGCACCGAGCGCCCCGGCGCTGTCTACCTCGCCGCCGTGCTGGCGGGCCACGCCCAGAAGGGCCTCCCCGCCTTCGGCATCTACGGCCACGAGGTGCAGGATCGTGATCAGATCACCGAGATCCCCGCTGACGTGCAGGAAAAGCTCCTCCGCTTCGGCCGCGCCGCTCTGGCGGTGGCCACTATGAAGGGCAAGTCCTACCTGCAGATCGGCTCCCAGTGCATGGGCATCGCCGGCTCCATCATGGATCAGGATATGCTGGAGGAATACTTCGGTATGCGCGTGGAATCCGTGGACGAGGTGGAGATCCTGCGCCGCATGGAGGAGGGCATCTACAACGAGGAGGAGTACCGGAAGGCTCTGGCCTGGACGAAAGCCCACTGCAAGGAGGGCCGCGACGACAACCCCGAGTCTGTCCAGTTCCTCGGTGAGGAGAGAAAGATCAAGTTCACCGACGCCGAGAAGGAGAAGCAGTGGGAATTCACCGTCAAGATGTACTGCATCATCAAGGATCTCATGGCGGGCAACCCTGACCTTCCCGATGCCTTCGTGGAGGAGCGCGTGGGTCACAACGCCATTGCGGGCGGCTTCCAAGGCCAGAGACAGTGGACGGATCATTGGCCCAACTGCGACTACCCCGAGGCACTCCTGTCCTCGACCTTTGACTATCAGGGTGCCCGTGAGCCCTACACTCTGGCTACCGAGAACGACATCCTCAACGGCATGGGTATGCTCATGATGCGCCTGCTCACCCACCGCGCTCAGATCTTTGCCGACGTCCGTACCTACTGGTCGGGAGAGGCCGCCGAGCGGGTGACCGGCTACAAGCTGGAAGGGAAGGCCGCCGAGTCTGACGGTATCATCCACCTGCTCAATTCGGGTGCCGCCTGCCTGGACGCCTGCGGTGAATGCACCGATGAGAACGGTAACTCTGTCATGAAGCGCTGGTGGGAGATCACCGACGAGGATATCGAGAAGATGACCGCCGCCACCGTGTGGTGCGAGGCGGGTCTGGACAACTTCCGCGGAGGCGGCTTCTCCAGCCACTTCACCACCCGTACCGAGATGCCCTGCACCATGATCCGTCTCAATCTGGTCAAGGGCCTGGGCCCCGTCCTCCAGATCGCCGAGGGCTGGACGGTGAAGCTCCCCGACGAGGTCCCGGATACCCTCATGGAGCGCACCAACCCCTCCTGGCCCTGCACCTGGTTCGCACCTCGCTGCGACGGCAAGGAGGGTTCCCCCTTCAAGACCGCCTACGAGGTCATGATGAACTGGGGCGCCAACCACGGTGCCATCTCCTACGGCCACATCGGTGCGGATCTCATCACTATGTGCTCCATGCTCCGTATCCCCGTGTGCATGCACAACGTCCCTGAGGAGCAGATCTACCGTCCCGCCTGCTGGAACGCCTTCGGCATGGACAAGGAGGGGCAGGACTACAGAGCTTGCCGGACCTACGGGCCTCTGTACGGTAAGATGAGCCGCTAAGGAGGAAAGAATCATGTTGAAAAATATACCTCCGATCCTTTCTCCCGAAATGCTCAAGGTGCTCTGTGAGATGGGTCATAGTGACCGCATTGTCATTGCAGACGCTAACCTTCCCGCCGAGAGTTTGGGAAAAAATGCTATTGTTCTCCGTGCGGACGGACATGGCGCAGTAGAGATCCTAGACGCAGTTTTGTCTCTGTTTCCTCTGGATACCTATGTAGAGCATCCTGTGACACTCATGCAGGTTACTCCTGGTGATCCCATTAAGACCCCCATTTGGGACGAGTACAAGAAAATCATTGCTAAGCACGAACCTCGTGGCGAAAGCGTGATCGGCGATATCGAGCGCTTTGCTTTTTACGATGAGGCAAAGAATGCATACGCATTCATTGTAACAGGTGAAAAGGCGCTGTATGCCAATCTGATATTGCAGAAGGGCGTTTTGTAATTTTCGAAACACGTATAACGTTTTATTTGCATATTTCCACTCCTTTCTAATGGGAGCCGCTCCCCCGCCCTCACGGGTGGGGGAGTTTGTCTAAACAAAGAAAATCGGAGGTAAAGAAATGCCCAAAACAGACCGTTTCCGTGCCCTCTACATCCTGAAATACCTGTGGGAGCATACCGACGAAGAACACCCCGTAACGTTGGCTCAGATTCAAACGCATCTCTCCGCGCAAGGTATTGAAGCCATCCCCAAGACCATTGACGGTGATATTACGGCTCTGCAAGACCTCGGATTCGATATCATCCGAAATAGAAGCACCCAGAACCAGTATTTCTTTGCCAGTCGGTATTTTTCCTCCTTTGAGCTGAAGCTTATGATCGACGCGGTACAAGCGGCTAAATTCATTCCGCGGGAACAGACCGAAGAGCTTGTGAAGCGGATCGCAGGGCTGGCCAATAAGAATCAATCGGAGGATCTTCGCCGGAACCTGTTCGTCAGCAAACTAAAGGACAACGATAAGAATACCCTGACTATGGCGGATTGGCTGAACACTGCCATCAATCAGAATAGGCAGGTTTCCTTCCAGTATTACGGATATGACCGAGAAGGGAAGAAGTCCTTGCGTTTCGATGGCTACCGATACAAATTCAGCCCCTACGCGTTGGTCTGGAATATGGATAGCTATTTCGTGATCGGCTGCCGTATGCGGAAGGGAGAGAACTGTATTCACAAATTCCGCGTGGACAAGATATGTGCCATTCAGATGGAGAAAGAAGAACGGCTTCCGTTACCCGAAGGCTTCGATTTGGCGGCATACTGCGATTCTGCGTTTCTGATGTACGGCGATCAAACCACCGATGTGACTCTGTCCTGTACGTATGACGTAATGGAAAAGGTGATTGACCGTTTCGGAGAGGATATTACGATCCAACCCGGCGAAGACGAGGATCATTTCCTCATTACAGAACCTGTCACAGCCTGTTCTACCTTTTATTCATGGTTGTTTAATTACGGTGGAAAAATCAAGATCGTAGCCCCGGAGGAAGTCAAGCAGGAGTTTGGCGAGCTGATCCAAAAGTTCCTGTAACTATCCAATTTAATGATTACATCATGCGAGGTCGTAACCAAAAGTGCGACCTCATTTTTTATGCCAAATTTCCTATTGACACCGAGGGGAAGTCATGTTATAATACGAACACAGCAAAATGAACGAAGCGTTCAATATAGAGAGGAGGAGCGAATATGAGAACCTTGAATCAAGAAAGACTGCTGTCCATGGAGCAGTATATCATTGAATATCAAAAGGAAAACGGCCAAGCCCCCACTTACCGCCAAATCATGCAAGCTATGAATATGAGCTCGCTTAATTTGGTCCAGCGCTATGTCAAAGCATTGGAGAATGAGGGAAGGATCACCAGAACAAAGCTCGGTAATATTGAAGTGATCCCTCAGTTAAAGCCCGGTGAAACCACTATGGCTTACCTCGTTGGCGATATTGCCTGCGGAAGCCCTACCGAAGCAATCGAGAATATTGAGGAATGTTATGCGCTTCCCTCGGCATTGTTTGGTAACGGAAATTTGTTTATTCTCCGTGCCTATGGTGAAAGTATGATCGACGTTGGAATACGGGAAAATGATCTCGTTGTCCTGAAGCAGCAGAACACCGCTGAGGACGGGGAGATCGTAGCCGCCTTGGTCAACGGAGAAAGCACCTTGAAGCGTATTTATCACAAAGGGAAGAAGGTTGTGCTTCATCCGGAAAACAAAGCTATGTCCGATATCATTGTGGAGGCGGAGGATTGCATGATCCAAGGCGTCCTGGTGAGTTGTATAAAGATGTATTGAGGGAGGTAACCATATGGTTCAAAGAGAATTGAATACATGGACGGTCGTGCAAATGTACTGTCCAAATTGTGGAACGTTGAGTACCGGATATCGGGATCAGAACGGCAAGCACCGATTTCAATGCAAACGGTGCGGTGTGGCCATGGTCCGTTCCTACAAGAGCAGACGCCAAGACCTGATCGAAGTGACCATACCCAGAGATGCAGACCGTTTAAGCGGTTGATTTGCGATCTTATCAGAAAATTGAATACGGCAAACGACGGAGGATGCCTAGCTGAAATAGTGCTACGTTAAGTCGTCCTTCAGGTCCTGCCTTGAAATTGGTTGGTAATGCCAGAATTGCGATGCTAATCGCTAAGTTGTGAAGCCGCCGATACGATGGATGATCCTATGGGGAAACCATAGGTAGTCTGTCGCGTCGGCGGCTTTTTCTGTTTTATACGCCTATGAAAGCAGATTTGATAGGTATTCAGAAAAATTAAAAAATCGAAATTATTTTTTCGAACTCGTCATTAGGTGTCGAGTTCCCCTGTTACAATACAGCCATCAAACAAGAAGGGAGGTGAGAGCATGAAGAATACGTCGGAGCGCAGACAAATGATTTTGGAATATCTTTTGGAACATAGAGAAACAACGAGATTTGAATTATCCAATCACTTTAACGTGTCTTTGAGAACCATCGAACGAGATATTTTGATTCTTTCATGCTCTTACCCCATTATTACAATACAAGGCGGAGGCGGTGGCATTAAAATAGCCGATGGCTATCGACTGGGGATGAAATACCTGTCAGAATCACAAGCCGCATTGCTTGAACAGTTATCTGAAACCTTGTCGGGTAAGGATTTGGAAATAATGCAGAGCATTATCAAAATATTTTCCAAACCTGCTTCTTGTAAGTAAGGTAACAAATCACAGACGAAAACAGGAGGAAAAGCATGATTTCACCCGAAAAAGTACGAAGAGATTTGAAGGATATCCGCTACTACTACGCACGCAAGGCAATCTTGGATTCTGTAAAAGGCGACGTGGGCATCAACAAAGTAAGGAGCATGGTGGATCGGTACAATAAGATTATTATGAACGCGCCCCTGTATCTGTTCGACCTTTACGTCTGCCTGTATGTTAAGGGATACACCCAGGATAAGATGGCAGTCGAGCTGAACGTAAGCTCCCAGTACGTCCATTCGCAGAACAAGAAGCTCGTCGAGTTCCTGCAATCTCATTATGATCATCCGTTTGGAGAGGAGGAATCCGTATGAAACAGCGAGCGGAATTTCTGAAGGGAGCAAGCAACGTCTACAGAACGCGTCATTTCATCGTCAGGCAGCGGCTCGGACTTCTCTTCAATGATGAGGAGTCCAACCAGCTCATCAGCCGTGACACCTACTATTCTCGGACACCGGAGAGGGATGCTGAGTATGAGTATCGTTTCAGGAATCGGATCAAGATCGACGGCAAGCGGATCCCGACCAACGTCACCGTCCGCGAATACAAGCCGTAACCGGCAGAAATGCCAATTATTCTCTGCATTATTGGAGTTCGGTTAAACTGACTCCGTAATGATAGCGTGATCGACAAGGCTACGAAACCGATCATCGGTGCGGTTTTTGCAAAGTAAAGGTGGCCACCTTCCGACACACAATCGCACGAAACACAGTTTCACATCATCCTGCCGTATCACGCACTACAACTGAATAGCCTACGGGCACCAACAAAACTCAACAAGGAGGTTTGCACATGGCAAACGAAAAGTACAACAAGCGCAGATGGGCGATCCCGTCCAAGCGAGCCAAGGGCTACGCCGAGGAGCGTAAGGCCAAGGTACACAAGCATGGCCCCAAGGAGGGTAAGGAGCTCACGGATTATGAAGCCGGTATCCGCTCCGGTTACCTTCAGGCACAGGGCGACCATGCCGGATTGTATAAATACAAGAAGGCTCTGTCCGAGGGCAAGTCCAAGAAGGAAGCCCGCGAGATCTCCCAGCGCAAGGGCGGCTGATCCCCGTAATCGGATCGCATCAGTAACCCAAATTCAATTCAATAACTGCAACAGGAGGTAAAGAAACATGAACGCAGAAAAGAACATTTTCGTGGAGCGCGAGGTATTTGAGAAGGACGGCAAGAGCTACTTCTCCTACTTCATCCGTGGTAACGTCAGAGGCAAGGACGTCCGCGTGGCCATCATTCCCCCCGACAAGGGCGGTTACACCGTTCTGGATATCGTCTTCGGAAGCGCCATGGCCGCCGAACTGGTGGTCAAGCCCTTCGAGATCAAGGACGATGCCACCGGAAAGGTCATCAGCGGCAACACCTACGCGGTGAAGTCCTACGACGAGTACGGCGTGGAGTATGAGTGCGCCATCAAACCCTTCCGCGCATCCGACAAGGCTCTGCTCAATATGCTGCTGAAGTAAGCGGCGGCATGTCACCCCTAAAGGGTCAGTAAAAAACATACGTTTCTGCGGCTTGGATGCGGACAAGCCCACCCGAGCCGCAGTTTTATCTCACACAAAGGAGGTCTTCCATGGAAGCAACCAAAGACACCACCAGGAAGTCCGAGTCGGGCTTCAAGCGCACCGTCAAGAAAGCGGGCGCGAAAACCAAAGCCTTCGTGGGCAAGAAAACCGCCCAGGTCAAGGCCTATCAGAAGCAGGTCAAGAGCGATAAGGACACCGCTTATGACATCGGCTTCAAGCACGGCTGGGATGAAGCGTACAGCATCCCCAAGCGTTACAGTGCGAGATCGGCAGCAGCGCAGGGCTTTAAGAAAGGCGTTGTGAACCGCTACCGTTCCGATAAGTACGCAAAGCACCACAAAACCAAATCTAACTGTTAATTAAAGGAGGAATTACCTTATGAAGAAGAATTTCAAGAAGTATCTGTCCATTCTGCTGGTCGCCGTGATGGCGTTTTCCACCCTCACCCTCGTGGCCTGCAATCCGAACGGCCTCGGCAAGGATGCCGACACCGAGCCTGCCAAGACCACCCCCTCCCTCTCCATCGAGGCCAAGAACTCTCCCTTCATGTCTCTGTCCGCCAAGACCGTGACCCGGGCCACCACCAACGGTAACGTCCTGGAGCACATCCTGACCGCCACCGTCCTGCCCGAGTCCGCCGAGAATAAGGACGTGTACTGGACGGTCAACTGGGAGGACACCTCCCGCACCGAGATCGTCAGCTCCTACGTCATGCTCACCACCAATGAGAACGGCGGCAACGTGGCTACTATTACCTGCGTGAAGCCCTTCACCGGGAATATCGTGATCACCGTTACCACCATGGAGGGCGGTTTCACCGCAAGCTGTATCTGCAAGTACGTGGGTCTGCCTTCCGAGATCGATGTGGATCTGAGCGATCTTTCCATGGTTACCGATACCGATTGGAACACTGATATCGCGGAGGTCGGTCAGACTACGACCTATCACGAGATCTCCCTGTCCAACATCTTCGGTGCTCCCGGCGCTGATTTCACTCCCGAGTATGACATCGTACTGGAGGCTCACGGCGGTATCAAGACCAAGAATACCACCCATGACGCAAGCGGTAACCTGACCGGCACCGAGCAGGGCGAGCTCACTCTCCAGACCATGGACTTCTTCGACACCGCAGGCTACTACAGCGCCTACTTTGCAGGTACCGCCATCGCCAACCAGATCTTCGTCGGCATCCGCGACGGTCAGCTCTACATCTCCGGTCAGAGCTATCCCACCGCGTACAACACCGAGAAGAAGAATGTGGACGGTACCGTGTCCAAGGCGGTCTTTGATGGCTACATCGACGATATGGAGCCTTATGTCACCGTGACCCTCACCGAGAAGGTGACCGGCATTACCTACACCTTCAACGTTCGTACCGTAGGTACCGTCAGCGACGTCAATCTGGACTACAGCGAGATCATTTTCTGATCGGAGGTCGCAAGATCTCTACATCCTGAAAAGGAGGAAATTCAATGAAAAACAAAACTAAATTCGTAGCTTTGCTGATGTCGGTGGTCACGATCCTGACCGCCGTATCTCTGGCAAGCTGTGACCCCGGGGATCTCTTTTCCGACACCGAGGCAGAAACCACCGCATCCGAAACGGCGGAATCTCTGCACATCGAGCCCGAAAAGAGCCCCTTCATCACCGTCGCGGTCTCTCCCGTGACCGTTGCGGTGACCAACAACCAGCCTACCCTCAAGCAGACCCTTACCGCCACCATCCAGCCCGCCACCACCGAGGATAAGGAGGTGGATTGGACGGTAGCCTGGGCAGACAGTACGGGTGTGGGGGATGTGACCGACTACATCACCGTCACCCCCGAGAGCGACGGCAGTACCAACGCCACCGTTACCTGTTACCAGCCCTTCACGGGAGATATCGTCATCACGGTCATCACCCGCGACGGAGGCTTCACCGCCCGTTGCCTCTGCAACTATGTGGGTAAGCCCACCTCGCTGACCATCGAGCCCACGGGTGCCACCATGGTTTCGGACAGCGACTGGAATATCCGTGTGGCCGAGGTCAAGAGCGGCAACACCTACCTGTTCGATCTGCTCCCCTCCAACGTCTTCGGCTCTACGGGCAGTACCTTTATCCCCGACTACGCCATTTCCATTCAGGCTCACGGCGGTATTGATACCCACCAGAAGAACTACGATTCCTCCGGTGCGGTAATCGGCACCATCAACGCCAACGTGGAGTTGACCGTGGCAGATCTCATGGACACCCAGGGCTACTGCTACGCCTATTTCCCCAAGACGGGGGGCATCCACACCTTCCTCACGGTACGCATCGAGGACGGCAAGCTGAGGATCGAGGCCCAGGAGGATCCTGCGTCCTTCACGTGGACTACGGGTAATCAACTCGGCAAGGCCACCTGCACCTTTGACGGCTACACCGATGACAAGCTCCCCTTCGTGACGATTACCGTCACCGAGAAGAACACGGGGCTGACTCAGACCGTCCACGTTAGAACCGTGTCGGCTGTCCGAAGCGTATCTCTGAGCCGCACCCGCATGAGCTTTTAAGGAGGTGTCTATATGAATTGGCCTAAAATCATTCTGTATGCCCTCATCATCCTCGCCCTCATCGGTGTGCTGGGCTTCATCATCTACTTCACAGGCGGCTTTACCACCGATTTCACGGGCTTCTATGCCACCGTGGATGGGGAGGACGTTATGAGTACGGGAAGTAATTTCCGCATGAAGACCGACGATCCCTTGAAGGTAGAGGTCAAGTACGTCTTCGCCTCTCCCACCGATGAAGAGAAGGATTACAGCGTCAAGGTCGTGCCTAACCCCATCAAGGACAAAGACTTCGACTTTATCCTGAATGGGGACAAGTATTCCTTCCAGTCCGAAAAGGACCTCACGGCGGGCTTTACCATCAAGCGGGATGGCAGCTCCTTCACCATTGCGCCCAAGGGCAACCTGACCGAGATCCTGACTGCGGTTTACCCCGACGACACCATTGGGGACTGTACAGACAAGGCGTATGAGAATATGTTCACGCTTGTTGTCACGTCCTACAATGGCGAAGCGGAAG
>JAZNJA010000018.1:0-9342 GCA_045577755.1 Eubacteriales bacterium
GGCCTCGGTGGGGGCCTCGGTAGGCGCCTCGGTGACCTCGTCGGTGGGGGCTTCGGTCAATTCGTCGGTGGGTGCCTCGGTCTGCTTGTTATTCTCCAGGGCATCCTCACCGTACAGGAGGGAGTCCTCGATATCCATGTAGTTCATGGTGAAGCGGATCTCGGCCATGGAGCCGCAGAAGAGACGGCGGATGAGGCCCTCGGGGTGCTTGGGGTTCATGGTGGCCTTGTCGGTGCCCAGCTTACGGCCTACACCCACCTCCCAGCTGAAGAGGGAGTCGGTGATGTAGATCTCGTTGTTCTCTCCGCTGGCGAAGACGTTTTCACCGTTGATGTAGACCTCGGTGTAGTAGCCGTCGCTGGTGACCATAAAGTGGATCCACTGCTCGGCGTAGATCTCGCCGTTCATCAGCTCGTAGTTGGTCTTGTTCTCGTCCACGTCCACGTGTACGTACTGCAGACCCGTGGCACCCTCGGTACCGATGTAGCCGTCGGAGGAACCGCCGCTGATCAGCTCGGAGAGGGCCATGGAGAAGGCGGGTTCATCCTGAGACTCTACCACGCCCTGACGGGAGAAGAGACCCGTGTAGCGGTTGTAGTTGTTGTTCCACTCCTCGTCGATCTTGAAGATAATCTCCACCGTCCAGCCCGTGGTGCTGTCCACATTGTTCAGGGGAGCGCCGTTTACGGTTTGGAAGTACTTACCCGACACGTAGGCGCCGCTGTACTCGGTCTGGGAGGCGTCGTAGGGGTCTACCGACAGGGCCTTCTCCCAGGTGTTGCCGAAGCGGAGGGAGGAGTTGGTCTTGTACACGCCGTCCTCGCCCATGGTAGCGCCCTCGTCCCATTCGAAGATATCCAGCTTGTCGCCGTTACCCTCAAAGCAGACCTCCAGGTCGTTGCCGTTGCCCGTCAGGTCGATGAAGCGGAGGGTATCGTCCTCCACGCTTCCTGTGTAGTAGCCCTCCTCGTTCTGGAACTTCCAGTGGGCGGCTACGTAGTTGTCGGTTTCCTCGGCGAAGGCGGGGAGGGTGAGGCTTGTCAGAACCAGCGCGGTCAGGAGTATGGCTGTGAGAACGCGGTTACGGATTTTCATGGCTTTTCTCCTTTTTTTATGTAGTAGGAATCGCTACGGATCAACGCTCCTTTTTGCCAAGGAGGGCAGTACCCATGAGGGCGACCAGAGCCACCAGACCCAGAGCCACGGAGGAGCCGCAGCCCTTCTTGGGAGTCTCGGTGGGAGCCTCGGTGGCGGGGGCGTCGGTGGGGGCCTCGGTCTCGCCGTCGGTAGGCTGTTCGGTGGGGGTCTCTACGGGATCGGTGGGAGCCCCGGTGGGCTGCTCGGTGTCGGTGGACTCAACGCCGGCGTTCTCGGCGGTGGAGATATAGGAGAACTTGAAGCGGCCCGCGGGAGCCACGTCGCCCGAGATGTAGAAGTCCATGATGTCGCCCGAGAACTTGGTGTACTTGTAATCAGAGTCGCCGCGCTCACCCGCGTCAGCCTCGTCATGGACGTTGTCGGTCCAGGCAAAGTTTACGGTGAAGTCGTAGCCGCTGATATTCAGCATGGTCTTGGGCACCTTGACCTGCATATACTTGCCGTCCACAGTGTACTCCACCTCGCCCACCTTCTCGGTCTCGTAGCCGTTGCCGGTGAACTTCTCCAGGGTAGCCTTGTCGGCGGTGGGGGAGGTCTTGTTCAGGACGTAGTCGAAGGTCTCCCAGCCCTGGTTCTGCTGGTCGGAATCAATGTAGAGCACCATCCACAGAGGATCGGTGTAGGGGGTAATGTCCTCGTTGCACTCCACGTAGAAGTAGAGGTTGTCGGCATCACGGGCGACTCTCGCGCCGATGATGTCGTTACGGCCGGAATACTCATGATACTGCAGGTTACCCCAGCCCTCGCCCTCGCGGTCACCGGTGTTGCCGATGTAGGCGGCGTAGTAGGGGCCGACCTCGCTCCACTGGGTGTTATCCTTGGTGATGTCGATGGTTGCCTGCAGAGTGGGGGTAGGAATGGGACGGACGCCCTTGTACTGACGGACGAAGTTGACCATCTGGTAGTAGTAGTGGTCCTTCAGAGCGCCCTTAGTGGGCTCCAGGTCACGGGAGAACTCGTCGTTGAACTGGTCGCAGAAGGCGTTGGGAACCTCGGACTCCCAGCCCGAGGGCCAGCCGTCGATGCGGGCCATGGCCCACTCGTTCCAGCCCGTGATAAAGACCATCTTGGGGTCGATTTTCAGAGCGTAGCTCCACTGCTCGGCGAAGTTGTAGCCCCACTTGGAGGCTTCCTTGCCCTCGTCGAAGTAGCGGGTCTGATTATCGTGGGTATAGGAGCGGCCCATGACGTTGTTGCCGCTCATGGCGGAAAGCTGGCCCAGCTCGTAGTTATGGTTCATGGCCACGCCCACCGTGATCTGCTCGGCGAGCTTTTCCTTCTGTGCGTTACGGTCGGCGTAGTAGACGGCCTGGGGATAGGTAGAGAGCCAGCCCCACTCGCCGTAGTTGGTGCGGTTGACCACGTAAGCGGACTGACCGCCGCGCCAGGTGAAGAAGTTGGAAATCTCCTTACCCGCGTTATCGTTGGTGGTGATGGCGTTCTGTCGGGCCATGAGAACGGGCTTACCCTCCCAGTAGAACCACAGCTTGTGGTGGTCTCCCGCGCGGTAGAAGTCCATGTACATATCCCGCACCTGGACGTCGGTGTTCTCACCGCCGCCGAAGGGGAGCATGAAGGAGACCTTGGGGGTCAGGACGCCGTCGTCCATGGCCTTGCCCCAGGACTCAAAGAGGGCGGTGTAGCCGGGCTTATGGGTAACGGTGCCGTTGGTGTTATCCGTGAGGATGGCATCCACGCCCGCGGCGGCCAACAGCTCGGCCTGACGGCGGAGCACCCACTGGTCGCTGGACTCATAGTGGCCGTAGATGGGCTCGTTCCAGGAGCCCTGGAAGCCGGCGGGAGTCCAGATGGGGTGGTCGAAGTCGCGGACGGCCTCGGGGTACTTCTCGGCGGCATCGTTGACGTTGATGCAGGTGGGACGGCCGTTGTGCCAGGTCCAGAAGAACATGGAGACGGTCTTGTCGGCGCGAGGATCGCCCACCTCGGCGTTGGTCAGGGACACGCGGCCCAGGCCGTCGGTGAACACCCAGGTATCGGGCATGACCTCGTGGGTATAAATGAGGCTGTCCTCGGGGATGACGTACTCCTCGGGGGCGGTGTGGTTCCCGTCCACGGGCTCGATGATGGTCTCGCACTTACCGAAGGGCTCGGCCAGATCCTCGGTGAAGGTGATCTTCAGCTCGGGCAGGGAGTTCTTCTCCTGGCCGTCCGAGTAGAGGAAGCCCAGATTGTCGGTGCAGTTCTCGTTGGTCCAGACACCCACCGAGCCCCGGGGCTCGATGACCGCGAAGAGGTACTCACCCGCGGGCTGGGGGTCGAAGGTGATCTTGTTGGTGGCGTTGTCCCGCATGGGGTCAAAGCGCTGGGTGGCGATGGGCTCAGCCTTCAGGGAGTCCTCGGGATCTCCCGTCCACTTGTACAGGGCCAGGGTACAGGCCGAGTCGGGCTGGGTCCAGGTGGGCATGGCGAAGGAGAAGGCGGTGAACTCGCCGTTGACCTTGGCGCGGTAGGCGTAGCTGGTGCTGACGCTGACGGCACCGCGGGTGCCCGTGCCGTTCTGCACCGAGACCTCGGCGGCGGAGGCGGGGAGAACCAGCCCCACGGCGCAGGTGGCCAGCATGAGGGCGGCCAGCAAGACGGTCAGAATACGTTTCGCGTGTAAAGCTTTCATTTGAATCTCCTTTTTTAGGGGGGTGGGGGGATGATTTGTTACTATTATACATGATACAGCGCAATTTGTCAAGTATCTTGCGTAGTTTCACTAAAATAATATGGCCGTACGCCGGATGGGAGCCTATGGATCATCCGTAGGATATGAGTTTTTGTACGACTTTTCCCTTGACAAAGCCCCACATCTGTGCTATAATAATTATTTGTACGCTCTGTACACAGAATTCTGTTTTCGGAGGTCCTCATGACGCTCTTTGAGTTGTTCATATTAGCCATCGGTCTCTCCATGGATGCTATGGCCGTAGCCATTTGCAAGGGGTTAGCCGCGCCTAAGCTGAAGCCTCGTCACGCCGTGATCACCGGCCTGTATTTCGGTGGATTCCAGGCGGCCATGCCGGTGCTGGGATATTTTCTGGCCCGCGGCTTCCGTTCCTATATTGAGCAGGTCGATCACTGGATCGCCTTCGTCCTGCTCGGCCTCATCGGTGCCAACATGATCAAGGAGTCCTTCGGGGGCGCCGAGGAGTGTGACTGCTCCTTCTGCCCCAAGGCCATGCTCCCCATGGCCGTAGCCACCAGCATCGACGCGCTGGCGGTGGGCGTGACCTTCGCCTTCCTGGAGGTACGCATTGTTCCCGCCGTGAGCCTCATCGGCGTAATCACCTTCGCCCTGTCGGCTGTGGGTGTCTACGTCGGCCATCTGTTCGGCGCGAAATTCAAGTCCAAGGCCGAGCTGGTGGGCGGCATCGTGCTGGTACTCATGGGATGCAAGATCCTTCTGGAACATCTGGGGCTGTTGGACCGGTTCTTCGCTCTGTTCGGATAAGTACGCCGATTTATTTTGCACAATTTATTCTCGATATTCTGAAAATTTCTTGACAAGCGGTGTTTTTCATGCTATACTAAAGGCGGTACTCTCTCCAGATGCCGCTTATTTTTTTTGCAAGGAGAAACGTCATGACCCATATGAAAAAATGGCTGGCCCTCGTGCTGGCTTTCCTGATGATCCTCCCCCTGGCCGCCTGTGGAACCAACACGGAGAACCCCGAGGGAACCGAAGCAGCCACCACCGAGGCCGTAACCGAACAGGAGAACGACTTCTTCCCCGACGTGCAAAAGACCGACTATCAGGGAGAGGTTTTCCGCATGGTGGGCTTCAACACCCCCGGTACGTGGTACTTCGCCGAGTCCATGAGCAACGAGCAGGGCAGCATCCACGTTCTCAACAATACCATTTACGAAATGAACACCATGGTAGAGGACTATCTGGGGATCTCCATCGAGTACGAGCACGTGGACACCATTGTCACGGGAGGCGAGGTCTTCGATACCGTCCAGCCCTCCATCATGTCGGGCGACGATGACTACCAGCTCTGCATCCTGCACCCCTACTACAGCTACGTCAATTTCATCACCCAGAACTACGCCATGGATTTCCGGGATCTGCCCGATTTCGATCCCGAGCAGCCCTACTGGAACACCGAGGTCATGAACCGACTCTCCATCAACGACCACTGTTTCATCGGTCTGGGCGACTTCTGCGAGTACTCCATCAACATGATCTACTGCAATAAGAACAAGCTGGCAGAGGCCAACCGCGAGGTTCCCTACCAGGCTGTACGCAACGGTGAGTGGACCCTGGATGCCTTCTTCGGCATGACCGCGGGGCTCTACGTGGATGACGGCGACGGCAGACGCAACAACAAGGACACCTACGGCTTCTCCGCTCTGTGGGACGCCAACGGATCAGCCTTCATGCAGGGCTGTGATATTTACGTCGCCACCCGCAACGACACCGACACCTTCGAGCTGTCCCTCTACAACGACCGTCTGGTGGATATGTACGACAAGCTCTTTGCTTGGACTAAGGACGAGAGCACCTACATCTGGTCCTTCGGTGAGCGCGCCAATACCAATATCATCATCGACTTCCTGGACGGAAACACCTACTTCACCCACGATAAGCTGGGGACCATGTTCCTGGAGTCCGAGTTCGCTCTGGGTATGCTTCCCATGCCGAAGTACGACGTCGGCCAGCAGGAGTACGCCCACGTCAACTGGGGCAACAACATTGTTCTTCCCAATACCGTCCGAAACAAGGACATGGTGGGTCAGGCGCTGGAGCTGATGGGCTACTACTCCAAGACCCTCGTCCAGCAGAAGTACTACGACGAGGTGCTGCAGCTCCGTGTCTCCGAGGCTCCCGACGACCGCGACATGGTAGAGCTGATCTACAACACCGTGGTCTATGATCCCGGCATCGCCTTCTGCGACGGCAACGCCCAGCTTTGGAATCTGGTCTACCTTCCCTGCTTCGCCGTTCATCAGAATGCCAAGAGCATCAGCTCCTACTACAAGAGCAACTCCCGCGGTGCCCAGAAATGGCTGGACAACCTGTTTACCAAGGTAGAATGATCTTGGCTTTCCCATAAAGAATCACCCCGCCGACCGTCCTGTCGGCGGCGGGATTCTGTTCTGGACGGGGTCACTTACCGCAGCGGTGGTTGATATCATCCACCAGACCCGTTGCGTCCATGTCGTTCTTGGCGGGGATGCGGAGCAGCTCCTCCTCCTCACCCATCAGCACCAGCTCGTACCACTTGACGGCCATGGCCTTGCCCGTATTGGACAGGGTCACGGTGGTTTCATGTGCCTCCAGGGCGGCAGAGCGAATACCCGAAAGGGCGATATGCTCCGAGAAATCGGTCACGCCGCCTCCGTCGCTGAGATCGGTAATCGCCAGAGCGCGGCCCACGATCATGAGCGTGTCCTTGGTGTAGAAAATGTGGGTGCGGGTCAGTCGGTCCGAGATCACGGTGCCGTTCTTGCCCTTTTTGTAGTACTTGGTCTCAGGGCCAAAGCTGTAGGCCGAGATCTCCACGGGGGCGGGCTGCTTCAGGACTATGCGGTCGTAGCCTGTCATATCGGTCACGCCTCGATCGTAGTCCAGCATGGCATGCTCGATCTGTTCGGTGACGTCGTTGTCCGAGATGTGCTTAGAGCCGCCGATGATGAACAGCACCAGCCCCGCGGGAACCGCGATGGAACCGAATATGTAAGCGAGGTAGCCGAAGCCGATGTACATGACCACAAGGCCTAAGGGGAGGAGCACAGCACCGATGGGACGGAGGATGTCCTTTTGACGGTAGTAGAGGCTACCGTCCTTGATTTTTTTCTTCATGTTTCTTCCTTTCTTACGAGTCGGCACAGAGGCCGACGCAGTGGGGATGGTCCGTTGCGTACAGTATAACGCATCGGGGGGGATTTGTCAAGAAACCATTGGTTGTAAATCACTCAACCGCCTGTTTTATTTTCCTCCGTATATACTGTATCGATCAACCGCCGTCAGGTTCGGTGTTTTCAAAAAAAAAAAGCGCGTCCGACAAAGCGGACGCGCCGGTTCAGGGCTTGTTCTCGATAAATTTCCAGTCCGGATCACCGTTATCCTGCTTTCCCAGCATTTTGTTGAGCAGGTGGTACAGCTTCGTGGTCTCCTCCAGGGTCAGAGGATTCAGCTTGGCCATCTCACAGGGAATGTGCAACGCCCGATCTCTCAAGGCTTCTCCCTCGGAGGTGATGCTGATTATGAGATTCCGCTCATCCTTGGTGGAGCGAGCGCGGGTGATGAAGCCCTTGGCCTCCAGCTTCTTGAGCAGGGGAGTCAGTGTACCCGAATCCAGATACAGGTGGTCTCCGATCTCCTTGACCGTCATAGTCTTGTGCTCCCAAAGAAGCATCATGGCGATATACTGCGTATAGGTCAGATCCAGCTCGTCCAAAAAGGGCTTATACTGCTTGATGACCTCCCGAGAAGCGGCATACATGGGGAAACATAACTGGTTGCCTAGCTTTAATAAGTCAAAAGTTAAATTGTCCATTGGTCAAACCTCCAAAAAGCTCTGGGATTGATACCGTCCCTAATACTTTTATATTGTATCACATTATTTAGAAAAAAGCAATACTGTTCGTCTTTTTTTGTAGAAATTTTCACACTTTTGTCGTATATTTTACATGAATGAGAACTTTTTGGGGCTTCAGACAAGGAAATCCTTCAAAAAATCTTGACATTTTCACGCCGATCCTATATAATGGATTCACACCCCCTTCGGGTGATTTCGGAGTAGGACAAGGAGAATCCCTATGGACACCATCAAGGTTGCCGTCATCGGCTGCGGTACCATTGCCAACGCCGCCCATATTCCCTCTTACATGAACAATCCCGACGTGGAGATCAAGTATTTCTGCGACATCATTCCCGAGCGCGCCGAGGCCGCCGTCAAGCAGTACGGCTGCGGTACCGCCATCGTGGACTATCACGACGCTCTGAACGACCCCGAGGTAGAGGCGGTTTCGGTCTGTACTCCCAACAAGGCCCACACCACCATCGCCATTGATGCTCTCCGCGCCGGCAAGCACGTTCTCTGTGAGAAGCCCGCCGCCCGCACCTACGCGGAGGCCAAGCTGATGCAGGAGGTCCAGCACGAGACGGGCAAGACCCTGAACATCGGCGTGGTCAACCGCTTCAATACCGCCGTCAACAAGATCCGCGAGCGCATCGCCGCCGGGGAGCTGGGTGAGGTCTACCACGTGTACGTGTCCTTCCGCGCTCACCGCGCGATTCCCGGGCTGGGCGGTGCCTTCACCACCAAGGAGATCGCCGGCGGCGGCGCCCTCATCGACTGGGGCGTTCACTACCTGGATATCGTCATGTACTGCACCGGGGACCCCAAGCCCGTGACCGTCTCGGGCCAGGCCTTCTGCAAGCTTGGCGTGGATATGCCGAATTACGTCTATGAGAATATGTGGAGCGAGATCACCAAGGATCTGAACGGCACCTACGACGTGGACGACAGCGTCACCGGCTTCATCCGCACCGAGGGCGGCCCCACCATTACCCTCAACGGTGCCTGGGCCCAGAACATCGGTGTCGGCGAGACCTACATCGATTTCTTAGGCGACAAGGCGGGCATCCGTCTCAGCTATGGCGGCAACTTCACCGTCTGGGGTACCAAGGACGGCAAGCTGACCAAGGAGATCCCCGAGTTTGAGAGTGTCCCCATGTTCCAGAATGAGATCGACAGCTTCATCCGTTGCATCCGCACGGGCGAGAAGCTTCCCTCCCACATTGATCAGGTCATCATCACCGCCCGCATGATGCAAGCCATCTACGACTCCTCTGAGACCCGCGAGGAGATCAAGCTGGAGTGGTAAAGAACCGCATCGCAAAACGCCCCCGACAGGTTCGGGGGCGTTTTAAATTTGGGTTTATCGCTCTGCGCTAAACCCAAGTGAAATGCGCTTGCGCGCGTGAAATATGCGCTGAAGCGCATGTGAAATACTCGCAAGCGAGTGTGAAATTCGCCCTTCGGGCAAGTTGAGGTGCAGAACCTTCGGTTCTGTCCATTATATTTTAATAGAAACCCGTAGGGTTTCTTTCCTCAACTCGCCCAACGGGCGAATTTCACACGCGCAAAGCGCGTATTTCACGCCGAAGGCATTTCACACGCCGTAAGGCGTATTTCACTATTGCAGTTTATCGGAACGATAAACTGC
>JAZNJA010000019.1:0-4554 GCA_045577755.1 Eubacteriales bacterium
CTTCGTTTTGCTCCAGCGCATTCAGGGCGCAGGGCATTTTCAGGTTGGATATGTTACCGGTGACAAAGCTCAGGTAAGAGCCGCCTGCACCCAACATGGGTACAAAGGTCACGGTTTCAATGGCTCCCACAGCCCAGTACATGGGGGCGGTGGCGATGATGCCCTTCCAGAGCACCTTGAAGTCGGGGGCGGTCTTGAAGATGAGGGACAGGACCAAGGGGAAGCCCAGGAGTGCGACGGCGACGATGATGCCCCAGAGGCGGCCGTAGCGGTGGACGCTGTCCATGTAGTTCAGTTCTTTTTTCATGCTCTTAACCTCCCAGAAGCGTTGTGATCGGAATGGCGGAGACCATGCCCGCGATGAGGCTCAGGGGCAGGGCGTAATCGGTGAGCCAGCGGATCTTCAGCTTGGTCGCCATGAGTCCGCAGACCGCCATGACCACGGCGGAGACCGCCATGACGCAGACCGGGATCAGACCGCTCATGTCTCCCTTGACCACCAGGGCCACGTCGCAGAAAACGTAGCCGAGGAAGGCCGAGATCATACCCAGGAACATGGCGTTGTTGAAGATCTCTCCCCACTTCTTGTCCTTCATGCCGATCTTGCCCATGCTCCGCTGGAGCTTTTTGGTGACGAAGGGCACCAGGATCAGGCCCGCGGCGATGCCCACGGTCATGACCCAGGTGATGGTGATAAAGATGGCGGGGTCGGTGACGGTGGTGCCCGCGCCGGAGCCGGCGGCCTCCAGGGCGTTCCCCGCGGCCACGGTCTCGTAGGTGATGGAGCCGATGACCGACAGGCGGAGCCAGGGCAGGGCCACGCCCAACGACTTGGACAGGGCGACCACGCCCACCAGGACGGCTACGGCGGGGGCGATGGTGAAGACCGCCGCCGAGGTGATGGTCTTCTTGACGGTGTCCTTGGCGATGCCCAGCTCCTTGGCGCGTCTCACGGCGCGGGCCAGGAAGAACACCGACTGGGCTACGACCAGGGCGATGATGGCACCCACCAGGACGTAGAGGACGGGATGGTTGACGTTGAATTCCATAGAGTACTTTACCTCCGTTCCTGCCGCCCTATGGGGAGAGCGGCGGTTTCTTGGCTTCATTATAGCACGAATAAGGGGATTTTGCAAGAAGGTTGGGGGGATTTGGGCAAAAAACCGCAGGCGGGGCACAAAAAAGACCGCCTCGCGGGAGGCGGTCACGGGTCGGGGCTCTCTTCAAAGGCCAAAGGCGCGGCAGA
The DNA here is from genome assembly GCA_045577755.1 of Eubacteriales bacterium. Taxonomy (GTDB): domain Bacteria; phylum Bacillota; class Clostridia; order Oscillospirales; family CAG-272; genus CAMEON01. The sequence goes on from JAZNJA010000019.1 coordinate 1,247, forward strand.
GGCGGGTCTCGGGGGCGGTCACAGTCTCATGGGTGAAGACGATGACCCAATCCAGGGTGGTATCGTACACGTAGAGATCCTCGGGGAGGGTCAGCTCGTGGGGGGCTGATCCCGTCAGGCGGAGGGCCTCCTTCCACTCGTACTCAATGCGGTCGGCCAGTTCTCCCGGATCGGCCATGGCTACGAAGTCACAGACCTCCCGCCCGAAGCGGATGAGTCCGCAGGGCTTATGGGAGGACTCGGACTCCGACATGAAGAGCACGGTCCCCCTTTGGCCTCGCAAAAGGGTCAGAGCGGTATCGAAATCCACCGCGGGGAGATCGGGGGACATCTTATCCCAAAGGTAGGCCTCGTCGTACCACTCATCAAAGTCAGCCCCCACGGTCTCCAGCTCCTCCCGCCGGGTGGGGTGGAGCAGCTCGAAGTCCTCCTTGGAGAGGACGAAGGCGTCCATAAAGTCCCGCCGCATGACAGCGGGGAGGACGAACAGCTCGATCTTCATGCATCCACCTCCAGCATGGCCAGGATCGCCTCCGCCGTCTGCCGCAGCTGCTCGGCGGGGGTCACGGTGGCGGTACCGTCCCCCTCCTGCTCGCCATAGGCGCCGAAATAGGCGTGGTTGCCTCCCTCGATGACGGTCTCGGTGAAGCTCTCGGGGAGGTTGGGCCTGTACTCCGCGTATTTCTCGAGGTCCAGGACGCCGTCCTCCGAGCCGTAGACCGACAGGACCGACAGCTCGGTCCCCGAAAGATCGGCGGTGGAGTAGGAGCCCAGCAGGATCAGGCCCTCAAATTCCTCGGTGTGGGAGGCCAGATAGGAGGCCGCCATGGAGCCGCCCAAGGAATGACCGCCCAGGTACCAACGCTCCACCTCGGGGAAGGCCTCGGGGATCCCCTCGGCGGCGTTCATATCCAGCACCGCCAGGCGGAAGGGCATCTCCACCAGGACGCAGAGGATGCCCTCGGAGGCCAGCGCCTCCATGAGGGGGGTATAGGCGGTATGCTCCACCTTGCCGCCGGGATAGAAGATCAGCCCCGCCACGGGGTCCCTGCCCTCGGGGCGGGTGATGAGGGTGCCGTCCTTCCATTCCTCGCTGACCACGGGCGCGGCAGGGGCAAAGGCCTCCAGCGCCTCGGTATCAGCGCGGTAGTAGTCCCCCAGGTACAGGGCGCAAGCCCCCGTCAGGACGATCGCCGCCGCCAGCGCCACCGTCAGGGCGATCCATAATTTTTTCTTACGGGCAAACAGATTCATGTCATTCCTCCGTCACGGTCTTCAGAAGGACCTTGCGGTCGAAGCCACCCCGCTTGGCGGCCTTCTCGGCGCGGACGGCTTCCAGCTCGGCTACGGTGTACCCTCTTGCCTTGGCGCAAGCGTAAATGACCTCCATGAGGTCGGCCAGCTCCTCGATATTCTGGTCCTGATGATACTCGGCCAGTTCCTCGTCCAGCTTGGCGTCCAGGAGGCGGAGGTAGTCGGTGTCGGACAGGATCTCGGTCTCGCAGGAAGCACCCGTGGCCTCGATGATGGCGGGGATGCTGTCGCGGACCAGCTTGTTGTAGGTTTTGGTGGTCACGGCTTCCTCCTTACGGCGCGTCGGGACAGACGAACTCCTCGAAATCCAGGGGAGACATCTGGAAGCTGTAGGCCGCGCTCTCCCCCGCGATGCGCAGGGACACGTAGCCCGTGACGTTCTCCAGACGCACCTCTTGCATGAGCTCCTCGGAATTCGGGTGGATCTCGGCGACGATCCGGCCATCATGGACCACCACCATGCGGAAGTTGCCCTCGGTCACCGACAGGGTATGGATGCTGAAAACCACGTCCGAGGGGAGGACGTAGTTGTTATACAGCACCTCGTGGACTCCCGTGAACCTCTTGGACTCGAAATGCATAGCGTCGCCGATCAGCGCCTCCCGCACGGTGACGGGTGACAGGGCACCCATCTCGTTTTTGATGATGTCCCCGTCGTTGATGGTGGTCAGGGCGTAGCTGTCGGGGCCGTTGGTGTCCTCAATATGCTTGAGGTCCGAGCCAAGGATCCAGAGCAAGCCCATGGCGAGGATCGCAGCGGCGGCGGCGATGAGCAGTATCTTCTTGAGCTTCTGATTCATACGTATCTCCTTTTCTTACCCTTTCAGGCGGTGATTATTTGACCATGCCGTAGCCGCCCGCGTACTTACTGACCTCGGACACGGCCACGAAGACCTTGCCGTCGCAGGACTTACGGATCTCTTTCAGCACCCGGGGAGTCTCCTTGCGGGGGAGGACCACGAAGATCATGTTCATCTTTTCCTTGGAGCCCTGTCCCTCGAAAACGGTGTAGCCGCGGCCGTTTTCCTTCAGGTAGGCGGTGATCTTGGAGGTGCTCTCGTCCGAGGCGATGAGCTCCAGGTTGGAGGTGCCCAGGGCGATCTTGCTCTCCAGGGTGGAGCCCAGGAAGAGGCCTGTGGCGTAGCCCGCGCAGTAGAAGACCAGCAAAAGGAGGTTATCTCCGAGAGTACCGATGAGGGTGGAGATGACCAGGCCCCAGATGGTACACTCAATGAAGCCCAGGCCCGCGGCCTTGAGGCGTTGGCCCTTGACCATCATGCAGGTCTTGAGGGACTGGATGGTGATCTCCACGATCTTGGCGGCGCAGACCAGGAGGCAGACGAGGATGGGGGATATGGCGCGGAGGGTGTCGAGGAATTCGGACATGATGAAGCTCCTTTGTGTTTGTTTCGTCTTATTATAGCATATTTCCTCCGAAAAAGCAAGAGACAGATTCCGACAAGACTTGATTGTCCTCCCTTTTTCCTGTTGAAAAATCCGCCCAAATATGCTATAATATGACCATCCCGCCGAAAGGAGACCGCCATGACCCGCGCCGAGCTGTTTGCCCACATTGCCGACACCTATAGTGTCGCCCCCGACTACCCCTTTGAGGAGGACTTCGTCACCGCCGTGTTCCGTCACACGGGCAACCGCAAGTGGTTCGCCGTTGCCATGCGCATTCCCCGCGGGAAATTGGGGTTGACGGGGGATGGGCACGTGGACACAGTCAACCTCAAGATCTCCCCTGAGATGCTTCCCTCTCTCTTACAGGAGCGGGGCATATTCCCCGCCTACCACATGAGCAAGGCCCATTGGGTCACGGTGGCGCTGGACGGCGAGGAGCGCGGTGCCGATGGCGGCATGACAGCATTCCTTGTGGAGGTAAGCTTTACTTTGACACAAAGGAAACCGAAAATCTGAAAAAACGGGAGGACGGCCAAAGCCGTCTTCCCGTTTGGTGTTTGGGGGAAGTCGGGGGCCAAGCGGTCTTA
>JAZNJA010000020.1:0-22521 GCA_045577755.1 Eubacteriales bacterium
TCTGTATCAACCATTTTGACGCATCTATCCATATGGTTGTAGGAACATAACTGTAATCCCAGTAAGTTGGGTTACAAATGCTCTCCTCATCCACCGCTTCGCGGTCCCCCTTCTCCGCTGGAGAAGGCAAAGGACGCGGCAACTCTCCGCTAAACCCCAATTTACCACCCTCAACGAAAGGAGGCCTTCTCCATGCCCAAAAATCCGCTTCCCGCCGAAGGCGCCGTCACCCCCGCCGAGGCTCTCCGCTTTGCTGCCATCGCCGAGGAGGTCATGGCCTCCCCACTCTACCGCATGGGCCGCCACGTCTCCCCCGCCGACGCCCCTCATATCGGCACCCTCCGCGAAAAGCGGCTCCACGCCGCCGTCAAGCTCTACCTCTGCCCCGATGAAGCCTGCCACGAGCGCCCCGTGGGGGATCTGCTCAGGGAGGACGGCGCCAAGCCCCGCCGCATGGTGGCGGACATTCTGAGCGACGGACACATCATGGAGGTGCAGACGGGGGGCTTCTTTCCCCTGCGGGAAAAGATCGGCTGGTACCTCACCCACACCCCCTGTCGGGTGACGGTGGTCCACCCCATCCCCGCGGTGAAGTATCTTTCCTGGATCGACCCTGCTGACGGGAGCATCCTCAGCCGCCATAAGTCCCCCAAGCGGGGGCGGGTCAGAGACGTAGCCAAGGATCTGTACTGGGTGTCTGACTTCATCGGAGACCCCCGCTTTTCCATGCGGATTCTGCTTCTGGAGATCGAGGAGTACCGCCTCGCCAATGGCTGGAGCCGAGACAAAAAGCGAGGCTCCAACCGCTATGAACGATTCCCCACAGCCCTGCTGGGTGACGTCACCCTGTGGACTCCCGCCGACTACGCCGCCTACTTCCTCCCTCCCGCCCTGTCCTCTCCCGACACGGAAGGGAACTGCCCCGTCTTCACCGCCGCCGCCTACGCCAAGGCCACGGGCATCCGCGGGAAGGCTACCTACAGCACCGTCCATCTGTTGGAAAAGCTGGGCCTCATCGCGGAAGCTGAGGAGCCCGTCGGCCGTGCTCGCGCCTGGCGGGTACTGCCCCCCGTCACCTGAAAGTAAACAGGAGCCGCCCACAAGGAAACGGCTCCTGTTTTTTGGAAAGCTCTACCGGTGATGGCCCCTCAGCAGCCACATACCTCGCTCTTTCCCAGAGAGGCCTCGATACGCAGAAGCCGATTGTATTTCGCCACCCGCTCGGTGCGGCAGGGCGCGCCCGACTTGATGAGGGGAGCCCCCGTGGCCACGGCGATGTCGGCGATGGTGGTGTCCTCGGTCTCCCCCGAGCGGTGGGAGAGGATGAAGGAGTAGCCCGCCTCACGGGCCACGCGGATCACCTCCAAGGTTTCAGAAAGAGTGCCGATCTGGTTGGGCTTGATGAGGATGGAGTTCCCCGCCCCCGCGGCAATGCCCTCCTTGAGCCGCGCCGTGTTGGTGACGAAGAGATCGTCCCCCACCAGCTTGATCTTACCGCCTAGTCTGGCCGTCATTTCCGCCCAACCCTTGAAGTCGGACTGATCCAGCCCGTCCTCGATGGACAGGATAGGGAAGCGGTCGCAGATCCCCGCCCATTTCTCAATGAGGGCGGAGCGGGTCAGGGTCTCACCTCCCTTGGGAAGGGTGTAGATCTCGTTTCGCTCGGTGTGGCCGCTCCCGCCGTCACGGCTCCCCGCGTACCACTCCGAGGCCGCCGCGTCCAGGGAGATCTTTACGCGGTCGGTGTCGTATCCCGCCTCCTCGATGGCGCGGATCAGGTACTGAATGGCCGCCTCGTCCGACCCCAGATCGGGCGCGAAGCCCCCCTCGTCCCCCACGGAGGTGGAAAGCCCCTCGGCCTTCAGAAGCCGCCCCAGGGTGTGGTAGATCTCGCTCCCCCAGCGCAGAGCCTCGGCGAAGGAGGGGGCGCCCACGGGGACGATCATGAATTCCTGAATATCCATGTTGTTGGATGCATGGGCTCCGCCGTTGAGGATGTTCATCATGGGGACGGGGAGACGGTGGGTGTCCACTCCGCCCAGGTAGCGGTAGAGGGGGAGGCGGTACCAGTTGGCCGCCGCTCTCGCCGTGGCCAGGGAGACCGCCAGGGTGGCATTGGCCCCCAGCTTGGACTTGTTGTCGGTGCCGTCCAGGCGGAGAATGGCGCGGTCCACCTCGGCCTGCTCCGAGGCGTATGTCCCCGACAGGGCGGGGGAGAGGATATCGCAGATGTTGGCTACCGCCTCGCGGACCCCCTTACCGCCAAAGCGGGAAGGATCGCCGTCCCGCAGCTCGTGGGCCTCGTATATGCCCGTGGACGCGCCCGAGGGGACCGAGGCCACCCCCACGGTGCCGTCGGTCAGCACCACGGTGGCCTCCACGGTGGGATTTCCGCGGGAATCCAATATTTCACGGCCGCAGCATTTCAGAATTTGAGGTTTGGACATGGAATCTACCTGCCTTTCGGGGATTGATACGGATAGTATGCGCCTTGGTGTGAAGCTCCATACAGGGATATAGGAATAGAATACCACATTTTCGCGGTCTTGTCAACCGTTTTACGAACACTTATCTCCCCTTAGTTGGTTGACAGAAGCGCTTCCGTATGGTATAATAGGAGCAGAAAAGAACCCATCGAAAGGACAATACCATTAAGTTAAGAAAAACATAAAAGGCTCTCCCTCTGGGAGAGCTCCCGCCGAAGGCGGGTGAGAGGGCAATGCCGCATGAAATGCCCTCTCCGTCACGCTTCGCACCGAGCTTGCTCGGAGGACACCTCCCCCAAGGGGGAGGCTTAACTGAATGGTATTGATCGAAAGGAGCCTGCCGTGATCTACCTGGAATCCTTCCGCCTGGCCACCGAGAGCGACGAGACGGACTACATACTGGACGTCCGCAAGTCCTACAAGCTGGATATGTCCTGCCACGATATGAACAACTCGTACCCCTTCAAGATCTTCCCCTTCAAGTACCTGTCGCGGCTGGACTTCGCCCCCATCACCCTCCTCTACGGCGGCAACGGCTCGGGAAAGTCCACCCTACTCAACATCATCGCCCAGAAGCTGAAGCTCCACCGCACCTCCCCCTACAGCCGCACCCCCTTCTTTGAGGACTACCTCGCCTACTGCCGCGCCGAGCTGTACCGCGAGAAGAATCCCCCCGAGGGGAGCTGCATCATCACCAGCGACGACGTCTTTGACTATATGCTCAACTTCCGCACCCTCAACGCGGGGGTGGATCGGGACCGAGAGGCCTTGATCGAGGAGTGGCGGGACCTGCGAAGGGGTGGCTTCCAGATGCGCTCCCTGGAGGACTTCGAGGAGCTGCAGAAGCGCCGCGAGGCCTGGAGCAGTACCCGCTCGGAGTACACCGCCCGCCGTCTGCCCAAGAACCTCCCGGGTCAGTCCAACGGCGAGAACGCCTACGGCTACTTCGCCGAGAAGATCCGCGGGGACGCCCTCTACCTCCTGGACGAGCCGGAGAACAGCCTCTCCGCCGAGCGCCAGACCGAGCTGGCCACCTTCCTGGAGGACAGCGCCCGCTTCTACGGCTGTCAGTTCATCATCTCCACCCACTCCCCCTTCCTGCTGGCCATGAAGGGGGCGCGGATCTACGACCTGGACGAGATCCCCGTGACCGTGAAGAAGTGGACCGAGCTGTCCAACGTGCGGCGGTACCATGAGTTCTTCGAGGCGCACAGGGAGGAGTTTGAGTGATGGCCATGAACAGAATTGAGATCAAGGATCGGTATACGTCCGCAGGCTACCCCGTCAAAAGCTTCTTCATTGACGGCCGCCCGCTGTGCGCGTACATCGACGAGTGGACCGCTCCCCCCAATGGCTTAGCGGTATCCATTTCACCGACGGACGATCTGGCGATCTGCTGGACGCCGGATTACGATTTCAAGGGAGACGCCGATTTCATGCGGTTCGTTCTGGATCGGGATCACGCGGTCACCCCCATTCTCAGCTGCCCTGATGATTTTGATTTTTCCTGCATCGTCATCGTCGCGGAGGTGATCAAGCAGAAGGACACCGTGATCTGGAAGCGTATCGGCAGAGTGGATCATACCGCCGAGTCCTTTGAGCGGGAAAAAGCCGGCGGGATCTTGTGCGTAGAAGCCTACACCGACGAGGACCGCGCCCGCTATGGCGACAACATCGCGCTGGAGAAGGTGGACAGCCCGACGTGGCATCAGTGGATCGCCGAGAACTGGGATGAGGAGCTGTATCGCAGACGGATCAACTATACGTTTCCCTACTACCAGAACGTAAAGAATATCGAGTGGTTTGCCGACTGCCATTTTGAATTTGACAGACGGGAATACGATGCTCTGGTGAAGAACTGTTATGAATAAGAATTCCCCGACGGATATGTGGGTCCGTCGGGGATCTTCATTCTTGCGGGGATCACTGTCGGGCTAAAACAGGTTTTGGATCTCCACCCTCTCCAGCCGCCCGATATCCTCCACCAGATCCATCAAAAGCGCCAGGCTCTCCCCGTACTGATACACGTCCCCCGCCTCCGCGGCGGCCTCCAGACCGTACAGCGCCTCGGTGACCTTGTCCATGACCGCGTAGCTGACCGAGAGACCCAGCAGAGGCTCCTTGGACGAGAGCAGATCCCGGATCGCCGCGATCTCCTCGGGAGTCGCCATGGGATCGGGTGTGTCGGGGAGCGCCTCCACCCGCAGAGTCAGCTCCTCCACCGTATTCCCCACGAAGACGGCGTTGACGACGACCAGGACCACCACCGCGGCCAGCACCGCCCCGCCGATGACACACCCCCTCATGCCGCCTCACGGGGGTACAGAGCCACCCGCCCTCCGTCGTCGGCCACAAGGAGGAACACATCCGACAGCTCGGTCTTCCGCTTGGCCAGCTCCCGAAAGAGCCGCCCCTCGTCCCACCCCGCCATGGCCAGGTTGAGACGGTTGATCTTGCCGTCACACACCAGCAGATGCATCATCCCCGACTCGGCAGGCTCCAACCCCAGGTCCGCCGCCGTGGCCTCCCGTTGGGCCGCCTTCTTGATGACGCTGATCTGGCCGTTGGGCTCCAGGATGGCGTAGTCCACCTCGGCCATGTCGGTGACGTCCTTCTGCCGAAGCTGGGACAAAAGCTCCTCCGCCGACACCCGCACCGAGCGCATGACGGCGCGGTCGGGCTTGCCGTGGCGCACCAGAATGGCGGGGCGCACCGACAGTATCCGCTTGAGGGAGGGAAACTTCAGAAGCACCCCCGACAGCACCACCTCCAGGGAGGTCAGGGTCAGGATGGGGATGAGAGCATGGGACAGAGGGAGATCGGTGTTGGTGATGGGAAGGGTGGCGATATCGGACAGGAGCAGGGTGGTGACGAGATCCGAGATCTCCAGCTCCCCCAGCTGGCGCTTGCCCATGAAGCGCATGGTACCGATGAGGGTGGCGTAAATGATGAGGGTGCGGATGAGTATGGTCAGCATAGAGCCTCCGTAGGGTGGATTCCTTCGGAGTATACCCCGCGGATGCCGTCCTGAATCAGGGATTCCCCGGCCTTTGCCCGCCCGATCTCCTTTTTTGGGTGCGTATATTGACAAATCACCGAAAATATGGTATGCTATGGGTGTGATAATCACTTCCACCGAAAGGATGCACGATATGGAAATTTTACACGGAAACACATTGCGTGGTAACGCCGTCGTCGGCCAGTCCGGAGGCCCCACCGCCGCCATCAACGCCACCCTCGCGGGGGTTATTCGCGGCGCCCTGGATGAGATCGCCAAGGCAGACGGCTCGATCACCCACCTGTACGGTATGCGCAACGGCGTGGACGGCCTTTTGCGCGAGGATATCGTGGTGCTGGATCAGCTGTTCGCCCCCGATGCCGACGGAAAATGCGCCGCTCTCGACCGCCTGACCCTCACCCCCTCTGCCGCCCTCGGCTCCTGCCGTAAGAAGCTCCCCGCGGCGGGCGCGGATAACGAGGCGGAAACCATGGACAAGCTCTTCGCCATCTTCGCCAAGTACGACATCCGCTATTTCTTCTACATCGGCGGCAACGACTCCATGGACACCGTAGCCAAGGTCTCGGCCTACGCGGAAAAGGTGGGCTACCCCATCCGCGTCATGGGCGTGCCCAAGACCATTGATAACGACCTGGTCGGCACCGACCACACCCCCGGCTTCGGCTCGGCGGCCAAGTACATCGCCGTCACCATGCAGGAGATCCTGCGGGATACCGCCGTCTACACAGTCCCCGCCGTCACCATCGTGGAGATCATGGGCCGCGACGCGGGCTGGCTCACCGCCTCGGCGGCTCTGGGCAGACTGACCTGTGGCATCGAGCCCGACCTGGTCTACCTCCCCGAGCGTCCCTTCTCCCACGAGCAGTTCTTCGCCGATATCCGCGGGGCTCTCTCCCGCCATCCCAACGTGGTGGTGGCCGTTTCCGAGGGCCTGGAGTGCGCCGACGGTACCCTGGTGGGTGAGGGCACCCAGAGCGGTGCCGTAGATGCCTTCGGACACAAGTACCTGGAGGGCACGGGCAAGGCCTTGGAGCTGGCGGTCAAGGCCGAGATCGGCTGTAAGGTGCGCTCCATCGAGCTGAACCTCCCCCAGCGCTGCGCGGGACATCTGGTGTCGGATCAGGACATCACCGAGTCTCTGGAGGTGGGACGCAACGCCGTGGTGGCCGCCGTCTCGGGTGTCAGCCGCGAGATGATGACCATTAACCGTGTCTCCACCGAGCCCTACGCCTTTGAGATCGGCCACGAGGACATCTTCAAGATCGCCAATCAGACCAAGTGTGTTCCCGCCGCGTTCATCAACGAGGAGGGAAATCACGTCACCGACGAGTGCCTGCGGTATCTGCTACCCCTCATCAAGGGCGAGCGGTATCCCGAATACAAGGACGGTCTGCCCTGTCATTGGATTCTGGCGTGAGCCGCTGTTGAGTCTGATCCCCCCAAATAGACCCCGAAGGAGACGGCTCTGTCGGGGTCTTTTGTCATGGAAGCAAGCGGGAACCGCCCCGCGGCGCGTAAACTTACGGCGAAATCATAGCAAAGTATCAGAATTCTGTTGACAAACCGTGAAAGAAATGTTAGAATTTATTCAATAATTACTCAAGCGGAGGGCGTATGGCAAATTACCATGAGGGCTTTGAATGTGTAAACTGCGGGAGCCGTGAGTGCGTTTCAGACGGCACCTATGACCGTTGCAGATTCTGCGGAACAAAATTCAAGCGCCGAGCCTACGGGGACGATGACGAATGGAATCTCCGAAAGGCCAGAACCGAGCGGGAATCCGCCAATTTCGACGAGTCCCTGCGGGTGTATAATCGAATCATTGAGAAAACCGATGCCGAGGCAGTGCTGGAGTCTGCATACTGGGGCAGGTTCCTTTGCGAGCAGTACGTGATCTTCTATAATGGGGATGACGACAGCCTGATCCCCTCCTTCTGGAATATCAACGATCGTCCGTGCGTCCAATCTCCCGATTATCAAAAGGCCATGGAGTATGCCGCCAACAGCGGTAACGCGGAGGTATACGCCTACATGACCGACCTCATTGAGGAATACAAGGAAAAATACCGACAGGTCAAAAGGGATATGCCAAACGGAGCGCAGATATTCATCTGCTTCAAGAGCGGCGAATCCAACAAGCTGGCGCAGACCATCTATAATCGCCTGTGTAAGAAATACGAGGTGTTCTACAGCGAGGAATCCCTGCTCACCATCTCCCAGAACGACTACGAGCCCTACATCTACCATTCCCTCGTGACAGCCCGCGTTATGCTGCTGCTCTGCTCCTCCCGTGAGGATATGGAGTCCAAGTGGGTGTACAACGAGTGGAGCCGCTTCCTCAAATTCTGTCGCCGTACGAATAAGATCATCATACCCATATTCCTCGACGGCTTCCAGATCTCAACCCTCCCCGAGAGCCTCGGAAGATGCGAGGGCCTGAAGGAGGACGCGGCGCTGATCTCGTCCCTCAACGAGCGCTTACAGCGGATCTTCTCCGACGGAAATCCCTCCGACACGGCCCAAAGGGAATCCCGTCTGCAGGCAGAGAGGGAAGCGGAGGAAAAGCGCGCGAAAGAGAAGCTGGAAAAGCAGGCACGGCGCGAGTATGCCAAGCGCGCCCGTCTGGAAAAAAGGAACGCCAGGCGATCGTATCGGGCACAGCAGAAAGCCAAAGGAAGGGCAACCTGGATGAAGCTCAAGCGAAACTCCTTGGGCATCAACGTCCCCGCCGTCCTGTCGGTGCTGATTGCGGCCGTGGTGTGCGCCGTATGGATCCCGCCCGCCCGCCACTGGATCATAGCCGCGGCGATCGCGGCGGCGTACGGCTTCCTCTGGCTCCGGATACGCTCCCGCCTGGAGATATCCTTTGTCCTGATGCTTGTTTTGAATCTGGGCCTGGGCATTGCCTGCATACCCATGTATTCGGGCTCGGAGGTGTTGCGAACGTACACAGTCGGGTTCAGCGTAGCCATTTTTATTACGTCCCTGATCAGCATCGTCATGTGCATAAAGGAAGACCCGTATGAGGATGGGGAGAAAAGGGTAGCCGTCTTTTCATTCATAGAGGGATTGATTCTGCTCAGCGTGTCGGTCGGAATGTATTTTGACATGAACACGAGAATGACCGTTATCGGCTGCGGTGTGGCGCTTGCTTTCGTCGCCATTCCGTTTTTCGTGTACATAACCGAAGAATACGCGTGGATCGTGGGAACCGTGCTGTCCGTCCTTTGCGGTGTTGTTTCCATATGGTTCTTCCTCCTGACCTACCCGTATGCCATATGCGCTCTTTGTATGATGATCGGTGTCGTCGTACAATTTGTCCTGCATCTGATCGTGTTGCACATGATGGAATACAGCGTGGATGAGGAGTTTACCGTGTATTCAATTTTCGGAATCATAATTTCCGTAATCATGCTTGCCATTGCCCTCGGAGTATTTTTCGGTAAAATGCCTTGAAGCGTAGGCGGGTTGGCGGAGGCCGAGGGCCCGGAGCCTCTCAAAGACGTCACCGCGGAGGAAGTATCCTCTGACACTTCATCGGACACGGGGGATAAAGGCCCTGCAAAGCTCGCTTTGCAGGGCCTTTATCATTGTTCGGATCGAGGGGGCGGCAGAAGCCTACTGCCGCTCCATCTGCCGCAAAAACAGCAGGATCGCGGCCGCTGTGCAGGCGATGGCGTACCCTGCCACCCACCACAGATGGGGGAGGATATCGCCGTACTGTCCCGTAAGCGTCGCCCGCGCCAGCTCCACCGCGTGGTAGAAGGGCAGGGCATGGGCCACCCTTTGGAAGATACCCCCCACCAGCTCCAGATCGAACCAGATGCCCGACAGCCACGCGGTCAGGTTGGTGAGAAGGGCACCGCAAATGCCGCCCACCTGCTTTTCGTTCAGGATACTGCCAAAGAGCAATCCCAGCGAGATGAACAGGAGGGATACGGGGAGATTCAGCAGAATGGCGAGGAGGATATTCACCGTGAGATCCAGCCCCAAAAGCAGAGCCACCGCGTAGCACAGGGCGGTCTGGGCCAGAGCCATGGGGAGGATGGGGAGGGTGTAGCCCAGAATGAAATCCGCGGGGGTCAGAGGGGTGGTGTAGAGCCTCTGGAGTAGGGAGGATCCCCGATCCTTGGCCAGGACCGTGGCCGAGAACAGGGTGATGAAGGACAGCCCGAAGACCGTGATGCCGGGGGCGAGACTTTGGATCTCAAAGAGGCTTACGGGGATATTGGCCTGGATGGCGGACAGGAGCAGCAGCAGGATCAGAGGAAAGCCCAGGCCGAACAGGAGGGTCAGAGGATCGCGGAGGATCTCCTTGGCGTTACGCCCCGCGAAGGTCAGCATTCTCATGCCCCCACCCCCTTTACGGTGCGGATGAAGGCCTGCTCGAAGTCGTCGGTCCCCGCGGCGGCCTTGATGCCCTGAGGTGTGTCGCAGACCAAAAGCTTTCCGTCCCTCATGATGGCCACGCGGTCGGACAGAGCCTCGGCCTCCTCCATGTAGTGGGTGGTCAAAATCACCGTGACCTGCCCCTTCAGGGCGCGGACGGTATCCCAGAGATCGCTTCTGGCCAGCACGTCCAGCCCCAGGGTCGGCTCGTCCAGAAAGAGGATCCTCGGCTCGCTGACCAGAGCCATGGCGATGCTGAGCCGCCTCTGCCATCCCCCCGAGAGCTTGCCCGCCTTGCGATTCAGAATACTCTCAAGACCCAGAAGCTCGGTCAGCTCGGCGATCCTTGCGTTTCTCTTTTCCCTTGAAAAGCCGTGGACACCGCAGATGAGCTCCAGATTCTCCTTGGCCGTCAGCCCGAAAGCCACGGCGGTCTCCTGGGGCGATACGGCAATGAGGGACTTGACGGCGGCGGGATCGCGACGGATGCTCTTGCCCAGCAGATAGGCATCCCCCTCGGTGGGGCGGGTGAGGCAGGAGAGGAGCCTTACGGTGGTGGTCTTGCCCGCTCCGTTGACCCCCAGAAGGGAGAGCAGCTCCCCCTCCTCGGCCCGCAGGGTCAGATGATCCACGGCGAGAATATTACCGTAGCGTTTGGTCAGACCTTGTATATCAATGGCGTACATGGTATTCCCTCCCGATCTCTTACCGCAAGGAGCGGTTCAGCCGCTTCACCGTCACCCGAATGCTGATATATACGATCAGCCAGATCACGGCGTACCCCACCGCGAAGATGGCGGTGAAGATCCCCAGCACCAGAGGCTCAAAGGGGATCCAGGAGTTGATGACGTAGCACAGGATATAGGCGACGTAGAGCACGCCGAAATGGCAGAGGGTGGACTTGGCCATAGGCCAGGACTCGATCTGGTTGAAGACGCTGGCGCCCGCGTGGACGAAGACCAGGAGGTAGGTGGAGATAATGGCAGTGAAGACCTGGAGGCCTGTCAGGGTAAGATCCTCAAGGGTAAAGTGGAGGATCAGGTAGACGATCCCTCCGATGACGGGGCCGAAGCCGCCGAACAGAAGCCCGCGGAGGAAAAAGTCGCGGACGGGGTGGGTGGTGATGGCGGAGCCTTTCATAGCTTGATGTTCATCCTTTCTTTGACTTTTTTGAGCTGTCTGCGGGAGACGTAGTCGCGGTGGCCGTTTCCGAAGGTCACCATGAGGGCGCCCCCGATGGAGGCATCGAAGCGAGTGATCTTCCGGATATTGCCGAGGCAGGACTGGTTGATGCGGACGAAATCCTCGGTGAGCATCTCCTCAATGGCGTAGAGGGGGAGTCTGACGGTGAGTTTTTCCCTGTCGGTCAGGGCGTGGACTCTGCCCTCTTCCACGGTGAAGCAATGGACCTCGGCGGGACGGAGGGGAAGGATCTGTCCCATCTCGCCGTAGCCCACGATCTCGGCGTTCATGCGGTCCAGATAGCCCTCCAGTTCAGCGATTTCCTTGGTTCGCTCCTGAGCGTATATGACGACCTCCTCCTCGCGGTTTGGGTCGATGACGGTGGTGTGTTTCATGGTGTTACCTCCTGTGTGCTTTCAGTATATCACAAATAAACCAAATGTCAAGCGGCCTTCGGTAAGCGGTCCGTTTGGCGGGGTAAGCGGTTGGGGATGGGACACAATCCGTTGCGGGGCGGTCATGGAAGCCCGTAGCTTCGCATACACTTGACCGAGACAAGCCGTAGAGGCACGAAAAAAGGAGGGATCCCCCATGACCCGTCACGGATGGCAGAGCGGACAGAGACCGCACAGCCCAAACCGACCGACCCACCGCCAAGGTCCGCAAGCGTCCTCGGAAAAGCCGCCGACGGCGGAGCATACGGTCCGCCGCGTTCCCCAAGCTCCCGTACCCCTTACGGAGGTGGAGGCCGCCGCGTCCCGCCGCCTCCACGGGAGCAATCTGCTGTCGGTCAAGCGGAAAAAGAGCTTTTTTCGCCGTTTCCTGGGGAATCTGGGGGATCCCGTCATCCGCATTCTGCTGGGGGCGCTGGCCGTCAATCTCCTTTTCTCCCTGACGGGGGGCGGAGGGGACTGGGTGGAGAACGGCGGCATCGCGCTGGCGGTGCTGCTCGCCTCCTTCATATCCACCCTGTCGGAGCATACCTCCGAGGCTGCCTTCGCGCGGCTCTCGGCGACCTGTGACGGGGGGACCTGCCGTGTCCGCCGACGGGAGAGGGGAAGCGATACCCTTTGCCAGCTCCCCATGGCGGAGGTGGCGGTGGGAGACCTGGTGACCGTGGGCGCGGGGGAGATGATCCCCGCGGACGGGGTACTGCTGAGCGGTGCCCTGCAGGTGGATCAATCGGCCATGACGGGGGAGAGCCGCGAGGTGGAAAAGCACCCCTTACGGGTGGGAGCGGCCATCCCGGAGGAGATCACTCCCGAGGGAGAGGCATCCCTGCTGCGGGGCTGTGTTCTTCTGGGCGGCGGCGGGGAGATGCTGGTCACCCGCGTGGGAGACGCCACCTTCCTGGGCCGCATCTCGGAGGAGGTGCAGAGCGACACCCGTGAAAGCCCCCTGAAGCTCCGCCTGACCCGCCTGGCGGGACAGATCAGCCGTATGGGCTACGCGGCGGCGGGCTTGGTGGCGGTGGTATTCCTTCTGGGGGTCTTTCTCCTGGACAGCGGCTTTGACAGGGAGATCATCCTGCAAAAGCTGTCGGATTGGCGATACGTATGGGCGCAGGTGTTCCATGCCGTGACCCTGGGGTTGACTGTGCTGGTGGTGGCGGTACCCGAGGGACTTCCCATGATGATCGCGGTGGTGCTCTCCGCTAACATCCGCCGCATGGCGAGGGACCAGGTGCTGGTCCGCAAGCCTGTGGGCATCGAGGCGGCGGGGAGCATGAACATCCTGTTCACCGACAAGACGGGGACCCTGACCGAGGGCAAGCTGAGTATTGGTCGCCTGGTCGTTGGGGATGGCACCGCCTACGCCCACGTCGCCGATCTCCGCCGTCAGGCCCCTCTCCTGTACGATCGCTTTGCCGATGCCTGCCGCCGTAATTCCGCTTCCTCCGCGGGGACGGGAGAGGACGGTACCCTCCGCGCCCTGGGCGGCAACGCCACCGACCGCGCCCTCCTGGAGGCGGTGCTCTCTACGGGGGGAGGGGCCGCCTCCGAGGTGCTGTTTCAGATTCCCTTCGACAGCACCCGCAAGACCTCCTGCGCCCTGGTGCGCAGGGAGGGACGGGAATGTCTCTACGTCAAGGGCGCGCCCGAGCATCTCATGGGGCATCTGACCGATGCCTATCGGGGTGACGGGACACGGGGCGCTCTGGATCGGGAGGCCCTGGCAGAACGAATCCGTGCCATGACCCGCAGAGGGGGACGGGTACTGCTCTGTGCCGAGGCGGTGGCGGGGCGAAGCCCTCTCCCCACCCGTCAGCGGCTGGAGAAGGGAGACTTCGGAGGCCTGACCCTGGTCTGTGCCGTGCTGTTGGACGACCGCATCCGCGGGGAGGCGGCCGATTCGGTGCGCAGACTCCGCCGCGCGGGGATCCGCGTGGTGATGATGACGGGGGATAACCGCGAAACCGCCCGCTCCATTGCCGAATCCTGCGGGATCCTGGGGAAGGGCGTCACAAGGATCCTGGACAGCGACGAGCTGGCCCGCATGAGCGACCGCGAGGTACGGGACGTCCTACCCGAGCTTGGAGTCATAGCCCGTGCCCTCCCCACCGACAAGAGCCGACTGGTCCGCATTGCTCAGGAGCAGGATCTGGTGGTGGGCATGACGGGGGACGGGATCAACGACGCCCCCGCCCTCCGCAAGGCCGACGTGGGCTTTGCTATGGGAGCGGGCACCCAGGTAGCCAAGGACGCGGGAGACGTCATCGTGCTGGACAATAATCTCTCCTCCATCGTCCGCGCGGTGCTGTACGGACGCACGGTATTCAAATCCATACGGAAATTCATCACCCTCCAGCTGACCATGAATCTCAGCGCCGTGGGGGTCACCATGATCGCCCCCTTCTTCGGGGTGGACGCTCCCGTGACCGTGGTGCAGATGCTGTGGATCAACCTCATCATGGACACCCTGGGTGGGCTGGCCTTCGCGGGGGAAGCACCCCTGGAGGCTTACATGGAGGAACGCCCCAAGAGGCGGGATGAGCCCATCCTCAACCGCTACATGATCAGCGAGATCACCTGGCTGGGGGGCTTTACGGTGGGGCTCTGCCTCCTGTTCCTCAAGCTCCCCCTCATAGTCTCCCAATTCCGTCCCGCCGAGGACAGCATCTACCTGCTGACCGCCTTCTTCGCCCTGTTCATTTTCGCTTCGGTCTTCAACTGCTTCAATACCCGTACAGACCGCCTCAACCTCCTGGCCGGACTCTCCCGCAACCGAGCCTTCTGCTTCATCATGGCGGCGGTCCTGGGGGTACAGCTCCTTTTCGTTTACGTGGGGGGAGCGGTACTGCGCACAGCTCCCCTGACCCCGCGGGAGCTGGGGGTGACCTTTCTCCTTGCTCTGAGCGTCTTCCCCGCCGAGCTGCTCCGCAAGCTCCATCGCCGCCTGTCGGGAAAGGGAGAGGGTTACTGACGGAGGTGCCCGGTCATAAAAGCCCGCTCAGAAAAAATACGAAAAAGGATCGCCCCGAGTTGGAGCGATCCTTTCCATTCGGATCCTCTGCGGATAAAATCGGCAAGTACGGCGGGTCAGCCGCCGCGGAGACTTCCCCGAGACCCAATCCTATCGAAAGCGGAAGCGGTTGGACGTCAGCCCACCATCAGCACGTCCTCCAGGGATACGCACTCCATGAAAGCCGAGGCCGAGACTACGCAGGGAGACTCGGGGAGGCGGAGGTCGGTCAGACGACCGCACCAGGCGAAGGCGCAGTCCTCAATGGTGCGAAGGGACTCGGGCAGGGAGACCGAGCGCAGGGAAGAGCAGGCCGAGAACACGCCCGTCCGTAAAGCGTTCAGGGTCTCGGGCAGGTGGATATGCTCCAGAGCGGTACAGCCCTCGAAGAGGGAAGGAGCCAGCTCGCAAAGCCCCTCGGGCAGGACCACGGAGCGCAGACGGGTGCAGTACGCGAAGGCACTGCGGCCGAAATGAGTCAGCCCCCGCAGACGGCCGAAGCGCAGAACGGTCAGCCGCTCGCAGCCCATAAAGGCGCGGTCTCCCACAGAGGAAAGGCGGCTCTCTCCTGAGAAGCGGACGTCCAGCAGATTGGTGCAGAAGGCGAAGGACCGCAGACCGACCGACTCCACCGAATCGGGCAGGGTCACGGTACGCAGAGAGTTCATATTGGAAAAAGCACGGTCCCCGATGGCGACTACGGCACGGCCGTCGGGAGCGGTATCGGGAATGAGCAGAGAGACGGGATCCGAGCCAAGGTAGCCTGTGACGGCACAGGCGGTCTCGGACAGAGGTGCATAGGTAAAAAGAGCGGCGTATTCGCTCATATCCAAACGGCAGGTGATCGCGCAGCTTGACTTCATCATGATGTACCATCCTTTCGCGCCCGCCGGGCGGGCGTCCCGTTGAATCGACCCGACTCCTTGCGGGTCGTCACGTCTTTCCTTGTGACACCATTATACCATACGAAATGTGCACATTGCAATAACAAAATGTAAACAAACCGAAAACAAACGCGAAAAATACTCCAATAAAGGCATTAAAACGGAAATTAAAATAGATTCAATGCGACACGACACGACCAAATATAACCAAAATAGGAAATAACACGACGGCAAAAACCACGCCCCGACGGCCTTCGACGGCCAAATCCGCGAGGCAAAACCGCCATGTTCGGTGGTGCTCCTGCTAAAAAATTCTATACAAATTGCCCCAACCCTATTGAAAAAAATCCCGCTATTTGGTATAATGAAAAAAGGATGGCGAGAGCTGTCCTTCCATGAAGAAAATTATATCCCGTTTTTCAGAGAGGAGAAAAATTATGGATAAGAAGCAAATCATTTCGTCCTTCGCCTCCCCCTCGGTGGAGTACCGCGGCAAGCCCTTCTGGTCCTGGAACGGCGAGCTTCGCGGCGAGGAGCTGGTGCGCCAGGCCCACGTCATGAAGGAGATGGGTCTGGGCGGTTACTTCATGCACTCCCGCGCAGGCCTCATCACCGAGTACCTGGGGGATGAGTGGTTCGACCTCATCAACGAGGTTGCCGACGCCGCCGAGGAGGACGGCATGGAGGCCTGGCTCTACGACGAGGACAGATGGCCCTCGGGCTCTGCCGGCGGTAAGGTCACCGTGGATCCCCAGTACCGCATGAAGTCCCTCTACGTCTACGAGTCCGCCCCCGACAAGGTGGACTGGAACGCCGAGTCCTTCGCCCTGTACGTGGCCAAGCTGGACGGCCTCAACCTTTATACTTATAAGGAGCTGGACACCTCCACGGTGGCTTGTTGCAAGTGCGCCGCCCGCAAGGTCAAGGAAGCCATCGCCGAGCTGGAGGATGCCGCCGCAAACGACCCCGGTGAGTGGAAGGCTCTCCGCTTTGCTATCGTGCCCGACGCCCCCAACTCCAACTACAACGGCACCACCTACATCGACACCATGAGCCGCAAGGCCACCGATAAGTTCATCGAGATGACCCACGAGGAGTACGCCAAGCGTTGCGGCGACCGCCTGGGTAAGAGCATCAAGGGCATCTTTACCGACGAGCCTCACCGCGGCCACTGCTTCGACAACCGCCGCGAGAACGACGGCGTCATGTCCTGCGCCACCGCCTGGACCGATGACATTTTCGAGGAGTTCGAGACCCGCTACGGCTTTGCCTGCCGTCCCATTCTCCCCGAGCTGTTCTACCGCAAGAACGGCGAGATCGTAGCCCCCGTCAAGCTCCACTACATCGACCTGGCCAACGCTCTCTTCCTGGAGCGCTTTGCCAAGCCTCTGAACGACTGGTGCAACGACCACGGCATCCAGTTCACGGGCCACGTCCTCCACGAGGACAGCCTCATGAACCAGACCGTCCCCAACGGCTCCCTCATGCGCTTCTACGAGTACATGGGCTACCCCGGCGTGGACGTGCTGACCGAGCATAACCGTTGCTACTGGATCGTCAAGCAGCTGGCCTCCGCCGCCCGTCAGCTGGGCAAGAAGTGGCTGCTCTCCGAGCTGTACGGCTGTACCGGCTGGCAGTTCGACTTCAAGGCCCACAAGGCCGTGGGCGACTGGCAGGCGCTGTTCGGCATCAACCTCCGTTGCCAGCACCTGTCCTGGTATACCATGGAGGGCGAGTCCAAGCGCGACTACCCCGCCTCTATCCTCCACCAGTCTCCCTGGTATAAGGACTACAGCAAGGTCGAGGACTACTTCGCCCGTATGGGTCTGGTCCTCTCCGAGGGTGCGCCCGCCTGTGACGTCCTCTTGCTGAATCCCATCGAGTCGGTGTGGTGTCAGGCCTACGCCGGTTGGGCACAGTGGATCTCCAACGTCTCCCCCGACGTGGCTCCCTATGAGCGCCGTTACGCCCAGCTCTTCCACTACCTCACCGACCATCAGATCGACTTCGACTACGGCGAGGAGGAGATGATGTCCCGCATGGCCTCGGTGGACGTGACCGACGGTAAACCCGTTCTCCGCGTTGGCAAGGCTTTCTACAAGACCGTCATCGTTTCCAATATGCTCACCATCCGTCCCACCACCCTGGCTCTTCTCAAGGAGTTCATGGACAAGGGCGGTAAGGTCATCTTCTGCGGTGACGCTCCTGCATACGTCAACGCCATCGCCTCCGACGAGCCCGCCAAGCTGGCCGAGCAGGGAATCACCATCCCCTACGACGAGGAAATCCTCGTGGCTACCATCCGCGAGAATGCCTGTGAGTTCGTCTCCATCACCAATGGTGAAGGTGAGACCGAGAAGGCTGTGTTCGCCCAGGTCCGCAAGGACTTCGGCGGCGACGGTTACGCCGTTGTGGTACTGAACACAGATCGCGGTCAGCCCAGAGAGAATCTGACCCTGGCTATCAAGGCTCCTGCCGGTTATGCCGTGGAGGAGTGGGATCTGGAGAACGGTACCCGCTACGACGCCTCTGCCCTTGCGGGTGAGGTCAGCGGTACCTACTACATCAGCATGGATCTGGAGGCCGCAGGCACCCGTTGCTTCGTCCTCACCAAGACCCCCGATCAGCTTCCCGCCGTCACCGAGTATGAGACGGTGGCAACCGAGACCCTGACGGGCGAGTTCCCCTACG
The DNA here is from genome assembly GCA_045577755.1 of Eubacteriales bacterium. Taxonomy (GTDB): domain Bacteria; phylum Bacillota; class Clostridia; order Oscillospirales; family CAG-272; genus CAMEON01. Next base: position 18,114 of record JAZNJA010000020.1, read on the forward strand.
CCGCCCACGAGCCCAACGTCTGCGTTCTTGACTGGTGCAAGTGGCGCTGGAAGGATGGAGAGTGGCACGACGAGGCCGAAGCCCTGTGGACCGACAGACAGATCCGCTCGGATATCGGCATCGAGTGGCGCGGCGGCGGTATGCTCCAGCCCTGGTACGCCAAGCTCAACGATACCAAGAAGTACGGCGAGCTCCAGCTGTCCTACGAGTTCTACATCGACGAGATGCCCGAGTTCGACGTCATCCTGGCGGGTGAGCGTCCCGAGTTGAATCAGTATAAGATCAACGGTGTGGAGCTCCACAACGACGATATCAACGACTTCTGGGTGGACGATTGCTTCAAGAAGATGAAGATCCCCGCAGAGGCCCTTAAGCTCGGAAGAAATGAAGTCACCATCGACGTCACCTTCATGCGCACCACCAACGTGGAGGCCCTGTACCTGGTGGGCGTCTTCGGCGTCAAGGTAGACGGCAAGAAGCGTACCATCGTGGGCACCCCCGGCCTCATCGGCTGTGACAACTACGCCGCCTACGATCTCCCCTTCTACACGGGTAACATGGAGTACATCCTTACCCCCGAGGACTTCGAGAACATCCTGGGCGATGCCGCGGGGGATGCCGACCGCATCGTCCTGACTCCCAAGGAATTCACGGGCGGTTGCGTCAAGGTCAACGCCGCGGGCAAGACCACGGTTCTCGGCTGGGATCCCTACGAGGCTGACGTCACCGAGGCCTACAAGAACGGTCTGCCCATCAGCGTGATCGTGGAGGGCGTCCGTACCAACGTCTTCGGTCCTCTCCATGAGGTCGATAAGCCCGCGGGCGCCTGCGGCCCCGGCAACTTCGTCACGGGCGGTGACCAGTGGACGGACGATTACAGCCTCCTGAAGAGCGGCCTGCGTGGCTTCATCTTCAAGGCCCAGAAGAAGGCGTAATTCCACCGAACAAGGGATGGGGAGGCCATCGGTCCCCCTCTCCCCTTATCCTATATAAGTGATTGCAAAATGTCCAAATTGCAGTTTATCGAACTGTTTGACGGAACAGATCAGTATGTTTTTGGGTGACCCTCATCCACCGCTATCGCGGTCCCCCTTCCCCCAAGGGGAAGGTCAATGCGTCAGCCGTTTTCTTGGCTGATACCCAAAAACATACTGATACCAATAGCTTTTCAGGGATAACGATAAGCACGAGCCGAATACCTTCCCCTCGGGGGAAGGGGGACCGCGCAGCGGTGGATGAGGGTCACCCTTCCCAATTCCACTCTGTTCCGTCAGACCGACAAACCCAAATTTGAATCATTTTGCAATCGGCTACCCTTATCCTATAAGGAAACGAATATGAAACAGATCGTTACCACTACCTGTGTATTCCCCCCGGCCTACCCCTCGGAGGTCATCCTGGATCGCCTGGCGGCCATTGGCTACACCGCGCTGGACATAGGCCTGGACTACTGCGTAGGAAAGGGAAGCCTGCTGGACGGCGAAAACTGGCGGGAAAGGGTCATAGCCCTCCGCCAAAAGGCCGACGCCACAGGGGTCACCTACACCCATTCCCACGCCCCCGGCAACGCGGGGAATCGCAGTGAGGCCCAGATACGCGCCTTTGAGGCGGCGGCTCTTCTGGGGGCTCGCTACATCGTTGTCCATCCCATCCACGAGGTGGAGGGAACCATCATCCCCTCCGCCGCCGAGTTTGTCCGCATCAATCGGGAAGCCACCCTCCCCCTCCTCCCCATAGCCGAGCGGCTGGGGCTGACCATCCTCTCGGAGAATATCCTGTGGGGGGCCTCCATCCACCCGAAAAACATCGTGGAACTGGTGAAGGCGGTGGACTCCCCCCGCTTCGGCTGGTGCTTCGACACGGGACACGCCAACTGCTACGGGATCACCCCCGGCATCCTCCGCGAGCTGGACGTGGTGCCCCTGTCCCTCCACATCCAGGACACCCACGGCCCGGGCTATGGGGACGAGCATCTCCTCCCCGGTGACGGGAGTATCGACTGGAAGGAATTTTTGCACATCCTCCGCGACATCGGCTACAAGGGGGAGATGGTGCTGGAGGCTCACCACCAGTCCTATGATGCCCCCGACGAGGAGAAGGACGCCATCCTGACCGAGCTTCTGCGCCGCGCCGAGAAAATGCTGGCCTACTACCGATCTCTTTGAATAGATGATTGGAAAATGTTCAAATTGGGGTTTATAGGGTTGTTGGTTTGTGCTGACCCTTGGGCATTGCCCTCTCACCCGCCTGCGGCGGGAGCTGTCTCGCTTCGGCTCGGTCACGACACGGCTCTGACTGCCACCGGCAGTCATTCACTACCGTGTCGCCGCTTCGCTACCCAGAGGGGGAGCCTTTCGAGCCAAACTCAAAGAATCTTGTTTCCCGACAAGTGTTTTTCCGCCGTTCTAAGGCTCCCCCTCTGGGGGAGCTCCGCGTAGCGGTGAGAGGGCAGATAACGCGGGCAAGGCACAAACAAACAGTTCGACAAACCCAAATTTGAAGTAATACGCGATCCCAAAATCTCTTTGATGAAAGGAGAACTTCTATGAATACCATCAAATTCGACAACAAGACCACCCGCGTAGTGGCCCACCGAGGTCTGTCAGGTCTGGAGCGGGAGAACACCGCCTCCGCCTTCGTGGCCGCGGGTAACCGCAACTACTACGGCATCGAGACCGACATCTACCGCACCTCCGACGGCCATTTCGTGGTCAACCACGACGGCCGCGCCAACCGTGTGGGCGGCATGAACGTCACCATGGAGGCCACCCCCTGGGAACTGCTTCGTGAGATCGTCCTCTACGATACCGACGGCACCAAGGACCGCTACGACCTCCGCCTCCCCAGCCTGGAGAACTACATCACCATCTGCAAGAAGTACGAGAAGCACTGCATCCTGGAGCTGAAGTCGGTCTTCACCGAGGAGGAGACCGCCGCCTTCATCGAGCTGATCAAGGGCTATGATTACCTGGACGCAGTCACCTTCATCTCCTTCCACTACGATAACCTCCTGAAGATCCGCGCCATCCTCCCCGAGCAGTCCTGCCAGTTCCTCACGGGAGAGAACTCGGACGAGATGATCGCGAGACTGGCGGCCGACAAGCTGGACATCGACATCCACCACGCCTCCCTCACCGAGGAGCGGATCAAGGCCATGCACGATGCGGGGCTTGTCATCAACTGCTGGACGGTGGACACCGCCGAGCGGGGCGAGGAGCTGGCCGCGTGGGGTGTGGATCAGATCACCTCCAATATCCTCCAGGGGACCCATGACTGAGCGGCTCCCATAAGATCTCCCATTCCCGACGGGGATGCCCACGGCTTTCGTGCGGCATCCCTCTTTTTTTGCCATTTTGGCGGTGAATTTCATAGAAACACTTGATTATTCGGCCGTTATCTGCTATAATAGTATGGAATGTATCTTGCGTATGATACCCCGCCCCGTGGGTGTCGGAAAGAGAGGATATAATGCAATACGGATTCATCAAGGTCGCCGCCGCAACCCCCGCTATAAGGGTGGCCGATCCCACCCATAATGCCGCCGCCTGTGTGGCACTGGCCTATGCCGCCGCGGGCCGGGGGGTCAAGCTGGCTGTATTTCCCGAGCTTTGCCTCACGGGAGCTACCTGTGGAGATCTCTATGCCCACAGCCGCCTGATCACGGGGGCAAAGGAGGCTCTGCGGTCCTACGTCGCTGAGACGGCCGCCCTGGATCTGGTCTCGGTCATAGGTCTTCCCGTGGCCCTGGGAGACAAGCTCTACAACTGCGCTGCTGTAGTCTTCGGCGGAGAGCTGCTGGGCCTGGTGCCCAAGACCAATCTGACTGCCGCCGAGCTCCGTACCTTCTCGGCTCCCCCTGCCGAGCTGCTGGCGGCCGATATTCTGGGTGATGACAGCTTTATCCAGATGGGCGTAAAGCAGCTCTTCGTCTGCTCCTCTCTGCCCACCCTCCGCTTTGCCGTGGAGGTGGGACAGGACCGCGCTGCCGCCGTCCCGCCCTCCATGCAGGCCGTCTCCGCCGGCGCGGTGATCATCTGCAATCCCTCGGCCACCGCCGAGACCGTGTGCACGGAGCAGTCCCGTATGCTGACCGCCGCTGCCCGCTCCGCCACCTCCCTGTGCGGCTATATCCTGACCGAGGCCGGTGAGGGCGAATCCACCACCGATCACGTCTTCGGCGGCCACCGCCTCGTCTGCGAGGGCGGTGAGGTCCTGGCCGAAGCTAAGCCCTTTGCGGGGGGCGAGCTGACCGTCACCGAGCTGGACGTCGAGCGCCTGATCCGGGACCGCCGCGTAGGAGGCTTCGATACCTCGGCCAACGGTCACTGTATGGAAAGCTACTTCAGCCTCTGCGTGGAGGATACCGAGCTGACCCGCCCCATGAATCCAAGTCGGATCGTAGCCATGT
>JAZNJA010000021.1:0-3311 GCA_045577755.1 Eubacteriales bacterium
CACCGAAGCCCCCCAGCCTACCCCCGTCTACACCGAAGGGCTGGAGTTCCGCGTGGAGCCTTCCGGTGAGGCCACCCTGATGGGTATGGGCACGGCTACCGACACCGTCCTGCGTATCCCCCCCAAGGATCCTTCGGGGCATCCCGTGACCATGATCTGGTTCGATTCCTTCAAGGGCAACACCGCCATCACAGAGGTGGTCCTGCCCGGCAGTATCTATGCCGTACTCTCCGAATCCTTTTCGGACTGCACGTCCTTGGAGCGGGTCACGGTGGAGGGAGACGAAAAGGTCATCTTCCAGAGTCATTGCTTCGAAAACTGCTCCAAGCTCACCGACGTCCGTCTCCATGAGCTGGTGGTCTGCTCGGACTACTGCTTCAGCGGTACCCCCTGGCTGGAATCCCGCACCGAGGAGTTCGTCATCCAAGGCCAATGCCTGCTGGCCTATAACGGCGAGGGGGGCGACGTGGTCATTCCCGCAGAGGTAGCCTTCATCAGCGGCAACGTTTTCGCGGGCAATACCACCATCCGTTCCATCACGGCGCCCGAGGCACTTGATCCCGAGGTGGGCTTGACCGTAGGCGGCATCGGCGCGTTCCGCGGCTGTACCGCGCTGGAGACAGTCGATCTGCCCTTCCTCGTCACGATTAGTGATAATCCCTTCGCGGGCTGCACCGCCTTGAAGACGGTCTATCTGCCCGAATCCCTGTCCTTTGTGGGCAGTATGAATGAGCTTCCCGAAAACGTGGTCTTCCATTACGCAGGCACCAAGAGACAATGGAAGCAGATTCGATTCACCTCCTCCGCAGAGGATCGCGCGCTCATGGAAGAGCAGGTGGTCTTTGAGGGGGAGTGATCCTCCCATTCCCGAATATTCACTTCCCGAAGCAGTCGTCTATTGACTGTTTCGGGATTTTTTGCTATAATTTTTGTAAAGCAGCGGGACATTCGCCGAAAAAATTCGTCTTAATCAGTGAACAGGACATACGAAAGGAGACTCGACATGGAAGAACAGCAGAAGGACCTTCGCATTGTGGAGCTGTACCTTGCCCGTGATGAAGCCGCCATCGCCGAGACCGAACGGCTGTACGGCAGCTTTTGCCTACAGGTCTCTCTGGGCATTCTGGGGGATCGCCGCGACGCCGAGGAGTGCGTCAGCGATACCTACCTGCGGGTCTGGAACAGCATCCCGCCCCACCGTCCCCGCTCCCTGAAGGCGTACCTCGCCCGCATCGTGCGCAATCTGTCCATCGACCGCATCAAGGCCAACCGCGCGCTGAAGCGCAGTCATGAGCTGGAGATGGCCTTGGAGGAGCTGGGCGATTGTATCCCCGCCGACATGGACGGCCGTCCCTACAACTCCGCCGACGCCCTGACGGAGGCCTTGCCCACACTGCTGAACAGCTTTCTTTACACCTTGGCCGAGGAGGAATGGCAGCTGTTCTGCGGGCGGTACTGGCACAACCGCTCGGTCAAGGATCTGGCCCGCTCCCACGGGCTGACCCCCAAGGCGGTGACCATGCGCCTGTCCCGCACCCGCGAAAAGCTCCGCAAATACATAGAGGAAAGGGGATATACACTATGAAAGGCATGACGATCTACGAGGGACTCACCCACATCGACGACACCTTCATTCTGGGCAGTATGCCCTCCGCCGTCCCACCCGCCAAAGCCCCCCGCTTCGGAGTCCTGTCCCGCTTTCTGAGCAGCGGGGTGAGTGCCGCCGTGATCTCGGGGGTGGTAGCCGTGGGCGTGCTGGTGGCCATCGTACTGGCGGGGCGCAACACCCCTGCCCTGCCCCCCGTGACCACCGATGATCCTCCGCCCGTCACCGAGAGCACCGAGGAGGAGAGCGGGCGTGAGACCGAGGATGTTACCGAGGATACCGTTATTGACACCCCCGAGGAGGCCGAAGCCCGCAAGGACGAGCTGATCTCCATTCTGGACGGGCTGGACTACAAGTGGAATATTCTGAACGACTCATCCTACTATTTCGACCAGTACGCCCCCGTTAAGGAGTTCGGCAAGTACGGCGTGCCCTACATGCTGGACTACATCATGGAGCGTGAGGGGGAGACGGATGCCGAGGAGCTGAAACGGCTGGGCGTGATCCTGCATTTTGCTTATCATAATCTGGGGATTACGGATACGGACGATTGGTTCAAGAAAGAAAGCTTTTTAAAGGATGACGTGTTTTTGAACACGGGCTATTTAATGGAGCAAATTGAAGAAAACGGCTTTCCTTCTCCGAATGACCCCACGGAGACGGAAAGCGAGGCCATCGGTGATCTCCCTCCCGGAGAACCCTCCAAGGAGCTTACACCGGAAGAGTTGAAGGAAACCGTCTATGCTCTGCTTGATGATGTTTACGAAAAAGGCGATTGGGTCTCCGATCATATACTCGGTGCGTTCTATCCCTTTCCTGCCTCAAGCTACGCTCCCAAGGCATACTCACGCATTTCAGCATATGGTATAGCTTCGGTTCCCTTGATTCTGGAATATATCATAGACCACGATGACATATACCGCGATGCGGAGCTGTTTACTGACGAGGAGGCTCTTTATCTGCGAGTCCTGATGTCGATCTGCTACGAAATGATGAACGTTCCGGGACAATATGATTTTCATTGGATCAACCACGAAGACCGTTATACGGTCTATACCACACCGTTGGCCCGGTACCTGTTGGATCATATCCGGCAATACGGCCTCCATCCCCTCTACCCCTTCCACTCTGCCGAGGAAGCCGCCATCCTTCAGGAAAATATACAACGAGAATTAAGACTGTCCAATTTCGATTGGGAAATGGAGTATGATCTTGCTGTATACCAAAGCTTCGCCTCCTTTATCACCATCTTCGGTGAGTACGCCGTCCCCTATGTCCTTGACTATATCCTCTCCCATGAGGGTCAGCCCCTCACCCCCGACGAGGAACTGAACCTCGGCGTACTGCTCCACCTTTGCTACCGTATGCTGGGCGTGGAATCAACAGCCGAGTGGCATATGCCCGCCGAGGCGATAGAATCCACCACCGATCCCTTCCCCTACGCCCGTGAGCTGGCCGCCCATCTGGGTGAGTACGAGCTGGGACCTGTCGAATAACCCCCGCCGAAACGGGCCTCCGACCGTTTCAAGTCGGGGGCCAAGCGGGCTTAGGAAGACAACCCAGTCAGGCAACTCCTTGGCACACAGAACGACATGGCTACGACCCGACTTCCTTCCCCTACGCCCGTGAGCTGGCCGCCCATCTGGGTGAGTACGAGCTGGGACCTGTCGAATAACCCCCGCCGAAACGGTCCTCCGACCGTTTC
>JAZNJA010000022.1:0-27412 GCA_045577755.1 Eubacteriales bacterium
ACCCGCTTCGCGGGAGCTCCCCCAGAGGGGGGAGCCTTTGGAAAACGCTTGTCGGGAAAGGGTTTCTCTTGTAAAATGGCACGAAAGGCTCCCCCTCTGGGGGAGCTCCCGCCGCAGGCGGGTGAGAGGGCAACACGCAAGGGTCGGCATGAACCAACAGCCCGCTAAACCCCAATTTTCACTCTAAAATATCCGTAGTCAGATAATCCACCCCCCAAGACAGCAGTCTCTCTGCCAGCTCCACCTCGTCCACGTTCCAGACGTTGACCTCAATGCCGTTTTCGTGCATGAGCTCCACGCCCTCGCGGGTCAGCACCGTCCACGCGATGTCCAGATCCAGCCTCCACGGCAGAAGCAGATCCAGAAGCTCCCCGTCGGCGGGATGGGTGGTGAGGAACATGAGCTTGGCCTCGGGGAGGAGCTTTCGCAGCTCCACCATGTTATCGTGGGAGAAGGAGATGAAGACCGTATTCTCCAGCCAGCCGAAGGAGGCGATCTCCTCCACGATGCCCTGGATATGCTCGGGCGCCACGGGGTTCTTGATCTCCAGTACGGCTTTTTTACCGTATTTACGGCAGATGCGGATGTACTCGGAGAGCAGAGGCAAGCGCAGATCGGCGCGGGTGTGGCCGCCCCCGTCGGTGTAGTCCAGCATGATCAGGCTCCGCAGGGTGGCGCAGTCGGTCTCCTCCACCACGTAGTCATCGCCTGTCGTGTTGATGGTGTTGTCGTCGTGGATGATGATGTACTGCCCGTCGGCGGTCACGTGGACGTCGGTCTCGATGCCCCAATAGGTGCGGTTGCCCGCGGCCACGAAGCCCGAGCAGGTATTGCCCACCTCCAGATGGTGGATGCCTTGATGGCCGATCATGCGGACAGAGGGGTTGGCGGATTTGTTGAGCTTGATGGTGTCCATATACTTCATCCTTTCCAAAACAGCCCCACTTCGCGGTGAAAGTGGGGCTTGATCTGTTACATTTCCAAAGACTTATGCAAGAATCCCTGCAGGATCTCGGACTTGGGATGCCCAAAGACCTCCTCGGGCGTCCCCTCCTCCTCGATCACACCGTTGGCCATGAAAATGACCCGATCGGCCACAGAGCGGGCAAACTCCATCTCATGAGTCACCACGATCATGGTGCTGTCGGAGGACTTGAGACCGCGGATGACCGCCAGCACCTCACCCGTCAGCTCGGGATCCAGGGCGGAGGTGGGCTCGTCGAAGCAGAGAATGTCGGGGGACATACACAGGGCGCGGGCGATGGCCACGCGCTGCTGCTGACCGCCCGAGAGCTGGCAGGGGTAGGCGTCCCGCTTCTCGGCAAGCCCCACGCGGGAAAGGAGCGCCTCGGCCTTCTCCTTGATGGCGGCGTGCCGCTCCACCTTGAAGGCGTGGGCGGCGTGGCGGCCCTTCTCCTTGCGGATGGCCTTGATCTCATCCTTCAGCGCAAGAGTGGGCGCCAGCATGAGGTTTTGCAGGACGGTATACTGGGGGAAGAGGTTGAAGGACTGGAAGACCAGACCGAAGCGCAGACGGTTGCGGCGGATCTGGGCGTCGGACAGGGTGTGCTTGTCGGCGGCGTCCAAAAGAAGCTCACCGCCCACCGAGATAGTACCCTCGTCGGGGGTCTCCAGGAAGTTGAGACAGCGGAGCAGGGTGGTCTTGCCGCTGCCCGAGGAGCCGATGATGGCCAGCACGTCCCCCTTGTTCAGGGAGAGGTCGATGCCCTTCAACACCTCGACGTTGCCGAAGCTCTTGCGGATACCCTTGACGGATAAGAAGTTTTGTTCCATGGTTTATACTATGCAGCTTTCGCGCAGCGAAAGCATCCTTTCTTGCGGAATTGGGGCTGGTTTTGCGCAGCAAAATTGTCACCGCTTCGGTGACAAAGGCCACAAAACGCGTTTGAAGGTCTTGACCTTCAAACTCCCCTCCTTACACCGTGTAGTAGCTCAGCTTCTTGTCCAGCAGGTGGAACAGGATGGTGAGCAGGCCGCTGAAGGCCAGGTAGAACAGACCCGCGTAGAGCAGAGGGGTCAGCACCGCATACTTGTTGACCTTCTCGTAGGCGATGGCGATGATCTCAATGACCGACAGGGCGCGGGCCAGAGCGGTATCCTTGACCAGGGTAATGACCTCGTTGCTCATGGGGGAGACGATGCGGCGCACCATCTGCATCAGCACCACGCGGAAGAAGATCTGGGTCTTGGTCATGCCCAGCACCTGTCCCGCCTCGTACTGACCGTGGGGAACGGCCTTGATGCCGCCCTCGTAGATGACGGCGAAGTAGCAGGCGTAGTTCAGGGCGAAGGCCGCCAGCACGAAGACGAACTGGAGGTCGGCCATGGTGTCGATACCCAGAGCGGCGGCGAAGTCCTTGTTGGGGATCTTGAGGAGCACCGAGGGGATGAAGGTGACCACCACGCATTGCAGAAGCAGGGGAGTGCCCCGCACGATCCAGATGATGACCTTCATGAGATAGGAGACGGGCTTGAACTTTACCATGGACAAAACGGCGAAGAGCAGACCCAAGGGGATAGCGATGACCAAAGTAAGCGCAAAAAGCTTCAGCGTTACGCCGAAGCCCATGCACAGGTCATACAGTACAGACCATGTATTCATAAGAGAGCGAGATTTCCTTACTTCAAAATTTCTGCACTTGCAGAGGGATCGTTTATGTGATAGTACCCTTGCTGAAGGTTCTTGAAGGGAGTCCAGAGGGGAACTTCTTTCAAGAAGTTCCCCTTTGGCGTTCTTATCACTCGACGGGAGCCACCAGAGCCTCGCCGGCGGAGCCCTTCTCCACGATGATGACCGCGTCGGAAGCCTTGGTTGCAAAGCCTGCGGCATCAGCGGCGGCGTACTTCTCGGCGTCAGCCTTCTTGATGACGGCGACCTGCTTGTTGGCCAGGTAGGGAACCGAGATGCACATCTCGGCCTCGCGCTCAGGGGTGATGGTCATACCGTTCCAGACCAGGTCGATGGAGCCGTTCTCCAGCATGGACTCCTTCTGGTTCCAGTTGATGATGATGAACTCGACGGCCACCTCGGCGGAGTACTTCTCGTTCAGGTAAGCGAACACGGCCTTGGCCAGGTCGATGTCGAAGCCCTTCAGGACAGCGTCGGCACCGTCGCCCTCGTTGTAGGCGATGGGAGCGAACAGGGTGTAGCCGATGATGACCTTCTTGGCGCCCGCGATCTTGTCCCAGGAGCCGTCGGTGGCGGAGGCGTAGGGGTTGACGGTATCAGCCTTGACCAACAGCTCGGTGGTGAGACCGTAGGTGTCGGCGACAGCCTTGTACTCGGTGTCCGCCAGGGCGATGAGGGCCTCGTTGACCTTGCCCATGAGGGCGTCGTTGCCCTTCTTGGCGGCGATGCCGTACTTCTCCTCGGCGAGAACCACGTTCTCCAGAACCTGGTAGTCCTTGAAGGTGTCCACGCTCTTCATGTAGTAGCCGGCCATGACGGAATCAATGACGGCGATGTCGGCGTCACCCTTGACCAGACCGTTCAGTGCGTCCAGCTGGGTGGCCACGGCCAGGCACTCCTTGCCGTAGGCCAGATCGGCGCCGGGCTTGTCGCAGGCGACCAGAGCAAAGGTCAGCATCAGAACCGCGAGAGCGACGGAAAGAATCTTTTTCATGGTAAATTCCTCTTTTCGGTTGATTTGAAAAGCACTTTTCGGTATAGGGCTTTTCGGTATGTGCCACATTATAGCACAGGGCTCTCGGTTTGTCAAGATAAAATTTTATTAATTTAGCGCGATAAAGTGATTTTGGAGGAAGAGACAAAACAGGGGGACTCGATTTGGACAGAACGAACAAAAGAGCGAGGCACCCGAAGATGCCCCGCTGACGGTTGCTTGGCGAATTAGTTGTACTGAGGCAGCCAATCCTTGTGAGCCTCGAACAGATCGTCGCACATAGCCACGATATCGTCGATGGACAGCTCGGAGGAGGTGTGGGGATCCAGCATGGCGGCCTGGTAGACAGCCTCCTTCTTGCGGGTCACGGCGGCCTCGATGGTGAGGAGCTGGACGTTGATATTGGTCATGTTCATGGCGGCGCACTGGAGGGGCAGACGGCCAACGACGGTGGGCTGGATGCCCGCGTTGTCCACCAGACAGGGCACCTCGACGCAGGCCTCGGCGGGGAGGTTTTCGATGAGTCCCTTGTTCAGGACGTTGCCGCCGATGCGGTAAGGGGTGTTGGTGACCATGGACTCCATGATGTAGGAGGCGTACTCGTGGGTGCGCTTGTGGGAGATGTCACCCGCCAGGTAATGCTCCTTGGCACTCTTCCAATTGGCGATCTGATTCACACAGCGGCGGGGGTACTCGTCCAGAGGAATGTTGTAGCGCTCGATGAGCTCGGGGTACTTGGACTTAATGAAGAGATTGTTGTACTCGGCGTTGTGCTCCGAGGACTCGGTGCAGTAGTAGCCCAGACGGCGGATGTACTCGTAGCGGACCAGGTCGTGATGATCCTTGGGGTACTGCTCCAGGATCTCAATGGCGCGGCGGTGTGCCTCGGGGAGCAGATCGTTGCCGTCGGCATCCTGCAATTCAAGGAGCCAGGCCATGTGGTTGATGCCCGCGATCTTCTGCTTCAGAGGCCGCTTGACGTCGGTCATGCCCACGCCGTTCAGAAGGGAATCGGCACAGACCTGAACGCTGTGGCAGAGGCCTACGGTCTTGATGGGGGTGTACCGCTGCATATAGCCCGCCAGCGTGGCCATGGGGTTGGTGTAGTTGAGGAACCAGGCATTGGGGCAGACCTCGGCCATGTCCTCGGCGAAATCGTGGAGGACGGGGATGGTGCGCAGAGAGCGGAAGATACCGCCGATGCCCAGGGTGTCGGCGATGGTCTGGCGGAGACCGTACTTCTTGGGCACCTCAAAGTCGATGATGGTGCAAGGATCGTAGAGGCCTACCTGGATGGCGTCCACCACGAAGTCAGCCCCGCGGAGGGCGTCCTTGCGCTGGGGAACACCCAGATACTTGGAGATCTTGGCACGGCCCTCGTTGATGTTCTTGTTCAGGGCGGTGACCATGATGTAGGATTCCTCCAGACGCTCGGGGTCGATATCGTAGAGCGCAAACTCAAAGTCCCGCAGTGCCTCACAGCACATGGAGTCGCCGATGACGTTCTTGGCAAAAACGGTGCTGCCCGCACCCATGAATGTGATCTTTCCCATGGTAAGTACCTTCACCCCGCAGAGGGGAGCCTTTCATAGTTGGTGGCTTTATTATAGCAAAGATTCATGGGAATGTCAAGCATATGGAAGGATATTTTGGGGAGAAGACACAAAAAAGAGGGCGCACACACAGATGCGCCCCTACCCTTATAAGAAAGTTACGTCAGATCCAGGGTGCCGTACCCCATTTCGTTCAAAAGGCGTTGGATGGCGCAGAACCGCTGGTACCGATGCCGCTTGCTCTCCCAAAAATACCGCTTGGGAAACACGACGCGGGTCTTCGTGCCGGATGTCCAGAACTCAAAGTAGCCCTCGATGCAGTCCCGCTCCCCCACGCAGGTCACGCCCGTGGGATCTATGCCCCGCTCCTTACAGTAATTCTCCACACAGACGGCGAGGTCGATCTTGTGAAGCTCTCCATGATCGTCGCGGTAGAGGATGGAGCGCTCCTCGTTTTCGGCTCCGGGTCGGGCGCGGTTGGCAGCCACGATGCGATGGTCGGGGACGGTAATGTACATGGTGGCTCCTTTCAAAAATCATCCGATTGAATCTAAACAAGAAATAGAGAAGTTAACAAATAATAGAGAAACAGACGGTTTTACACGATCTGGAAGATATAAAACCCCAAATAATCCGTCTCGGGCACGTTCCAGAGGATGGGATGATCCGGCCCCTGCTGTCTCGCCTCGATCTGCCGCAGGGACACCCCCGCGTCCTCGGCGGCGTTGTGGAGCATCTGCTTGAAGTAGGTGTCGGTCATGAAATGGGAGCAGGAGCAGGTGGCCAGATAGCCCCCGCGGGGGAGCAGACGCATGGCGGCGGCGTTGATCTCGCGGTAGCCCTTGATGGCGTTGCGGAGGGTGTCGCGGCTCTTGGTGAAGGCGGGAGGATCCAGGATGATGAAGTCGTAGGGACAGCCCTTGCGCCCCGCCTCGGAGAGGGCCTTCAGGTAGTCGAACACGTCGGCCTCCACGTACTCGATGCGATCGGAGAGCCCGTTAACCTCAGCATTCCTCTGCGCCATGGCCAGCGCGTCAGCGGAGATGTCCACCGACACCACCTTCTTGGCCCCGCCCGCGGCGGCGTTCAAACCGAAGGAGCCCGTGTGGGTGAAACAGTCCAGCACCGTCTTGCCCTCGCTGATCCGGCGGATGGCGCGTCGATTGTATTTCTGGTCCAGGAAGAAGCCCGTCTTCTGGCCGTTGATGTAGTCCACCGTGTATTGGATGCCGTTCTCGGTGATGGTCGTGGTACCGAAATCCCGTCCCTCGGCGGCGGAAGCGGCAATTTCCTGCTCTTCCATACGCAAATCCAAGGGGTTACACGCATGAAACCCCTTGTATTGCTCCATGCCCTCCAACTCGCGGATGGCTACGTCGTTCCGCAGATACAGGGTGTCGATCGACGCCCCGAACTCCTCCCGCAAAATGCGCACAAGAGCCTCAAAGAGGATGTCCTTGATGCGCTCGATGCCCAGAGACAGTACCTGAGCTACCAGAACGTTCTCAAACCGATCCACCGTCAGCCCGGGGAAGCCGTCGGCCTCGCCGAAGATCAGGCGGCAGCACTCGAAGTCGGTCTCTCCCATGACGGTGCGGCGGTAGGCAACTGCGTAGCGGAGGCGGCGCTCCCAGTAAAGCCCGTCAAAGGTGTCGTTGGCGTTGCGGGAGAGGAGGCGGATGCGGATCTTGGAGTGGCTGTTGTAAAAGCCGGTGCCCAGGTACTTATCCTTGGCGGAATAAACGTCCACCAGTCCACCGTCCTCTGGCGTGGCGCTCATGGAGACCACCTCGTCGGCGTAGGTCCAGGGGTGTCCCCAGCGGAGAGCCTTCTCTCCCTTTTGAGTGACGGTTACGTGGGGATAGGAGCGTGTTTTCATGACTTCGGTTCCTTTCTCGCGGGGGCAAGTCTGCCAAGGGTGGCGCCCCGCTGTCTCTGAGGACAGTATACCACATTTCCTGTCGAAAAGCAAGAGTGCGCCCGAAAAACCCTCCGAAAAGGGAATCACCGAGGAGAAGTAAACCCGAATGAGTGTAATTTTGAGCAAAAATCGAAAATTTGTGCAAAATGCGGGGGCGTAGAAAATTAACCGCGAAATTTGTGTAGTTTGCACATGGCCATCAAGTGACCGCGACACAAAATGCGGTATCGTGAACGCCAAAAACGGGCGTTGTTGACGTTCTGAGAGTAAATAAAATTTGAACATTATGTAAAACAAAACGAATAATAGATGAACGAACTGTTAATAATCACAATTGTAAAAGGCAAATTTTACTTTTCGTTCAAATTGGATTGCCCTTCAAGCGGTCGAGCGATTGCGTCATGCGTCGAAAAGGGCAAAAGGGGGCGACTGTGAACAAAGTGTTAACGACTCAAAGGGGCAAAAAAACGCCTTTTTGAGCCCCCTTTTTATATGTATGAAAACGGGGCGGCCCTTGACTTTTCGGCGGTTTTGTGGTATCATAAGTGGGTCAAATTAGGGTGTTTTGCAACCGCTCCGCACGGATTTGACTCGGCTCAGGATGCCGCGAGAAGGGAAGGCTCCGCTCCCGAAAATGGGTGACGGGAACAGGGTTTTCTCTGAACGTGACACCTCGCTGACTGAATTCTGCCTGTCCTGCCCCATATGTGTCTCGCTGTTTTCGGCTGAGAGCCCATGGAGGAGTCGCGCCAACCTCTGCGCGCCCCCTCTGTGAGTGCCCGACTGCCGGGAAGGCCGATACCGGCGGACGCGCAGGAGAGGTAAGGAGTGGCTTTCCGCATCATGGTATGTTGACGGCAGCATCATACCCGCCTGGAACACGGTTTTTCCCGAGCCGTGAACCAAATCCACACAGGAGGAAAAGTGTAATGAGGGAAAAGAAATTCACACGGATAGCGGCATTCCTGCTTTGCCTGACCATGCTTCTGGGCAACGCGGTCGTCTTCGCTTCCGCTTCGGATGCCGCAGGCTCCGGAGACTCTGTCACCGACGTTTCCTTGGAAGAACTCCGCGAGTTGCTTAACGCGATCTCGTATGAGGAATACTCCGACAAGAACGTCGACGTCCCCCGCGCGACTCAGGCCGTCGAGGTGCCCATCGATCTTTACAAGACTGAGGACGCCGGCTTCAAAATGGAGGCCAAGGACGGCGAGGACGCTCTGTATACCCCCGCGAACGGTGAGGTTTCCTGGACGGTAAACATTCCCGCGACCGGTAAGTACGCGATCAAGATCGAGTACTACCCCGACCAGAACCGCTCCACTTCCATTGAGCGTATTCTGAAGATCAACGATAAGGTGCCCTTCGCAGAGGCTCGCTTCCTGACCCTTCCCAAGCGCTGGGTCAACGATTACATCGACAGCGAGATCGACTCCGCTCTGGCCGGCACCGCCAAGGAGCTTGGCTACAACGTGGTCGAGAAGGATGGCAAGCATTACGTCACCTTCCCTGATTTCGTCACCGCTGAGATGTCCGTGTTCGCCGAGGAGAACGGCCTCCGTTTCCTGCAGCGAGACATCACCAACAACGAGATCAGACCCACCACCTCGGACAAGCCCAAGTGGATGACCTATTATTTGAAGGATTCCAGCGGCTACTACACCTCCAACTTTGAGTTCGTCTTCGAGAAGGGCGAAAACAAGATCACCCTGGAGGGTCAGAACGAGCCCATGTCCATTAAGGCGATCACCCTGTTCCCTGTTGAGGATCTGAAGTCCTACGAGGAATACTTCGCCAAGTATGCCAACACCCCCGCAGGCGGTGATACCGTCAAGATCGAGGCCGAGCTGGCAAACGTCATGTCCAACAAGACCATCTACCCCGTGGAGGATCGCTCCTGCGCCATCAACTCTCCCACGGATACCACCTGCTCGGTGCTGAACACCATCGGCGGTGACAAGTGGGCAACCGCAGGTCAGTGGGTGGAGTACCGCTTCAAGGTCTCCTCCTCCGGTATGTACGATATCGTCTCCCGCTTCCGCCAGGACGTGCTGGACGGTATGTCTACCTGCCGTTCCATGTATCTCTACAGCGAGGGCCTTGCTGAGGGTACCGACGGCTACTACAACGGCGCTCCCTTCGAGGAGGCTCTCAAGCTCGGCTATGACTACAGCGCCGAGTGGCAGGTCACCCAGCTGGCCGGCGGTAAGGCCGACGTCAACGGCGACGGCAAGATCGACGAGGACGACGTCCAGACCACCTACAGCGTCTACCTGAAGGAGAACGTGATCTACACCATCCGCCTCGAGGTCACCCTCGGTAAGATGGGCGACGTGGTCCGCCGCGTTGAGGATATCCTGAACTCCATCAACAACGACTACCTGAACATCATCAAGCTGACCGGTATCACCCCCGACCAGTACCGCGACTACGGCTTCTCCCAGGTCATGCCCGACGTCATGGTCGACATGGTCATCCAGTCCCGTAACCTGTACGATCTGGCCGAGGAGCTGACCGTCATCGCCGGTGAGAAGTCCTCCAACGTGGCTACCCTGGAGAAGGTCGCAAGACTTCTTGAGGAAATGGGTACCGACGACGACGAGGTGGCAAAGAACTTGTCCAACCTCAAGTCCTACATCGGTACGCTGGGTACCTTCCTGTCGGATGCCCAGACCCAGCCTCTCCAGCTGGACTATATCCTGATCCAGCCCATGGGCGCTGAGGCTCCCAGAGCTACCCCCAACTTCTTCCAGACCTTCATCCATGAGATCAAGGGCTTCATCCAGTCCTTCTTCCGTGACTACAACAGCATGGGTGCTCTGGAGGAGACCGATGAGTCCGCGACCGAGGTCTGGCTGGCTACCGCCCGTGACCAGTCTCAGGTCTACCGTAACCTCATCAACAACGACTTCACCCCCAAGACCAACATCGCCATCGACCTGAAGCTGGTCGCCGGCGGTACCCTCCTCCCCTCCATCCTGGCAGGCTCCGGCCCCGACGTTTATCTGGGTTTGGGACAGGGCGACGTCATCAACTACGCCATCCGTTCCGCTCTGCTCAACATCGAGACCAACGAGGACTTCGAGGAGTTCACTTCCAATAACTTTAATGAGGCCGCTATGATCGTCCTTGGTATCGAGGACGCCGACGAGCAGATGCACTACTACGGTCTGCCCGAGACTCAGGGCTTCCCCATGATGTTCGTCCGTATCGACATCCTGGCCGACCTCGGCCTGGAGGTTCCCAGGACCTGGGATGACCTCATGGCTTGTATCCCTACCCTGCAGGCCAACAACATGCAGATCGGTCTTCCTACCGACTACAAGATCTTCCTGTACCAGAAGGGCGGCGACCTCTTCGCTGATGACGGTATGCGCATCAACCTGGACTCCAAGCTGGGTCTGGCCTCCTTCGAGAAGATGTGTAACCTCTTCACTATGTATTCCTTCCCCTACCAGTACGACGCGGCCAACCGTTTCCGTACCGGTGAGATGCCCATCCTGCTCGGTGATTACACCGGTCTGTACAACCAGCTGAAGGTCTTCGCAACCGAGATCAACGGTAAGTGGGAGTTCATGCCCCTGCCCGGTGAGATCAACGGCTACGATGAGAACGGCGATCCTATCATTAATAATGTGTCCATTTCCGGCGTTGCCGCTACCGTCATGGTCAAGGGCTGCGACAAGGTCGAGAGCTCTTGGGAGTTCATGAAGTGGTACACCGGCGAGTCCTGCCAGGTCGGCTTCTCCAACGAGATGGTCGCCATCATGGGTCCCTCCGCAAAGCAGGCCGTCTCCAATAAGAACGCTCTGGCCTCCCTGCCTTGGACTACCGCTGAGTACCAGCAGATCCAGAATCAGTTCAACAACCTGGGTTCCGTGCCCAACTACCCCGGTGCTTACATCATCGACCGTTACACCAACTTCGCATTCCTCAGCGCCTACAACGATAAGGCCAACCCCTCCGATGCCCTGCTCGCTTACATCAACACCATCAACAAGGAGATCGAGCGTAAGCGTAACGAGTTCAACCTGGAGACCCTGTCCGACGGCGTGAACGAGTATAAGGACCTGCTCACCAAGCGTCTGGCTCAGATCGTCGAGCTGGTCGGCTACATCCGCGAGGATGACGAGTTCAAGGCCGAGTATGAGGATCTGATGGTTCAGATCGAGAAGGCAACCCGCAGTGACGACGCCGCCGAGCTGGCCGTCGCCGCTGAGGCCGCGAAGGCTCTGTACGAGAAGCTGGATCCCGATGGCTCCAAGTTCGTCGCGGACAGAACCGAGGTCATGGGCTATGACATGACCGATACCAGCCTGACTAAGGCCGAGAAGAAGAAGATCCGCAAGTGCTTCTCCTACGAGGTCTATAAGAACACCGAGCAGCTGGCAACCCAGCTGAAGTGCATGGTCGACTTCCTGGAGGATGCCGCCCGCCTCACCGGTGTCTGATCCCCATCGCGTTCCCATCACTTCAATCTATATAAGGAGAGAGAGTAAATGGCTACAAAACAGGCTTCAAAGCAAGCCGCCTCGCGTGAGCTTACCAAGACTCAATGGAAGCTCAAAGAGATCAGACAGAACTGGGTCGCCTACCTCATGGTCGCTCCGTACATGATTCTGTTCACCCTCTTCACCGTCGTGCCGGTCGTGCTTTCCATCGTGATCAGCTTTACAGACTTTAATATGCTGGAGTTCCCCAACATCGTCTGGCTGAAAAACTACGTTACCCTGTTCTTCGATGACGATATCTTCCTGATCGCCATCAAGAATACCTTCATCTTCGCGTGTATCGTTGGTCCCGCTTCCTACATCATGTCCTACCTGGTGGCATGGTTCATCAACGAGCTGCCTCCTAAGATCCGCGCACTGGTTACCCTGGTCTTCTACGCACCCTCCATCTCCGGTCAGGCCTACCTGATCTGGGGTACCCTGTTCTCGTCCGACTCCTACGGTTGGGCAAACGCAACCCTTATGAAGCTGGGTCTGATCGAGACCGAGATCAACTGGTTCAAGGATGAGAAGTACGTTATGCCTCTGTGTATCATCGTCTCCCTGTGGACCTCCCTCGGTACCTCCTTCCTGTCCTTCATCGCAGGTCTCCAGGGTATCGACAGAGCCCTCTTCGAGGCAGGCGCTGTGGACGGTGTCAAGAACCGTTGGCAGGAGCTGTACTACATCACCCTTCCTTCCATGAAGCCTCAGCTGATGTTCGGTGCGATCATGTCCATCACCGGCGCCTTCGGCTTCGGCGGTATCGTCGATGCCCTGGCAGGCTTCCCCTCGGTCAACTACTGCGCGCACACCATCATGCACCATTTGAATGACTATGGTGGAATGCGTTACGAGATCGGTTATTCGTCCGCTATCGCCGTGATCCTGTTCCTTATGATGATCGGCGCCAACATGCTCGTTAAGAGACTACTCTCGAAGATAGGTACTTGATATGGCAAAATTAAGAACAAGAAAGCATAAGGTCGTCCTCGCCCGCTCCGCGGGCGGCGACGCCGGTATTTCGGTCATCCTTGTCATTCTGGGCGCGTTCATGTTCCTGCCCATGGTCTACGTTGTCATGCAGTCTCTGAAGCCTCTGGATGAGCTGTGGATGTACCCCCCTCGCTTCTACGTTATGTCCCCCACCCTGAAGAACTTTAAGGACCTGTTCACCCTGATGAACATCTCCTGGGTCCCCTTCTCCCGCTACATCTTTAACACCGTGCTGGTCTCCGTCGCCGGTACCGCCGGCCACCTGTTCCTCGCCGCCCTGGCCGCATACGCCCTGGCGAAGATCAAGTTCCCCGGCCGCGACCTCATGTTCCAGACCGTCCAGATGTCCCTGATGTTCAACGCAACCGTTACCGCCATCACCTCCTTCATCCTGATGTCCACCCTCCACTGGCTGGATACCTACTGGGCTCTGATCGTTCCCGCATGGTGCGGATCTCTGGGTCTGTACCTGATGAAGCAGTTCATGGATACCAACGTCTACGACTCGGTCCTGGAGTCCGCCCGTCTGGATGGCGCGAAGGAGCTGAAGATCTTCTGGGTCATCGCCATGCCCATGGTTAAGCCCGCATGGCTGACTCTGATCATCTACTCCTTCCAGGGTCTGTGGAACGCAGGCGCGTCCATGTACATCTATTCCGAGCAGTACAAGTCCTTCAACTACGCGATTGGTCAGATCCTGGCCGGTGGTATCAAGCGTGCGGGTGCCGGTGCTGCTTCCCAGGTCATTATGATGCTGGTCCCCATCATCATCTTCATCATCTCCCAGTCGAACATCATCGAGACGATGGGTTCCTCGGGTATGAAAGACTAACCGTAAGGAGGTATATATAATAATGAAGAAATTCAATAAAATTCTGTGTACCTTCTTCGCCCTTCTCTTGGTCGTTACCGCTTGCTGCGTGACCGCCGGTGCAGGCTCGGCTTACCAGACCTACACCTACGACGTCTACGGTGACGCTCTCTACTCCCCCGATGCCTATACCGCCATCAAGGCTGTTGGCTCGGACGAGATGGGTCTGGAGGTTCCGATCGAGAACCCCGGTGACATGGTCACCGACGAGGCTCAGAACGTCTATATCGCCGATACCGGTAACAACCGTATCGTGGTTCTGGACCGCTACTACAAGTATATGTTCACCATCTCCGACTTCTCCAACGACCAGGGCGTGCCGGATAACCTCTCGGCTCCTCAGGGTGTGTTCGTTTCCGAGCCCAACGAGAAGTACGGCAAGCTCATCTGGGTCTGCGACACCGGCTCCAACCGTATCGTGGTCTTCGACGAGTTCGGTGAGTTCGTAAAGATCATCGAGGAGCCTGAGTCCTCTCTGTTCGACGCCGAGTCGGTCTACAAGCCCGTGGCTATGGCCGTCGACTCCTACAACCGTCTCTACGTCGTGTCCTCGACAACCTACCAGGGTATCATCGTCATGACCGACGAGGGCGAGTTCACCGGATTTATCGGTGCTCAGGCCGTCCAGATGTCCGCATGGGATATCATCTGGCGCCGCTTCCAGACCAAGGAGCAGCGTGAGGCCTCCGAGATCAAGGTCTCGACCGAGTTCAACAACATCACCATCAACAAGAACAAGAACCTGGTCTACGTTACCACCTCGACCATCGAGGAGGGCGCCGTCCAGAGCGCCATCACCGGTAAGGATAAGACCGGTACCAACTCTCCCGTCAAGCTCCTGAACGCCAACGGCTCCGAGATCATGAGACGTAACGGCTTCTGGATGCCCGCCGGTGAGATCGACTTCTCTACCCGCTCTACCGATGATATCACCGGTGTTTCCACCGTCATTGACGCCGCCGTCGGTCCCGAGGACACCTGGTCCATCATCGACGAGAAGCGTAGCCGCGTGTACACCTACGATTTCGACGGTAACCTCCTGTTTGCCTTCGGTGACGAGGGTACCCTGCTGGGTAACATCGCCAGCATCGAGGCCATCGCCTACCAGGATACCAACCTGCTGGTCCTGGATAAGACCAACGATAACATCACCGTCTTCCAGAGAACCGAGTACGGCGATATCCTGCTGGACGCCATCGCCGCAGAGTCCACCCAGGACTTCGACCTCGCCATTAACCTGTGGACTGAGGTCCTGAAGCGTAACTCCAACTTCGACTCCGCCTACGTCGGTATCGGCCAGGCTATGTACCGAAACAAGGATTATGTCAACTCCCTGACCTACTTCGAGTCCGCTTACGACACCGATAACTGGTCGAACTCCTACAAGGAGCTGCGTAAGGAGTGGATGTCCACCTACTTCCTGCTCCTCCTGCTCCTCATCGTCGGCCTGATCGTGGGTCTCGCCCTCTTCTTCAAGCTCATGGGCAAGATCAACAAGCGCGTGGCCACCTCCGGTAAGAAGAGAACCTTCGGCCAGGAGATCGCCTACGGCTTCCACATCATCTTCCACCCCTTCGACGGCTTCTGGGATCTGAAGCACGAGAAGAGAGGCTCCGTCCGCGGCGCTGTGTTCTTCATCGTTCTGGCAATCGCCACCTTCTACTACCAGGCCATCGGTCAGGGCTACCTCCTGGATCCTTACGCCAGCCTCGCGAGCGTCTGGGCTCAGATCTTCGGTGTGCTGGTGCCTCTGCTCCTGTTCGTCCTGGCGAACTGGTGTCTGACCACCCTGTTCGAGGGTGAAGGCAGCTTCAAGGATATCTTCGTGGCCGCCGGCTACTGCCTGCTGCCCATCCCGCTGCTGATCATCCCCACCACCATTTATTCCAACTTCTGTATCAATACCGAGACCGACATCATCGGCTTCATCGGTAGCTTCGCCTTCATTTGGCTGGGTCTGCTGCTCTTCTTCGGCACCATGGTTACCCACGATTACTCCATGGGCAAGAACGTGATCACCTGCCTCGGTACCATCGTCGGTATGGTCTTCATCATGTTCCTGGCCGTCCTGTTCACCACCCTTGTCGGTAAGATCGTCAGTCTGGTCACCAACATCGTCACCGAGATTCAGTACAGACTATAACGCAAATAGGAGAAATCAATGATGAATTTTAAGAAACTCTTGTCACTCTTCTTGGCCCTTCTGATGATGGCCGGCGTTATGACGAGCTATTCCGTCATAACGGTGTCCGCCGCAGAAGTGTCCGAGGAGACCACGGGAGACGAAGACGTAGTGGCCATTGAGGACTACCTCACGACACTCTACGCATCCCCCGAGGATAAGCTGGCAACCATGAAGCAGATGACCACGAAAGGGAATTATGCTATCTACGCCGACGCAAAGTCCGGCGAGGTTGCCGTCAAGGACCTGACTACCGGCCAGATCCTCTTCACGAACCCCTACGATATCGGCGCGACCACCGCGTCTGACAGTGTCAAGCAACAGATCCTGTCTCAGATCATCGTTAAGTTCACCGAGAACGGCCGCGACAGAGAGTACACCAGCTATGAGTACGCCGCTGTTCGCGACCAGATCAAGGTCAAGAATATCAAGAACGGTATCCGTGTGGAGTACACCATCGGTCGTGAGGAGGCCAGACGTCTGGTTCCCCGTCAGATCGAGAAGGAACGCTTCCTGACCATGATCCAGACTCCTATGGAGGAGTACTACGGCGTTGCCTATGAGGACGCCAAGAAGTTCAAGGACGAGTCGGGCCACCCCCTGCAGTCCGCTTCCTTCTACCTCTGCAAGCAGATGTCCTACTTCGTGTACAAGGACCTGGATGAGTGCTCCTCGGACCGCCTGAAGGAAGACCTGCTGTCTACCTTCCCCATCGTCAGCAAGTACGATATCTACGTGCTTGACCCCACCGCGACCATCACCGAGATCGAGAAGATCGAGGAGGTCATCAAGACCGCCTGCCCCAACTACTCCTATGAGGAGATGGACTACGACCATCAGCTCACCGAGTACACCAGCGACGAGGAGAACCCTCCCGTCTTTAAGATGGCTCTGGAATATACCATCGACGCCGACGGCTTCACTGTCCGTATGCCCGCCAACGGTATCCGCTTCAACGAGTCCAAGTTCCAGCTGACCGACGTGAGCATCCTCCCCTACATGGGCGCAGGTAACAACGCTTACGACGGCTACACCTTCTACCCCGACGGCTCCGGCGCCCTCTTCTCCTTCGAGGACCTGGCCGACCAGGGTACCTACGCGGTTTCCGGTAAGATCTATGGCTCCGACTATGCTTACCATAAGCTGACCGCGAAGTATCAGCAGACCATCCGTTACCCCGTCTTCGGTATCGTGGAGAGCACCCGCTACTACGATTGCCATGCCTTCGACGAGGAGACCGGTGAGAACACCACCACCCGTGTCAGCGGCGTGATCTATGACGCCGTCATGAAGGCACAGGAGGAGGGCAACTCCGCGTCCCCGATCTACAAGGCTTACAACAGCCTGCTCAGCAGCGCTGACATCGAAGAGGTCGTTGTGGATCGCGGTTATGTCGCCATCATCGAGGAGGGCGACGCTCTGACCGAGCTCACCAACTACCACGCCGGTGTCCTGTCCCCCTACGACACCATCCAGATGGAGTTCAACCCCCGTCCCCAGGACTCCTACAACATCGCGGACTCCATTTCCGTCGGCTCCAACAGCGAGTGGACCGTCGTTTCCAACCGTAAGTACGTTGGTAACTACAAGATCCACTACGTCATGCTGTCCGATAAGGACGAGGCCGCCAACAAGGAGCTGAAGGCCGACCAGTGGTACGAGGCATCCTGGCTGGGTATGGCTTTCGCCTACCGTGATTACCTGACCGACAGAGGCCTGCTCAATGCTCTGACTGCTGAGGACATCAACGAGGATATCCCCCTCTACATCGAGTCCTTCGGTGCCGTCGAGACCGTCGAGAAGTTCCTCTCCATCCCCGTCGAGATGATGAAGCCCCTCACCTCCGCTGAGGATATCATCACCATGTATGAGGAGCTCGCCGACCAGGGCGCGACCAACATCAACTTCAAGCTGACCGGTTACGCCAACGGCGGTCTGCTCTACAACACCATGCCCTACAACCTGAAGTGGGAAAAGGCCATCGGTGAGGAGGTCTCCATGGAGGAGCTCTTCGCTTATGCCGCCGGTGTTGAGAACGGCCAGATGGGTCTGTATCCCGAGTTCGATTTCTCCTACGTGGTCAACACCAAGATGTTCGACGGCTTCAGAATGCGCAAGCACGCCGTCAGAACCATCGACGACCGTTATTCCTTCGAGCGTGAGTATATCGCAACCCAGCAGAAGCACTTCGGCTTCTTGAAGATGGCGATCTCCCCCGCTTACTTCGCCCACTTCTATGAGAAGTTCATGGAAGAGTACCTCGCTTACGACCACGTGAACGGCCTTTCCGTCGGTTCCTTCGGTCACGCTCTGAACTCCGACTTCGATGAGGATGAGCCTTACAACCGCGAGGACGCCAAGAGCTTCGTCGTCCAGGCCCTGCAGTTCATTTCCGGCACCAACGACGGTAATATGAACGTCATGGTCGAGGGCGGTAATGCCTACACCTGGCAGTACGTCGATCACCTCCTGGGCGCGGCCCTGGATTCCTCCCGTTACATCAAGGCCAGCTACAGCGTTCCCTTCGTGGGCGTTGTCCTCCACGGTAGCATGAACTTCACCGGTTCTCCCCTGAACATGGAGGGCGATATCAACTACGCGAAGCTGAAGGCTATCGAGAACGGTGCCGCTCCCTACTTCACCCTCTCCTACCAGAACACCCAGCTTCTGAAGGAGGACGTGAACCTGAGCCAGTACTACTCCATTCGTTACGACATCTGGTTCGACGACGTTGTGGAGATGTACAACGAGCTCAACAGCGTTCTGGCTGACGTCCAGGACAAGTACATCGCCGATCACCAGTTCCTCGTGGGCCTGCGCGTGCCCGATACCGACGAGCTGGACCGCGATATCACCAGCGAGTTCGAGTCCGTCCTCGACTTCCAGAACAACAAGGCTGAGTACGAGGAGAAGCTGAAGGCTGAGTCCGTGGCAGACGCCCGCGATAAGATCGCCAGCGTTGAGGTCGCCGCTGAGTCCTTCGTCAAGGATTGCCTGACCTACTACAGCGGTATCTCCGGTGCCGCCTACATGTACGTCACCGGTGAGCGTAGCTTCGAGCGCCGCCTGGCCACCTACGTGGAGGCTCAGTCCGCTTACGCAAAGGTCAAGGCCGAGTACGACGCCGCCGAGGGCGACGAGAAGGCCGCCATCGCTCCCCTGCTGTCCAACGCAGAGGCCAGCCAGAAGCAGGCCCTGGGTCAGCTCAAGACCTACATCCGTAACGTTGGCCGTGCCATCGATACCATCGAGACCTCCTACACCGCTCTCAGCAAGCTGCTGGAGGAGGCTAAGTCCGGCGCACTGCTCATCAACGCTACCGACGGTTGCCCTCAGTCCATCGTCGAGGAGATCGCCGTCCAGCTCCGGAACACCGAGAGCTTCATGGCTGAGCAGCTGGGTGTCCGCTTCGATATGACCGTGGATAAGGCTGAGGTCGATACCTTCATCTACACCCATATCTCCACTCTGGTCTTCTCTTGCTACGGCACCGCGAACCACACCCATGCCGGCATCGTCGGTAAGGCAGAGAACCTCTTCAACATGCTCAACAATAACGACTACGGTCTGCTCATGTCCGAGCTGGAGCTCCTCCGCTACCTGGAGGCCAACCGCGACCTGACCGACGCTCAGCTGATCGACAAGTACGGCCTGAGCGAGACCAAGTCCTCCGTGGACGGCTTGGTCAAGTACCTGCTTGAGCTGCTTGGTGAGAACTACGAGTTCGATCCCCTGGTCGCTAACCAGACCAACGGTGTCGAGGACAACGTCCGCGACTACTTCGAGTCCCTGCTGTATGTCCAGATCGGTAACATCGGTCACAACAGCATGGTTCCCGTTCTGAACTTCGTCCCCACCCGTGTCAACGAGAAGGGCCGTATCGTTCCCAACACCACCAACATCAATGCCGTCACCAAGCTGATCGATACCGAGATCAACAAGCTCATCAAGGGTGTCCTGGATCAGGTTGCAGACGGTAACTACAAGCTCAGTGACTACACGACTGCCGACGAGATCAACGCTCTGGTCGCTACCATCACCGAGATCATCACCAAGAACGTCCGTACCCCCGAGAATCCTGCACCCACCAACCCTGTAGAGTACGCAACCCCCGATACCATGGAGGCCGATATCCGTAACTACATTGAGTCCTCCTACTACAAGACCGCGATCGCTGAGATCACTCCCGCCACCGCGGGCGATATCAAGCTGCAGGTCCTGACGGTTTCGACCCGCACCAAGTCCACCATCGATATGCTGGTCACCCGCAGCCTGAGCACCTATGTGTATGGCGAGGATACCAAGTACGAGGATATCGTGAAGGCTATCTGGGCAGACACCGTTCTGACCGGTATGCTGAACTCCATCAACGATACGGTTAAGGGTGCCTACGGCGACGTCTACGACAAGCTGGAGAAGGCGTTCCTGGCTGCTTACGCTAAGGCCGCTCTGGGTAAGGATAAGGCTCCTACTCTGGAGAACGCTTCCTACACCGATGCCGAGGACAACAAGATCAAGCTTCGCGATGAGGCTGCTGTCCTCCTGGAGAAGATGACCGTTTCCTACACCGAGACCGAGGTCAACGCGCTGATCGCCGAGATCGTCGCTCTCCACGACAAGTACACCGAGTCTCTCGACGAGGGCTACGATCCCACCGCCGACGTGACCGACTACGTCTACTACAACCTCATGGCGCTCATGCGCGATCAGGTTCTGAACGAGAACGACAACTACTACTACGACGCTCAGATGGCTAAGCTGGATGCTTCCATCCGTAATTCCGTCGCCGAGAAGGCTGCCGCGATCCTGGCTTCCATGCCCGCAGAGTACACCACCTTCCAGCTCATGGATAAGGTCTTTGCCGCTCTGGCAAACGGTAACGAGGTCTCTGACTTCGTTGAGAAGGCCGCTGCAGAGGTGACCCACACCGCGGACGGTAAGTACAACCTCGAGAGCGACGCTCTGGCTTACTACACCTACCTGTTGGTCAACGCCTTCGAGGGATACAGCATGACCGAGAAGCCCACCATCACCGTCAGCGGCGGTTCCTCTAAGGTTACCAATGCGCTGAAGATCGTGGACGCTGACCTGGAGGATCGCATTCCTCTGCTGATGGCTCAGGCTCGTTCCAAGACCGAGCGCGGCCAGACTCACAACTACGCCCTGGATGCATTCCTGACCGAGGATGAGATCACCGATATCGCCAACGAGCTGGTGTCCGCCCTCATCAAGGCCCTCTTTGCAACCGAGGCCGAGCGCGAGACCCTGGTGCCCGAGCTCATCGAGTACCTCAAGTACTCTTACTACTCCGCTGTCCGCGAGAAGCTCGGCGCAGCCACCCTGCCCAGCTTCCATGTCTCCGAGATCTACGGCGGAACTCTGCATGAGGCATCCACCGGTCTGAAGGAGCTCATGTACTACTACGTGACCGCCGCGACCGGTATGTCCGAGGCTGAGATCGACGCCCTGATCGGCAAGAAGCTCACCGAAAAGGATACCGACGAGGATGAGGAAGCTTCTCGCTACGTGTCCGATGATGGACGCATCGTGTCTGTTACCTACGGTACCAAGAACGCTGATGGCAGCTACACCGCATATAAGACCTTCATCCTGAACTACAACAACTTCTCGGTGAACGTCGAGTATGGACCTGAGAATGAAAAGGTCACGTATACCATTCCCGCATATGGTTATGTGGTCGTGATGCAATAAGCGGATCACATTAGAAAGAGAGGTAACAAAATTATGACCAACGAAGCGAAGCTTCAACAGACGGTCAGCGCGCCCAAGACCAAGAAGCGCAAGGTTGCTTCCTTGGATAAGAAAAAGGCACGCGCCGGCTGGGTATTCGTACTGCCCTTCGCAATCGGTTTCCTTCTCGTGTACCTGCCTATCATCTGGAACTCCATTTATATGAGTTTCTTCAGCCTCCACATCGTAACCGGCGGCGGTTACACCCTGGAGTTTGTGGGTCTCGAGAATTACCAGCACGCGCTCTTTGAGGATCCTAGCTTCGTTCAGACCCTTGTAACGGGTCTGAAGGAGCTGGCCTTCGACATTCCCGCGATTCTGATCTTTTCCCTGTTCATGGCCGTCCTGCTGAACCAGAAGATGGCAGGCCGCGCCGTGTTCCGCGCAATCTTCTTCATCCCCGTCATCCTGTCCACCGGTATCATGGAGTCCATCGAGGGCCAGAACATTCTGGGTACCATGATGGAGGGCAACGAGAGTATCGACGGTTCGGGTTCCAGTGCCGCCTCGGAGATCGTGTCGGTCATGGATATCGAGCGTCTGTTCTCGACCATGAAGATCGGTCAGGAACTGGTGGAGTACGTGGTTAAGATGATCAACGAGATCTACGACATCGTCAACCGCTCGGGTGTTCAGATGCTGATCTTCCTGGCCGGTCTGCAGTCCATCTCGCCCGCCATCTACGAGGCATGCCGTATCGACGGTTGTACCGCTTGGGAGACCTTCTGGAAGATCACCTTCCCCATGATCAGCCCCATGATCCTGGTCAACGGCGTCTACACCATCATCGACTCCTTTACCACCAATTCCAACTCGGTTATGACCTACATCAACTCCGTGTACCAGGGCTCCGACGGACAGGTTCTGTCCTCCGCCATGGCATGGATGTACTTCATGATCGTTATCCTCATCCTGGCAGCCGTGGTCGCGATCTTCTCGGCCTTCGTGTTCTACCAGCGTCGTGATTAAGGAGGTATAAAATGGATACGAATATGCAAACTACACCGAAAATCACGAAAGAATCCAAGAACAAGATCCGTGTTGAGTTCGACAGAACTCCTCTGAAGGAGAGACTGAAGGCTAAGTTTTTGAACCTGTACTTCTTCCAGCAGGTGGCGTGGATGATCTTCCGCCTGGTTCTGCTGGTGGGTATCTCCTACGTGGTTCTGTTCCCCTTCATCTCCAAGATCGCCGGTTCCTTCATGGCTCCCGAGGATTTCGTGGACGTCACCGTCCGCCTGATCCCCAAGCACTTCACGCTGGATATCTATAAGGCCGTGCTCTTCGAGCTGGACTACTGGGAGGCCTTCGGTAACACCTTCCTGATCTCCATCCTGGGCGGTCTGCTCCAGACCTTCGTGTGCTGCCTGGTCGGCTACGGTCTGGCAAAGTTCCGCTTCAAGGGTAACACCATCGTGATGCTGCTGGTCGTCCTGACCATGATCGTGCCTCACCAGACCCTGCAGCTCTCCATGTTCATGGGCTTCCGTTACTTCGACGTTCTGGGCATCCTGTCCTTCCTGAGCGGCGGTGCCTCGGTCGGCTTTATGCCCGAGGGCTTCAACGAGCTGCTGGCCGCGATCAAGATCATCGATCTGCCCGATCACGGTCTGGCTCTGACCAACACCTACGCCCCCCTGCTGATCCTGTCCGCAACGGGTCTGGCGTTCAAGAACGGTCTGTACATCTTCCTGCTCCGTCAGTTCTTCACCGGCGTGCCGGATGCTCTGGAGGAGTCCGCTTACATCGACGGTTCGGGCGTGTTCCGTACCTTCTTCACCATCATTCTGCCCCTGTCCATCCCCATGATGGTGACCGTCTTCATGTTCGCCTTCTGCTGGCAGTGGACCGACGACTTCTACACCGAGCTGTTCTTCACCACGTCCAAGATCACCCTGATGCCCGACATCGTGGATATCCCGACGTCCCTGAAGACCGACTACGCGGGTCAGAATATGTACTACACGGCGATTCGAAACACCTGCGGTATCTGTATCATCGCTCCCCTGGTGGTGCTGTACTGCTTCGGCCAGAACTTCCTGGTCCAGGGTATCGAGCGCTCGGGTCTGACCGCCGAGTAATCCTTCGTTATCCCCGTGGAGCTTGCTCCACAACACAAAAAAGTGCCATCCGATTCGTCGGATGGCACTTTTTTTCATAGGATCAGGTCTCCAGCTGGCGGCCAAGAAAGCTCGCCGCGGTCTGGATGAGCTTGGCCTCGATGTCAAAGGCCAGACGGTCGGTGTTGTCCCCCTCCTGGGGCTTGGCGGAGACCACACAGCCCACAATGTCCCCCTCGCTGATGATGGGCATGGCACAGCTGACCGTGTGGGAACCCCCGTCACGGAGGATGCGGAGGGGCTCGGTATCCCCGTTGTTGGCGTGGAAGGAACGGGATTCCATGACTTTCTCCAAGGCCTCTGACAAAGGCTTGTCGGCGTACTCCCGTTTTGGAACGCCCGCACAGGAAATGACCGTGTCCCGATCGCAGATGGCCACCGAAAGCCCGCAGGTCTTGTGCAGAGTCTCGGCGTATTGCCCCGCAAAGGAGGCCAGTTCTCCGATGGGAGAGTATTTCTTGAAGATCACCTCGCCCTCGCGGTCGGTGTAGATCTCCAGGGGATCCCCCTCGCGGATGCGCATGGTGCGGCGGATCTCTTTGGGAATGACGACCCGACCCAGGTCGTCTATGCGTCTTACGATTCCGGTAGCTTTCATGGTAACGGAGTCCTTTCTCTCAGGTTCGATCTTGTATGCAAACGGCACGATGTTTGCGGCCGATACGGTGCATGACGGTGCAACGACTGCTGCATGGGTATTATTTGAAAAAACGACAAAGATTATACCGCGTTTCCGAAAAAAGAGGATTTTTTTGTGTGTGACGTGCGCTGCCGCCCCCGCGAGGTACTGCGCGCGCCACGATCCCTCCAATAGCACCCGCCCGACCGCCTCCACCGCCCGCCCGGGACTCCATTCCGCTCATGATTGGAGCCTACAGATCTCCGTGCCTCCCCTCGGTTTCCTCGGCGGAAAGGATCATACCCCCCGTGCTTGGCGCGGATCCGTGAAAAAACACGGAAATATCTTGCATATTATGAAAATTTGTGGTATAATAAGGGTGACATCCAAGAGCCCGCTCCCCTGCGGGCACCATCGAAAACGGAAAAGGTGGTAGTTTATGAAAAAAACAAGATACATATTATGTCTTTTGGCGGTCGTCCTGATCAGCTTAGGCGGGATCCTGATGGCCTGGGCCGAGGAGGGAACGACCGACGCGTTGGCCGCTCTCCCCGCCTCGTCGAGCCGCGCCGCGCCTCTGAACGGTATGTGCGGTACCTCCCTGTTCTATGAGCTGAATCTGGACACGGGAGTAATGCGCATATACGGTAACGGCACCATGACCAATTACAACATCACCACGGCCCCCGCTCCCTGGTCAGAGTATGCGAAGCAGATTACCAGCATCGTTCTGGAGGGAAACGTGACCTTGGTGGGCAACTATGCCTTCTACGGTTGTAAGAATCTGGAGTCCATATCCCTGAACGCTAACCTCTTTGCCATCAATTTCAATGCCTTTGAGGGCTGTATCTCCCTGGACCAAGTGGAGATCGACTCCCTGGATCACTGGATGATGCTCATGTTCGGCAGCGCCACGGCCAATCCCTGCTGGAGCGGTGCCGACCTTCTCGTGGGCGGCGAAGCGCTCTCCGCGGTGTCTGTCCCCGAAGGACAGACCATGGTGGGCAATTACCAGTTCTACGGCTGTACCTGGCTGACCGAGCTGACACTTCCCGAGGGCATTACGAGCATTGGCAACGAAGCCTTCCGCAACTGCACCGGCCTGGCTAACGTGGTCCTGCCCGAATCCCTGGAGCGTGTGGGCGGCTTCTCCTTCACGAGCTGCATGAAGCTGGAGGAGATCACCCTGGGCAATCAGGTCAAGGAGGTGGGTGAATCCGCTTTTCTGGGCTGTACCGGCCTGAAGACCGTGACCATGGGCTCGGCGCTCCAAACCGTGGGTGCCAAGGCCTTTGACGGTTGCGCAGCCCTGGAGGCCGTCCACGGCTATGACCTGGCCGCGTGGATGGGCATCGCCTTCTCTGACCGTACGTCCAACCCCTGTAGCTACGCCCATCACCTGTACCTGGAAGACGAGCTGGTTACCGATCTGGTGGTCCCCGCGTGGGCTCCGTCAGTAGGCAACTATGCCTTTGTGGGCTGCAGCGATATCAAAACCGTGGCCGTCACCGACGGAGTCCACACCCTGGGCACCTACGCCTTCGCGGACTGCACGGGTATGACCGAGATCAGTTTGCCGGACAGCGTCACCTCCCTGGGGGCCTATGCCCTGTCGGGTTGCACGTCTTTGCGGTCGATTCGCCTGCCCGCGAGCCTGACCGTGACAGAGCCTTACCTGTTGGCGGGATGCACGAGCCTGGAGACCGTGATCTTCCCCGCGGGGCTCAAGACCATTTCCGAAGCAACCTTCCTGAATTGCTCTTCTCTGGAGACCGCGACGTTTCCCACGAGCTTGACCGTCATCGGTAAGGATGCCTTCTCGGGCTGTACCTCTCTCCAAAAGATCAAGATGCCCGCCAACCTCGTTACCGTTGGGGATGGCAGCTTCCGGAACTGCGTAGCCCTGAAGCGTATGAGATTCCCCGATAAGCTCCAGCGCGTGGGAGCAGAGGCCTTCAAGGGCTGTGAGAGCCTGGAGTTCCTGTATCTGCCCGCCACCATGAGCTCCGTGGGGCTGAATGCCTTCGCGGATACCGCCCTGACCACGGTGGTTTATGACGGGACCGCCGACAAATGGTCCTCGGTCACCGTTGCGGAGGGGAATGAGGCCCTGGCCGCGAATATGCTGCACCATACGGAGCATATCTTTGACCAACAGGTTGTGGATCCCGAGTTCCGGGCCTTCGATGCCTCGTGTATGCTGGCCGCCTCTTACTATTACTCCTGTCTCTGCGGCGAGAAGGGAACCACGGCCTTCTACTACGGCGAAGCCTTGGGCCATAGCGGCGGCGAGGCGACCTGTACCGCGCTGGCCGTCTGTGAGGTCTGCCACCTTCCCTACGGAACCCTTCTGCCCCATATCCCCGACCGAGAGAACGCGACCTGTCTGGACGCCGTGACCTGTACGGAGTGCCACAACGAGCTGACAGCGGAGCTGGGACACGACCTGGTTTCCTCCGTTACCCCACCCCGCTGTGAGACGGGAGGCTACACCACCCATGTCTGCTCCCGCTGCGACTATACCGTTGTCGACAGCGAAACCCCCGCCACGGGACACACTCCGGGAGCCCCCGCGACCTGCGAGATCGCGCAGTTCTGTGTTGTCTGCGACAAGATCCTGGAGGACGCCTTCGGCCATAGCTTTGAGGTGGAAAGACGGGAGCCCACCTGTACCATGGAGGGTATGGTAGTCTACACCTGTACCGTCTGCGGCCACAGTGAGAAAGAGACCCTGGAAGCCGCGGGTCACACGCCCGGCGCGGATGCCACCTGTGAGGCACCCCAGCTGTGCGAGATCTGCTTTGCCATTCTGACTCCGCCCCTGGGTCATACCTATACCGCCACCGTCACCCCGCCCACCTGTATCGCGGCAGGCTACACCACCCATGTCTGTACGGTTTGTAACGCCAACTATGTGGACGAGCCTGTAGCCGCTACGGGGCATAACGAGGGAACCCCCGCCACCTGTACGTCTCCCGGCTTCTGCGGTATCTGTAATGCCATTACCTCCGTTGCCCTGGGCCACGACTATAAGGCAACCGTAACAGCCCCCACCTGCACCGCCGAAGGCTTCACCACCCATACCTGTAGCAAGTCGGATCGTAGCCATGTCGTTCTGTGAGCCAAGGAGTTGCCTGACTGGGTTGTCTTCCTAAGACCGCTTGGCCTCCGACTTATTACCTCCGTTGCCCTGGGCCACGACTATAAGGCAACCGTAACAGCCCCCACCTGCACCGCCGAAGGCTTCACCACCCATACCTGTAGC
>JAZNJA010000023.1:0-11554 GCA_045577755.1 Eubacteriales bacterium
TTCCCCACCGAGGCCTACGACTACCCCTTCACCCCCATCCCCGAGGCGGGAGAGATCAAGGCCTACGTCCTGGCTGACACCCACGGGCAGGTGACCGTCCCCGCCGAGACCGCCCTGGCCCATGGCAAGATCGACCTCCTCTTCCTCCTGGGCGACATCGGCGACTCCGCCGCCAACAAGGACCAGGTCACCACTCTCCACCGCCTCACCGCCGCCATCACAGGGGGGACCTTCCCTACCGTCTACATCCGCGGCAACCACGATACCCGCGGCTACATGGCCGAGCATCTCCACAAGTACATCCCCACCCGTGGCGGTGCCACCTACTACACCTTCCGCGCGGGCCCCGTCTGGGGCGTGGTGCTGGACTGCGGCGAGGATAAGCCCGATTCCAGTATTGAGTACGGTTCCCCGGAGTACGGCGGCGTGGCCGACTTCCTGGGCTTCCGCGAGGCCCAGACCGACTACCTCCGCGACCTCATCGAAAGCGCCGATACCACCTACAACGCCGAGGGCATCACCCGCCGCGTGGCCCTCTGCCACATCAACTTCACCCGCACTGACCGCCCCTTCAACGACCACAACCCCGCCCTCTACGAAAAGTGGATCGGATACCTCAACGAGATCGGCATTGAGATGCTCATCTGCGGCCACGAGCACAAGGTCGGCCGCCAGCCCGACGACTACTTCCACGGCGCCCCCACCCCGCGCTTCCCCACCCTCCTGACCTCCGCCCACAGCGACCACCCCGAGCCCCTCCGCGGCAGCCACGCCCCCGGGGAGTATACGGGTACGGCGATCACCTTCACCGAAGAGGGGGTCAAGTACGTGTTCACCAACCACAAGGGAGAGGAGCTGGACTTCTCATAAAGAAATTGCAGTTTATCTGTGAGTTGGCCGCGTACGTTGCCTTCCCTAGCGGGGAAGGGGGACCGCAGAGCGGTGGATGAGGAGAGCGGATTGCAGTTTCTTAACGGGGGAGAGATTTTCCCTTGCATACCAAAGGGTTCAGCTCTCCCCCGTATGAATCACTCAATCCGCTCTCCTCATCCGTCACCCGCTAAAGCGGGTGCCACCTTCCCCGCTGGGGAAGGCTAATGGACGCGACCGCCTCCCCGCCAACCCTAAATATGAAACCCGTCCCCGATTTTGCTTTTTGCTTTTTTCATTTTACATTTCCCGAAAGGAGTCCCGCCATGACCCCCAACACCGAAAACCTCCCCCTCAAGATCATCCACAACTTCCCCTACCCCGCCGACGCCACCCTCGACGAGAAAAAGTCCGTAGTCACGGAGTATCTGAACTACATCCAGGCCCGCGGCTTCGGCGGTATCGTCAACAACGTCTGCACCCGCAACTATACCCTTGACCCCACCGAGTGGGAGGTCTTCGCCTTCGTAGCCGACGAGTGTGAGCGGCTGGGCCTGCGCCTCTGGATCTACGACGAGGACGGCTACCCCAGCGGTGCGGCGGGGGGCCTGACCATTGCCGAGAACCCCGACTTTGAAGCCACCGCCGTGGTCATGGTCAAGACATATCTGAAAGCAGGTGACGAGCTCGAAATGCACCTCCCACGAGGCCATCAGCACTTCCTCTATGCGGCTGTCTACCTCTGCGATGAAGCAGGCAATCTCATTCCTGACGAGAATGGCAATTACACCCCCATTGACGAGGATGACTGCTTCGGCTCCACCAAACCTGTATCCTTAAGAAACCACTACCCTGTCCCCGCCCTCGCCCTCTGCTTTGTCCGCAAGCGCCTCTACGAGGGTACCCACAGCGTCCACAACGTCTTCCAGTGCCGCCGCTACATCGACGTCACCAACCGCGACGCCGTGGCCGCTTTCCTCCGCAACACCTACGATCAGTACAAGAAGCACGTCCCAACCCACATGAACGCGGGTGCGGGGCGCGTCACCCCCAAGATCGGTCAGATCGAGGCCATCTTCACCGACGAGCCCTCCCTCATGGGCTGTTACATCAACGCGGGCCTCTACCCCCACACGGTCAAGGACCCCTACGACGACGAAATGCCCCTCTACCCCGTCCTGACCTACGGCCGCGACGTGGCCAACGCCTACGCCTCCCGCTACGGCCGCGACCTCATGCCCGATCTCGTCCACATCTTCCTGGGTGACACCGACCGCTCAAAGTCGGTACGCTACGACTACTATACCCTTCTCTCCGACCTCTACGAGGAGTCCTTCTTCTCCCAGATCTCGGATTGGTGCGCCCGAAACGGCATCAGCTTCTCGGGTCACCTCCTCCTGGAGGACGATATCCGCTACCACACCGTCTTCGAGGGCAACTTCTTCTCCCTCCTGCGGCATATGCACTTCCCCGGCATCGATATGCTCCAGTCCATCCCCTCCATGCTCTGCCACAGCGATTACGCCTTCACCCCCAAGCTGGTCTCCTCCATCGCCCGCGCCTATGACCGCCCCCACGTCATGAGCGAGGTATCCGCCCACGCTCAGGGCGGAAATGTCACCCATGACCAGATGTACGCCTCCCTCTGCGCCCAGTACGCCCTCGGCGTGGACATCTTCACCTACTACTACGGCGAGCGCTTCATGGATCCCGAGACCTACACCAAGTATAACCACGCCCTGGGCCGCATCGACGGCATCATGGCAGGCCGTACCGTGGCGGATGCCCTTCTCTACTACCCCATTGAGACCTTCCGTATGCACCACCGCCCCTCGGATGCCCAGTACGGCAGCTACACCGAGGCCGAGAACAACTGCAAGCGGGGCCTCATGGCCATCCAGAACACCCTTCTGGACAACCAGATCGACTTCGACTACGCCGATTTTGATGTCCTCTCCCGTATGACGGTCTGCGAGGACGGCACTCTCCTGTCCCCCCACGGCGACCGCTACGCCGCCCTGATCCTGCCCCCCATGGAGTACACCTCCGCCATGGCCAATCTCCTGTCGGATACCGCCGCATGGGGCAACGTCATCCAGATCACCCCCGACACCGACGTCCGCGCCGCTATCGAGGAGATCCCCGACCGCCTGTCCCGCCGCGCCCTCACTGCCGAGAGCGCCACCCACGGTGTCCTCCGCCTCGTCCGAGACACGAACAACGGCCTCGCCTGCTTGCTGGTCAACACCAACGAGGAGTCCGTCACCGCCTCCTTCACCATAAGCGGCATGAAGGCTCCCGTCCTCTACGATCCCTTCGCAGACAAGGTACTTCCCTGCGCGTTCACCCCCGACGGGGATGAGTTTGGCTTTACTGTGACATTGGGGGCTTTGCAGAGTTTGATCGTGAAGGAGAAGTGAGCGGGAAATTGGGGTTTATCGAGCTGTTGGTTTGTGTTTACCCTGAAGTGTTGCCCTCTCACCCGCCTGCGGCGGGAGCTCCCCCAGTGGGGGAGCCTTTCGTACGAGACTCAGCAAAAAACGTTCCCCGATAAGGCTTTCCCGCCATTTTAAGGCTCCCCCTTTGGGGGAGCTCCGCGAAGCGGTGAGAGGGCAAATAACGCGGGCAAGCGACAAACACACCGTTTTAAACAGCCCGACAAACCCAAATTTGAAATCCCCACCCACACAAAAAGGTGCCGCCGTTTGGCGACACCTTTTCCTTATACAATTCTGAAAGCCTTATCGGACTCTCTCCCCCAAACGGGTATCGGGATGCAGGAACACCACACGGACGTCCTCCTCTCCGTTAGGAGAGGGCTCTCCCGAAGCCAGGATCATACCGTTGGACTCCACCCCGCACAGCTTGGCGGGAGCCAGATTGGCCACCAGAATGATCTTCTTACCAACGAGATCCTCGGGCTTATACCACTTGGCGATGCCCGAGACCACCTGTCTCTGCTCGTAGCCGAGGTCAACCATGAGCTTGAGGAGCTTCTTGGCCTTCGGAACAGGCCCGGCGGCGAGGATCTGGGCGGTGCGGAGCTCCACCTTCATGAAGTCATCGATACCGATCCGGGCTACGCCCTCGGGCTTCTCCACGGGAGCGGCGGCCTTGGCGGCTGGAGCATTTGCTCGCTCGGCCTCGGCGATCTGAGCGGCGCGGATGGCGTCAAACTCAGCCATCTTGGCCTTCTCGTCGATACGGGCGAACAGCACGCGGGACTCACCCACGGTAGTGCCGGCCTTCAGGTTCCCGAACTTTCCGCAGCCCTTGCCTCCGATGGAAGCATAGTCCTTCCCCTCCGCGCCCAGCTTGTCGAGGATCTCCTCGGCGGTGGCGGGGATGAAGGGCTTCAGGAGCACCGCGCCCCAGCGGATGGTCTCCAGCAGGTTGTAGAGGACCGTACCCAGTCTCTCCCGCCGGCTCTCGTCCTTAGCCAGGCTCCAGGGGGTGGTCTCGTCGATATACTTGTTGGCGCAGCGGAGCATATTGAAGATGCACTCCACGGCGTCGGCGATGCGGTAGGCGTCCATGTTGGCCACCACAGCCTCGTAAGCGGCCTCGCAGGTAGCGATGAGGTCGTTGTCCAGAGCCTGCTCCTCCTCGGTACCCGCCACGGGCGTAGCCACCACGCGGTCGAAATACTTCTTCTGCATATCCAGGGTGCGCTTGAAGAGATTGCCCAGATTGTTCACCAG
Source organism: Eubacteriales bacterium (assembly GCA_045577755.1). Classification (GTDB taxonomy): domain Bacteria; phylum Bacillota; class Clostridia; order Oscillospirales; family CAG-272; genus CAMEON01. The sequence goes on from JAZNJA010000023.1 coordinate 4,572, forward strand.
ATCGGTGTTGAAACGGTTGATAACGGTCTCGTAGGTGATGGATCCATCGGAGGCGTAGGGCATCTCCGACAGGGCGTAGTGACGGACGCCGTCCACGGTGAAGTGCTCCGCCAGCTCGTCGGCGTAGATGACGTTGCCGCGGGACTTGGACATCTTGTCAGCACCGAAGTTGAACCAGGGATGGGCGAAGACCTTGTCGGGCAGGGGCATATCCATGGCCATGAGGAAGATGGGCCAGTAGATGGTGTGGAAGCGGATGATGTCCTTACCGATGATGTGGACGTTGGCGGGCCACCACTTCTTGAAGTGCTCGCTCTGCTCCTCGTAGGTCTTGTCGGGATCGAAGCCAATGGCGGTGATATAGTTGGTCAGAGCGTCCAGCCAGACGTAGGTCACGTGCTTCTGATCGAAGGGGACCTGGATGCCCCAGGTGAAGGAGGTACGGGACACGCAGAGATCCTGCAAGCCCGCCTTCAGGAAGTTGTTGACGATCTCCTTCTTGCGGGACTCGGGCTCGATGAAGCCGGGATGCTCCTCGATGTAGGTCATGAGTCTGTCGGCGTACTTCTTCATGTTGAAGAAATAGGCCTCCTCGGAGGCGCGCTGGACCTCGCGGCCGCAGTCGGGACACTTGCAATCGGCGGCCTGGGTGTCGGTGAAGAAGGACTCACAGGGCACGCAGTACCAGCCCTCGTAGCGGCTCTTATAGATATCGCCCTGGTCGTAGAACTTCTTGAACAGCTTCTGCACAGCCGCCTCGTGGTAATCGTCGGTGGTGCGGACGAAGTAATCGTAGGAGACGTTCATCTTGTCCCACAGATTCTTGATCTCCCCGGCCACGTTATCCACGTAGGCCTTGGGGGTGATGCCCGCGGCAGTGGCAAGATCCTCGATCTTCTGGCCGTGCTCGTCGGTACCCGTGCAGAAGTAGACGTCGTAGCCCATCTCCCTCTTGTAGCGGGCGATGGCGTCGGTCATGATGGCCTCGTAGGTGTTGCCGAAGTGAGGCTTCTTGGAGGCGTAGGCGATGGCGGTGGTGACGTAATACTTGGGCTTCTGGTTCATAATACTTTTTCCTTTCCGACACCATCAGCTACGGCTGATTCGGTGTCTCCGTCCACTCAAATGGGAGTAGGCGGTGAAATTTTGATGGTTGATGAAAAATTCTACGGGGAGAGAGCCGAATTGGCCCTCTCCCGCATGATTGACTTCATTTCCGAGCTGCCTCGGAGGGGATCATTCAGCCTCCGGGGTGGAGATGAACTGAATGGACTGAATGGTCACGTTCTTGCCCGCGCCGGTATTCTTCTCGAACATGATACCCAGAGATGCAGCATAGCCCTTCATAACGCGGAGGGTTTTCAGCTCTATCGTGGCGGTGTGTACCTCACCGTCGGAAGTGAGGGTCATGCTCTTGGCGCGGCTGCTCTGGTAGGGCGTGGTGTTGGAGCCCATCGCCATACGCAGCTTGTCGGTAGAGCCGTCGGTGACCTTATAGGTGACGATGATGCTATCGTAGCGATCCAGCACCACCTGGGGCGATGCCTTGGAGAAATCAATGATGAACTCGGCATCATCGGTCTCACCCGTCAGCACCAGGCCGTCGGCGGTGAACTCGTACTTCATGCCCTCGGTGGAGCCCAGCATCCAGGTCTTGATCTCCTCGACCTTGGCGGCATCGGTGAAGTCGATGAAGGAGTTCCCCAGCTTGTCGGTGCTCTCCACGTATTCGGCGGAGCCGGTGGTGGTGTAGCAGTAATTGAAGCGGCCCACGGGAGCCACGTCACCGTTGAGGTACCACTGCATGATATCCCCGTCCTCCAGGGTGTTGTCGGTCCACTTGAAGCCAAACTCGAAGTTCAGCTGCTCGGCGGGAATACCCAGCATGGTCTTGGGAATGCAGACGGTCAGGACGTTGCCCTTCACGGAGTAGGTGACCTTACCCACCTCCTCGGTGGCGAAGCCGTCACCCGTGAATCTCTCCAGGGTAGCGGTGGTGGCATCGTCGGGGTTCTTCTTGTTGAGGATGAACTCGTAGTTCTCCCAGTTCTTATCGCCTTCACGCTCGCCCATGTCGATGTACAGGCGCATCCAGTAAGCATCGGTATAGGGAGTCAGATCCTCCACGGTGCGGACCATGAAGTAGACGTTCTCATAGTCGCGGGCGACCTTGGCATCGTAGATGTCGTTACGGCCGGAGTCGTTGGTGTAGTGGAGCTTCTTACCGGTGTTGGGATCCTTGTAGCCGTCGAAATCCCTGTCGGGCAAGCCGAAGTAATCGTTGTAGACGGGAGTCACGTCAGCCCACTGGCCGTAGCCGCCATCCACCGCGATGAGCTTCTCCCAGGAGGCCTTCTCGATGGGGTTGGTACCCTTGAACTTGCGGACGTAGTTCACCAGCTGGTAGTAGTAGTGATCCTTCAGAATGCCCGCAGAGGGCTCGCAGTCGCGGCTGAACTCAGCGTTGTACTGATCCACGAAGCAGTTCTGATACTGCTCGGGGGAAGCGGGCCAGTTGTCGATACGCATGGCCACCCACTCGTTCCAGGCGGTGACGAAGACGATCTTGGGATCCACGGCGATGGCGTTCTTCCACTGCTCCTCCAGACAAGCGCCGTACAGAATGGCGTTCTCACGGGTGTCGTAGCCGCGGGAGGTCCAGGTACGGCCGATGATGTTCTCACCCAAGCTCATGGGAGCGATGATGCGCTTGACGTAGTTGTGGTTGACGGCGGTACCGACGGTGATCTGCTCGATCTCGCCCTTATCGTTGTGGAAGTAGGCCTGGGGGAAGCGGGACAGCCAGCCCCACTGGTTGACAGCAGACTCGGTGTCCAGATAGCCGCCCAGGTTGGAGCGGAAGGTGAAGAAGGACTTGATCTCCTTGGCAATGGCCTCGTCCTTGCTGTTCAGGCTTCCGGGCCAGCCCATGACCATGGGCTTACCGTCCAGCTTGAACCAGACGTCCTCATACAGGCCCTTCTTGTAGATGTCGTTGTACAGCTCCACCATCTGGGTGCCTGCGTGATCCACAGGGCCGAAGGGGAACATGAAGGAAACGGCGGGAGCGTCCACGCCCTGGGAACGAGCCTCGGAGAAGACCTTCATAACCTTGAGGGCGGTCTCCTTCCAGGTAAAGGTACCGTTGGTGTTGTCGAAGAACACCACGTCGATATCGGCAGCGGCCAAAAGCTCTGCCTGCTTGCGGATGACCCACTCGTCGTCACCATCATAGTAGCCGTAAATGGGCTCGTCCCAGAAGTGATAGGGGCCCATCTGGGTCTTGATGCCCAGCTTGCGCAGCTCGGAGATGGACAGCGTCATGTAGTCGCGCTCGGTCTTACCCATCTCAATGAGCTTATCAATGTTCTGCTGGTTATTGAAGGCGGTCTGTCCGTTACCGAAATCGCCGTGCCAGGTCCAGTAGAAGATGGCGACGATCTTGTCCTCGCGGATATCTCCCGTCTGGGTGTTGGTAGAAACGATACGGTCCAGGCCGTCCTGCACGATCCACTGGGACTGATCCACCACGTGAGCGGCGTTCTGATCCACGGCGGAGTTGTCCAGAGCGGGATCATAGGACTCCCACTCCAGGTCGCGGAGGGTGGTGACCTCCTCGGTGGTCACTTCCTCGGTGGTGGCCTCCTCGGTAGGCACCTCGGTCTCGGGGTCGGTGGGGGCTTCGGTAGCCTCGACGGTGGCCTCGGTGTCACCGACGGTGGTCTCCTCGGTGCCGGGGTCCTCGTTGCAGGCGATCATGGCGAAGGCCACCAGAACAGCCAGAGCCAGTACAAACAGCAGGCGAAGACATTTCTTTTTCATGTTGGTCTCTCCTTTTGATTTTTCGCTCTCACGTAAGAGCAGGGGGGAGTTGGGGTGCTTTTGGAAATTATACCATATTTATCCCATTCAATCAATAGTTTTGAAGCGGATTTAACGAAAATGACACAATTAAAGCCCCCCCGCCTCCAGTTGCCCGATGAGATCGGCGATACAGCCCTCGTCGTGATGGCAGAGCCGCAGATCACAGACCGATTTCACTGCTTCCGCGGCGTTTTCGGGACAGGCGGCGATATCCGCGGCCAGGAGCATGGGCAGATCGTTCTCCTGATCCCCTACCGCCACGGTAGTGAGGGGATGGCCCAGTCTATCTGTCAGATAATCGGTCACGAACCGAAGTCCCGTAGCCTTGGTACAGCCCTTCCTCTGCAGCTCGAAGAAGTGAGGGGAGGACACGCTGTACTCAAAGGTATCCCCGAAGGCCGCCTCCACGGAGGGACGGACCGAGAGCAGATCCTCTGCCTCTCCGCGAAACACCATCTTGTACCAGGTCGCCCCATCGGTCCGCCACTCGGACAGAGGCAATACCTCCCCCGCGTAGGTGTCGGGATCGCCCCCGATGTCCCGCAGGATGGCGGGATTCAGGCGGTCGCGGTTCACCAGAAAGTACTTTCCCGTAGAGACCCGCATACCCACCTTGGGGTTGAGAGACTCCACCAGCTTTGCGGCGGCGAGAGTGGCCTCAGCGTCCATAGGGGTACTTTTCAGGCAGATATCGGCGGTCAGATCGTAAATGAATGCCCCGTTGGCGGTAACGGCGGGGGCGTTGAACAGCTTCCCGCAGGCGGGGATCCCTTTGCGGATATTGGTGGGGATGCGCCCCGTCCCCGCCGTGATGTGGCCGCCCCCCGCCTTGAATCCCTCAATGGCAGCGAGATTGCGTTCCACCAGACGGGCACCCTTGCCGAAAAAGGTGCCGTCCAGGTCGGTGACGATGAGATAGCGAGAATAGTCCATGACAGCTCCTTCAGAATTCGCAATTCGCAATTCGTAATTCGTAATTGGTAGAGCTTTTACCGTTAGCAAAACGTGATCCTACGGTAAGGGAAAGCATATCTGATCCTGTATCGTGCCATTTCCTTTTGGGGACAATGGATCTTCGGTCATGAGGTCTTCATCGTGCTTCTGATGAATCAGGCTCCTTTTCGATCCGCGTTTTCCGCAATTACGAATTACGAATTGCGAATTACGAATTGAAATCCGGATCTCTACACCTCTCTTCTCAGCCTCTCCACCACCGCCTCAAAATCCTCCGGCAGCCCACACTCGAACCGCATGGCCTCCCCTGTTCTCGGGTGGATCAGCTTCAGCTCCTTGGCGTGGAGCATCTGCCCGTGCAGGAGCGGTGCCACTACCTTGCCGAACCGCGTTCCCTCCCCGCCATAGAGCGGATCCCCCAAGAGAGGATGCCCCGTGGCGGCCATGTGGACGCGGATCTGGTGGGTGCGCCCCGTCTCCAGCTCGCATTTGACGTAGGTGAAGGGCTGGCCCCACTTGGTCCCCGTGGGGAATCGCTCCAGAACGGTGTAGTGGGTCACGGCATGGCGGATCGCCCCGCCGCTGTCCCCCGTGGGGGTGCCCACGGGAAAGGCCGCCATCTTCTTGCGGTCATTGGGATTGCGCCCCACGGGATAGGTCAAAGTCCCCGTATCCTCCTTGAGGTTCCCAATGCAGACCGCGTGGTAAACGCGGCTTACGGTGTGGGTCTTGAGCTGGGCGGACAGTTTGGTGTGTGCCTCGTCGTTCTTGGCCACCACCAGAAGCCCCGAGGTGTCCTTGTCGATGCGGTGGACGATGCCGGGCCGCTTGACCCCGCCCACCCCCGAGAGGCTGTCGCCGCAACGGTAGAGCAGAGCGTTGACCAGAGTTCCCGTGTAGTTCCCGGGAGCGGGATGGACCACCATCCCCGTGGGCTTGTTGACCACGATGATGTCGCTGTCCTCAAAGACCACGTCCAGCGGAATATCCTCGGGGAGCACGTCGTACTCCTCGGCCTCGGGATGGGTCACGGTGAGGGTGTCCCCCGTCTTCAGCTTTGTGTTCTTGTCGGGGGCGACGGTCCGCCGCCCCTTCCTTTCCCCGCTCTCCATGGCCACGCATCCCGACTCAATGAGACGGACGGCGGCGGCGCGGGTCAGCTTCATGGCCGAGGCCTCGGTGAGGTAGCGGTCCAGCCGCACACCCACAAACTCGGCGGTGACGGTCAGCGACTCAACACGGGCCTCTTCAAGGTCAGGCTCCCGCTCGGTGTCGGCGATATAGATGGGATCACTCATGGTCGGCATCCTCGATGCGACCCTCGGCGGTGTCGGTGTCGCCCTCAACGGCTACCTCCTCGGCGGCGAAAGCCCCGTCGGTAGCGGTGTCCTCCGACTCCGACTCGGCATCCTCCCCCTCGGCGAGAGCCAGCTTGGCGGCCTTCTCGGCTTTATACTCTTTGACGGTCAGGATGATGAGGTAGAGGATCATCAGCCCCGCGCCGATGCAGACGAAGGAATCCGCCACGTTGAATACGGCGAAGTTGATGAATCGGCAGTCGATCATGTCCACCACGTAGCCCAGCACGGTTCGGTCGATCATGTTGCCGATGCCGCCGCCCACGATGAGGGACAGGGACAGAGCCTCCATCCAGGGCATTTTTTCCTTCTTGATGTAGGCGCGGTGGATCATGTAGCCCAGAATACCGATGATGGCCGCGGTCGAGGTCACCATGAACACCCACCGAGCATCCTTCATCATACCGAAGGCGGCCCCCGTGTTCTCCACATAGGTCAGGTGGATCACGTCCTCAATGATGGGCAGGGTGTCGATGGGCTTCAGATGAAGCACCGTGAGATATTTGGTCAGCTGGTCGAGAAAGACCGTGACAATGATAACGGCAAGCCAGATGAGCATGGATTGCTCCTTTCTGTCATGAAAACAAATTTACTTGTATCTATTCAGCAAGTTTTTCAAATTTGGGTTTGGCGGGGAGTTTTAATCCGATAGGCACAAGCAAACCACTTTGTCAACGGGCGACCACCGCCGAGCAAGCTCGGCCGTCGCCCCTACAAACATATTTCTTTGTTTGACAAGACCTTTGAAGGCTTCGGCTTACTAACAGGTGACCTGTAGGGGCGGCCCTATGTGGCCGCCCGCCACCC
>JAZNJA010000024.1:0-12246 GCA_045577755.1 Eubacteriales bacterium
TTGGTAACAGCCAAATAAACCCCCGGCTATGCCGGGGGAGGAGAAGAGCTTCAGCTACAAGCATATGGACAAAAAAATCCTCCGATGTTATAATGAAAGAGGTCTGCCAACCAAATCAAAAATAACAAAGGAGGATGTCCAAATGGACACAAATAGTTTAGCACATACGAAGTGGGAATGCAAGTACCATCTGGTATTTGCGCCGAAATATCGACGTAGAATCATATACGGAGAGTTAAGACAGGAAATCGGTCAAATATTGAGAGATTTGTGTAATCGAAAAGGAGTGGAAATCATTGAAGCAGAAGCGTGCCCCGATCACATTCACATGCTGGTTAGAATTCCTCCGAAATATAGTGTGTCGGAAATCATGGGCTACTTAAAGGGGAAAAGTTCACTTATAATATTCGATAGACACGCAAATTTGAAATACAAGTATGGGAATCGGCACTTCTGGTGTCGAGGATATTATGTTGACACCGTGGGAAAGAATGAGAAGAAAATACAAGAGTACATCCAAAAACAATTGCAAGAAGACATGCTTGCAGATCAAATAAGTATCAATGAATACTATGACCCGTTTACGGGTGAGCCGGTGAAAAAAGGCAAATAAAACACCGCTTCAGCGGTAGTCCGTAGAAGCGGTGCGGTTGGCAGACTTTCAAGCACGATAGTGCTGCCGGTAATAGGCCCTTATAGGGCCAGTGCAGGCCACCAGCTAAGCTGGTGGTCCTGACATTCACAATTCTTGCTGAAATTACCGAATCTTCATACATCGGTCACAATTTTATGCTATACTGATATGAGAATCAAAATCCACCCCCGAAAAGAAAGGATGGACGTCCTATGGCCTTTTCCAATACCCCCCCCGCCCGCAAGAAAACGGGCGCGAGCAAGAAGAAAAAGATCATCACCGCCATCGTCGTGGCGGTACTGGCCGTGGCGCTGGTGGGCGGTGTCGTCGCCGCCGTGGTGCTGGCCAACTCGGAGGAGTACAAGCAGTACGCCGCCGACCGCAAGACCGTGGCGGTCTGCAACGGCTACGAGATCCCCTATGAGGAGCTGCGCTTCGTTACCCTGTTCTACAAGGATATGCTGGCGGACACCTACGGCGCGGACATCTGGAAGGATCCTGCCACCGCTGAGCAGCACCGCGCCGAGCTGGAGGAGCTGGTACGGGAGAACCTGAACCAGAACTACGTGATCCTGTCCGCCTGCCGTTCTCTGGGCATCAAGACCGGAGGCGCGGACCTGGAGGCTTCGGTGGACAAGGAGATGGCCGAGCTGCGCGCCGCCTTCAAGACTCAGAAGGAGTATGAGGCCTGGCTGGACGAGCACTGGATGACCGAGCATTATATGCGCTTTTCGGTGAGCGTCAGCCATCTGGAGTCTGCCCTGTACTTTGCCCTTCTGGAATACGATATGTACGCCTACAGCATGGAGAACGTGGATGAATTCAAGGAGTACGTCCTGACAAGCGGAGACTTTGTCCGCACCGTCCACGTATACATTGAGAACGTGGAGGGAGAGGACCCCGCCGAGAATCTGGAGGATGCCCGGGAGATCAGCGGTATTCTCCGCGCCATTGAGGACCCCCACGAGCGTCTGGACAAGCTCAACGAGTACATTGGCTCCAGTGTAAACGACGATCTTTTCAGCGTCACGGGGAACGGCTACTACTTTACCCGCGGCGAAATGGACGAGGCATACGAGGAGGCCGCCTTCGGCCTGGCGATCGGTGAGGTCAGCGAGGCTGTGGTGTGCGGCGGCGGTAACTTCGTTATGATGCGACTGGCGCCCGAGGAGGAGTATATCCAAAACAATGTGGAGACTCTGCTGGACAACTACCACAGCGTAGCCATGGGTATCTACCAGGAGCAGTTCCGCCCGGATTGCGGTGTGGTCTTCAACGAGTACGGCGAGAGCATTGACCTCGTAACCCTGGAGTGATGTCATGCCCCTCCGCAAACCGAAAGAAAACCGTCCGCATGGGCGCTTTATCCGTAGAGCGGGTCACAAGCCCCGCCTGAAGCTCCGCCCACCCGCCCATCCCCGCCGCTTGGTAGCGCTGCTTGTATGCTGTATCGCGGGGGTCGTCCTCGCCTTGGCTGTGGGGACGGGACTGAAGGCCCGCTCTGAGGCCTTGCGGGAGCAGCTGGAAAAGGACGAATGGACTCTGGACATGTCGATGACAGTCCCCGAACCCATCACGGTTCCCGATATCCGCGCCATCACCCTGGAGACGGGCGCGAGTGTGGGAGATATCCTGATCGCCGGAAAGCACGACGGCGTTCTGCTGGAGCTGCGGGACGAAGAGGGAATCCCTCTGTATGCCTCGGCCGTCGGCATGGCGGCTAAGCTCCCCATCGCAAAGGACGCTCTGTCCCTGTCGGCTGAGATCGCCCGCATCAGCGGCCGTGACCTGTATACGGTCTGTGCCTTTACCATAACCTGCTTCGACGAGTCCGATCCCGCCCTGTCCGCCTACACGCGGGGACTGGAGCTGTCCCTCCTGCGGGAATTCGCCGAGGCGGGGATGGACGAGCTGCTTCTCTTCGGTCTCCCCGCGGGCAGCGATCACGAGGACGCCCTTTCCATGGCCTTTCTTGCCGATCTGCGCGGTCTGCTGAGTCAGCTGGCGGAGCCTCCCGCCCTGGGGGTGGCGCTCCTTCCGTCTGATTTCGCGGGGATCCACCATACGACCCCCGACGCCGAGGACGGCACCGAGACCCCCATCTATGGAGGGAATGTCAGCCCTGCCCGCCTGCGAACCGTCTGCGACTATCTGGTCATGGATCTGCGTGCCATGAGCCCTGAGCAGGTGGCGGCACTGCTGCCCGATATCGGGTACGTGTACCTTCGCCACTCGCTGCGCCTGGCGGTGGACCTGTGGGATTCGGATACCGTTACCCACGTCCTGAAGCACGGCTTTACCCGTATTCTGGAAATGGAGCCGCCTCCGGCCCCCCAGATCCCCGAGGAGGATCACCCCTGACCCGGTTACCCAAACGGCTCTGCCTGACGCGGGGCCGTTTTTCTGTGCGTGCCTTCATAGTCTGCTCCAAGGCGGCCGGCCTCACGCGCCCGCGTCCGACGTGGCGTGCCGCCCGGGGCACACGTTACCGTGACCTTGTCGCGACGACAGGCCCGGATACACCTCCCACCGCCCTGAAAGGATCTATCCGAAAACGTCCTCTCACGGAAGGTGGTTTCCCCTCTGAAGTCTTCCGAGGCAGGAAAGCCTCCTACAGAGATCCTACAGGAAATATGCGGTTTTTTCGCTTTCCCCGCCCGCCTGTCTTGACATTTTCAAAAAAATGCGGTATAATATAAAGAAGACTGTTTTTTGCAAAGGAGCCGCTATGGCAACAAAGAATATACTCCCCCCCATCAGCCTTTCCGAGCGCAAGGCCTACACCGCCCGCATCCGTGCCTGGAACGAGACCCACACCGCCGAGACGGGAAGTACCCGTAAATGCTTCGTTTTGACCTTCGGCTGTCAGCAGAACGAGGCCGACAGCGAAAAGATTTCGGGCATGGCCGAGGAGATGGGCTACGAGATCACTACCTCCCCCGAGGAGGCCGACCTCATCATGGTCAACACCTGCGCCATCCGTGAGCACGCCGAAAAGAAGGCCCTGTCCATCATCGGCCAGTACAAGCACATCCGCGCGAAGAATCCCGACCTCATCATCGGTGTCTGCGGCTGTATGACCGCCCAGGAGCACCGCCGCGAGGAGCTGAAGATGAAGTACCCCTACGTCACCTTCACCCTGGGTACCGCCTCCCTCCACCATTTTCCCAAGGTCCTGTGGGATACGATTCAGCAGAAGCGCCGCTTCATCACCGCTGAGTCCGAGGAGGACTTCACCAAAACCGTGGCCGAGGGCGCTCCCATCCGCCGCGAGTCGGGCTACCGCGCCTGGGTCTCCATCATGTACGGCTGTAACAACTTCTGCTCCTACTGCATCGTGCCCTACTGCCGAGGCCGTGAGCGGAGCCGCGCCAAGGAGGACATTGTCCGCGAGGTGCGTGAGCTGGTGGAGGCGGGCTACCGCGAGATCACCCTGCTGGGTCAGAACGTCAACTCCTACGGCAAAGGCACCGATTGCGATTTCGCCGATCTGGTGGCCGAGCTGGATACCATCGAGGGCGATTGGTGGCTGTCCTTCATGACCTCCCACCCCAAGGACGCCTCCCGCAAGCTTATAGACGTCATGGCGGCAGGGAAGCACGTCGCCCGCCGCTTCCACCTCCCCCTGCAATCGGGTAACGACCGCGTACTCAAGGCCATGAACCGCCACTACGACATGGCCAAGTACCTGGACACCGTCACCTATATGCGGGAGAGGATGCCCGACGTGGTCATCACCTCGGACATCATCGTGGGCTTCCCCGGGGAGACCGAGGAGGAGTTCGCCGACACCCTGACGGCTCTGGAAACCGTGCGCTTCGATATGCTCTACTCCTTCATCTACTCCCCCCGCAAGGGTACCCCCGCCGCCGAGATGGAGCAGATCCCCGACGTAGTCAAGGGCAACCGCTTCGACCGCCTGCTGGCCACCCAGAACGCCATCGCCGCCGAGAAGAACCTGCCCATGGAGGGGCAGACCGTCCGCGTCCTCTGCGACGGAGTCAGTAAAGCCAACCCTGAGGTCTTCAGCGGCCGCACCGAGGGCGGTAAGATCGTCTTCTTCCACGGTACCCCCGAAATGACAGGCAAGTTCGTGAGCGTTCACATCGACCGCACCGAGGCCTTCGCCCTCTGGGGTGAGATCACGGAGTAACTCATAAACATCCGACCCGCAAGGCGAAACCAAAGGACCCTTCCCCAAGATAACGCCTGACATACACCCCCAACCAACGGGGAACACTAACCAAGCTAAAAAATAATAACCCAATAAATAGGAGAAACCACCATGGAAAACACCAACAACCAGAACGTATTCGAGCTCGCCATCACCCTGGGCAAGGCCCTCAAGCAGGACGCCCGCCTGGTCCGCATGGACGCCGCCCGCAAGGCCTACGACGAGGATCCCACCCTCAAGACCCTCATGACCGAGTACGACGTCCAGCAGAAGGCCATCCAGCAGGTCGCCTCCGCCGAGGACTTCGACCCCCAGCTGCTCCAGTCCATCCAGAACCGCATCAACGAGCTGTACGACCAGATCATGGCCGCCCCCGTCTACGTGGAGCTGATGGAGGCCCAGGAGGCCGTCAACGAGCTGATGAACGCCGTTAACAATACCATCACCTTTGCCATTACGGGTGAGATGCCCAGCAATTGCACCCACGATTGCTCTACCTGCGGAGGCTGTCATTGATTTGACACGACCCAAGGCTCCCCCTATGGGTAGCGAAGCGGCGACACGGTAGTGAATGACTGCCGGTGGCAGTCAGAGCCGTGTCGTGACCGAGCCGAAGCGAGACAGCTCCCGCGAAGCGGGTGAGAGGGCGTTCCTTCGCCGTTTGCCCTCTCCGTCACGCCCGAAGGGCGTGCCACCTCCCCCAAAGGGGGAGGCTTTAGATGACTTAGAGTATTTGTTTGAGAAAGAGGTACACCGCCATGACTCCCATGATGGAGCAGTATTTTGAGATCAAGGAGCAATACAAGGACTTTCTGCTTTTCTACCGTCTCGGGGATTTCTACGAGATGTTCTTTGACGACGCCATCACCGCCTCCCGGGTGCTGGAGCTGACCCTGACGGGCAGAGACTGCGGGGAGGCCGAGCGCGCCCCCATGTGCGGAGTCCCCTTCCACGCGGCGGATACCTACATCGGCCGACTCATCGAGCGAGGCTACAAGGTGGCCATCTGTGAGCAGGTGGAGGATCCCGCCACCGCCAAGGGCCTGGTGCGCCGTGAGGTCATCCGCGTGGTGACCCCCGGTACCGTCATCGAGTCCACCCTGCTCCCCGAACAGCGCAACAACTACATCTGCTCCCTCTTCGTCACGGGCACCGAGTACGGCCTCTGCTTCGCCGATATCTCCACGGCCCAGGTCTTCGCCACCGTCCTGGACGGGAGCGAGGCGGATCAACACCTCATCAACGAGCTGGGCACCTACGCCCCCCGCGAGGTCATCGCCAATCTGGGCAAGTCCCGCTTCCCCGAGGCCGCCGACTTCCTGAACGCCAAGGGGGCCATGCTCAACGACAACCAGAACCACCGCTACGATCCCGACACCTGCCGTGAGCTGGTGGCCGCCCAGTTCGGGGACAATATCCGCGAGGATATCCTGCAAAACCGCGCCATCGTCTGCTCGGTGGGTGCCCTTCTGGACTACCTCATCGAGACCCAAAAGTCCGACATCTCCTACATCAAGGAGCTCCAGGTCTTCAGCGAGGGGCAGTATCTGGAGCTGGACGTCAACACCCGCCGCAACCTGGAGCTGACCGAGACCATGCGGACCAAGGAGAAGAAAGGCTCCCTTCTGTGGGTGCTGGACCGCACCAAGACCTCCCCCGGCGCGAGAATGCTCCGTCAATGGGTGGAGCATCCCCTCCTGTCCCCCGCCCACATCCTGCGCCGCCAGGGGGCCGTGGAGGAGCTGTACGGTAGCTTCATGAAGCGGGAGGAGATCGGCGAGCTTCTGTCCCACGTTCTGGACCTGGAGAGACTTGTCACCAAGATCGTCTACGGCACCGCCAACGCCAAGGACCTCCGCGCCGTGTCAAGCACCGCCGCCGTCCTCCCCGAGCTGAAGCGGCTTTTGGAGGACTCCACCTCCGAGGAGCTGTCCCGCATCTGGCGGGAGCTGGATACCCTCACGGATATCTGCACCGAGATCGACCGCGCCATCTGCGAGGAGCCTCCCTTTACCGTCCGCGAGGGCGGCATGATCGAGAAGGGCTACGACCCCGAGGTGGACCGCCTCCGCAGCATCATGACCGACGGTCAGGGCTGGGTGGAGCGGGTAGCCGCCGAGGAGAAGGAGCGCACCGGCATCAAGACCCTCAAGGTGGGCTACAACAAGGTCTTCGGCTACTACATCGAGGTCTCCAAGTCCTTCGTGGATATGGTCCCCGATACCTACATACGCAAGCAGACCCTCTCCAACTACGAAAGATATATCACCCAGGAGCTGAAGGACATGGAGGCTACCATTCTGGGCGCCAAGGACAAGCTCTGCGCCCTGGAGTACGAGCTGTTCAACCAGGTCCGCGACTTCGTGGCCCAGAGAGAGGCCCGCGTCCGCCGTACCGCCAGACTTCTGTCCGAGCTGGACTGCTTCCAGTCTCTGGCCAACGTGGCCTCCCGCTACCAGTACGTCCGCCCCGACATCAACGACAGCGATACCATCACCGTCAAGGACGGCCGCCACCCCGTGGTGGAGCGATTCGTCAAGGACAGCTACTTCGTCCCCAACGACGTCCTTCTGGACACCCGTGACAACCGCCTCATGCTCATCACAGGCCCCAATATGGCGGGTAAATCCACTTATATGCGCCAGGTCGCCCTCATCGTCCTGCTGGCCCAGATCGGCTCCTTCGTCCCCGCCGTGGAGGCCTCCATCGGTGTGGTGGACAAGATGTTCACCCGCGTGGGCGCGTCGGACGATCTGGCAAGCGGTCAGTCCACCTTCATGCTGGAGATGAACGAGGTGGCCTACATTCTCCGCAACGCCACCAAGAAGAGCCTCATCATCTACGACGAGGTGGGCCGCGGCACCTCTACCTTCGACGGTATGTCCATCGCCCGCGCCATCATGGAGTACACCGCAGGGCGCAAGATCGGCGCGAAGACCCTCTTCGCCACCCACTACCATGAGTTGACCAGCATGGAGGAGTCCTACGACGGCATCGTCAACTACCACATCGCCGCCAAGAAGCGGGGGGATTCCATTACGTTCCTGCGCAAGATCGTTCGCGGCTCCACCGACGACAGCTACGGCATCGAGGTAGCTAAGCTGGCTGGCCTTCCCAATGAGGTCATCAAGCGCGCCCGCGAGGTGCTGGCCCACGTGGAGGAGTCCTCCAAGGCCGTCCGCGACGCGGTAGACGCCTCGGGCACGGGCACCAAGAAGCCCGCAGTAGATGACGGCGCGATCACCATGGACGATATGCTGGATCAGCAGCTCATTGAGGAGCTGCGACAGGTGGATCTCAATACTCTGTCGCCCTTTGAGTGTATGTCGCTGATGTTTGAGTGGAAGAAGAGATACAGATAAGTATTCGGGAGGTATTCATGTCCAACCGTTGGGAAATGTGGGATGACCACGAAGAGCTGATCTGGGATTGCCAAAAGCACCCCGAGGATCATACTGATTTTCTGGAAATGAGCGGATCGTATACCTCCGCTGTGATCACGTACGGTATTCGTGGCGGCGAACTGTGTCTCTACCGCCACACCGTGTTCCCCATGCTTCGTATTTTCCCGAATAATACCCATGGATCCCTTCAATGCGACGTGCCGGATCATGCTGTACCGAAGCTTTTTGTCAATGGAGTTTCCATGCGTGAGCATCCGGAATCCATCAGCTTGCACAACGGTTTCTTGGATATTACAAGCCGCTGTGCTGACCTCCAAGTGTGTAGAACGCTCTTTCCCAGTCCTGACAAAGCCGCGCTTTGTGAACATATCCTTGTCGTGCATACGGGAAATAAACCCGTTACCCTGTCTGTTTCAGAGTTGGGAACAAAGGAGTTCTACCGAGTACGCGGTCCTTACGGGATCAATATCGTGGAGCGCACGGTCTCGTGGACGCGTGATGGTGACCGTGTTGTTCTGGGATCTGATGAAGCGGCCGTCATTACCGTCAGTTATTCTGCCCGTCTGGCTCATGAGCCAACCCTTACGGTGGATGTTGGTGAAGAATGGCAGGCCCGCGCTGACCGCGTGGACGCCCTCACCTCCCCCCTCACCCTCACCACCGAAAGCCCCACCCTCGACACCATGTTCCACTTCGCCAAGCTCCGCGCGGGTGAGAGCATCTTCCGCACTCGGAACGGTGACGTTCACTCCCCCGGCGGCACCTCCTACTACGCCGCCGTCTGGTGCAACGATCAGGCCGAGTACGCGGGGCCGTGGCAGGCGTGGACGGGGGACGAGCTTCAGCTGAACGCCGCCTACAACGCCTACGCGTGGTACTACCCCCACATGGACGACCGCTACGAGCCCATCCCCTCCTCCATCATCGCCGAGGGGCTGGACTACTGGAACGGCGCGGGGGACAGAGGCGACGCCGCCATGTACCTCTTCGGCGCCACCCGCTACGCCCTTGTCAGCGGTCGGCTGGGGGAGGGTAATGCCCTCTGGAAGGCTATCCAATGGTGCGCCGAATATAATCTCCGCAAAATGGATAACCCCATCCACAGGGGCCTGATCCCCTCGGACTCCGATGAGCTGGAGGGCAGACTCCCCGCGGGGCAGATCAATCTCTCCACCAATATGCTGGCCCTGGGGGGATTCAAGACCGCCGCGTCCCTGGCCGACGAGATGAGGGAACCCCATCTGGCCGAGACCTACCGCAAGGCCGCCGCCACCATCGAGGCCGAGACCGAAGCCTACTTTGCGGGTGAGGTCCATGGCTTTGACACCTACAAATACTACGACGGAAACACCACCCTCCGCTCCTGGATCTGCCTCCCCCTCTGCATGGATATCGCCATCCACGCGAAGGGTACGGCGGAGGCCATCACCTCCCCCTACCTCTACAGCGAGGCGGGACAGCTCTCCGAGGAGGGCACCGCCGTGGCGTGGGATCGCTCCACCCTCTACGGCCTGCGGGGGATGTACCGCGCCGCCGTGATCCTCTCTGAGACGAACCCCGAGGCGGGAAAAGCCCTTCGCAAGACCGCCACCGACTACCTTCTCGACTACTGCGAGAAGCGCCTGCTGGGCGATCACGTCCCCTACGCCGTGGAGGCCTACCCCGAGGGCGGCCAGCGGCATCTGAGCGCCGAGAGCGCCCTCTTCTGTCAGATCATCACCGAGGGCATCCTGGCGGTACAACCCATGGGCTTCCGCAGATTCTCCTTCAACACTATCATCCCCGAGGATCTGGGGCGGTTTGCGCTGACCCATATCCACGCCTTCGGGGAGGTCTTTGACCTCTGCATCGAGGCGGGGAAGTGGAGGCTTGCCACCGAGAGCGGCAAGAACTATGAGGGGGAGTGCCACGGGCGGGTGACGGTCACCTTCTGAACGCTATTCCGTCTCCCCGTTTCCCCTCGGTTTGCGCCAACGGCGCAACATCATTTTCGCGTAGCGAAACATCGTTTGCCGTACGGCGGCAACATCATTGCTCCGTAAGGAAGCACATTGTTTGCCATCACCACGGCAAGAGAAAGGAACCCGCCATGTCCGACGAAGCCCGTGCTGAACAGCTTGTTTTGAAATACGGCTTTGATCTCACAACCATCGACAAAGCTGAGATCGTAGCTCTGCTTCGGGATGAGATCAAGGAATTGAAGGAGCACGGATCGGACGGGCATATCTGCCTGCGCGTCCTGTGCGGCTACCTGTTCTGTTTGGGTGACGCGGAGGATATCCCCCTCCTTTCCTCCGCCAAATATGACGTGAGCTTTGACGCGGGATGCATGGTGGACGGCGCCTGGATCGACTGTCTGAAGCAGGACGGTGACCGCCGCGAGCTGACCGAAGCGTTTATGGAAGAGACCAAGCACTACTTCGGCATGGTCGCCGAGACGAAGGTCCACCCCTCATTTTTCTCATTTTTCAAGAAAGGAAAACGCCATGGGTAACATCCAAGTCCTATCCTTCGAGGTCGCCAACCTCATCGCCGCGGGTGAGGTGGTGGACCGCCCCGCCTCCGCCATCAAGGAGATGATGGAGAACTCCATTGACGCGGGTGCCAAAAACATCACCGTGGAGATCCAGAACGGCGGCGTCACCTTCATGCGGGTCACCGACGATGGATGCGGTATGTCCGCCGAGGACCTGCCCATGGCCATCCGCCGCCACGCCACCAGTAAGATCAAAAACGCCGAGGACCTGGACGGCATCCTGACCCTGGGCTTCCGAGGGGAGGCTCTGGCCGCCATCTCCTCGGTCTCGGATATGCGGATCCTATCCAAGCGCCGCGAGGACGACATGGGGGCCATGCTGGAGATCAAGGGGGGCCAGATGGTGGGCATCTCCGAGCGGGGCTGCCGCGACGGCACCACCATCATCGTGGAGAATCTTTTCTCCAACGTCCCCGCCCGCCGCAAGTTCCTCAAGCGCGACGCCACCGAGTCCATGGCGGTGTCCGCCAACGTGGAGCGGGTGGCGCTGTCCCACCCCGAAATTGCCGTCCGTCTCATCACCGACGGTGTGACCAAGCTGGAGACTGCGGGGGATGGCCAGCTCAAGAGCGCCATCTGGGCGGTCTTCGGCAAGGACTTCGCCTCCCGCCTCCTCCCTTTGGACAGCGAGCATGAGGGCATCCGCATCACAGGCTTCATCGGCCGCTCCGACAACGTCAAGGCCAACCGCAACGGCCAGAATTTCTTCATCAACAACCGTTTCGTCCGCAGCCGCACCGCCCAGGCCGCCCTGGAGCAGGCCTTCACCTCCTACATCCCCCCCGAAAAATATCCTTGCTGTGTCATGAATATTCACCTCAACCCCGCCCGCGTGGACGTCAACGTCCACCCCGCCAAGCTGGAGGTGAAGTTCTCCAACGAGAAGCCCGTCTTTGAGGCGGTCTACTACGCCGTCCGCCAGGCTCTGGAGCAGAACGTGACCCGCCCCGAGTTCGCCGCCCCCGAAAAGAAGCCCATCGCCCCCGGCGGCGGTCGGGTGTCGGACATGACCACCCCCATCGAGACGAGCCGCCCCGAGTCCCTGGGCAAGCGGCAGGTGACCATGGATATGGCCCCCGCGGAGAAAACCGCCCAGGGGATCGATCTCAATCCCAAGGCTACGGCCCACCCTCCCCAGGAACGCATCACCGCCGAGGATTACATCAATTATTACGTAAATCGCAATAAAAAAGGACAGGGAAGCACTCCCCAGCCCGCTGTAAAGCCCGCAACTCCTCCCCCCGTAGCTCCCGCCAAGGCATCCACCGCCCCCACGACGCCCTCTCCCGCCGAGGAGATCCCCATGGAGGTTCTGGAGGCCGAGGCAAGGGCTATGTTCGGTGACGTACCGCCCCCCGCGGAGGCGTATCCCGCCGACCCCGCAACCGTTCCCAACGCCGAGGAGATCCCCGCCGCGCCCGTTACGGATACGGTCACACCGATCCCCCTTGTAGAGGGATCACCCATCCCTGTAGAGCCGAGTGCCCCCGACTGCCCC
>JAZNJA010000025.1:0-3394 GCA_045577755.1 Eubacteriales bacterium
GCTTGGCCTCCGACTTGGGTGTGGTGAGCTTTCGGTGCTTTTGTCTCGGCCAAAGGCTATCGCGGGGCAGGGGGGAAAGGACCATCTCAAACGCCGAAGTTCCATCCCCCCTCCCCTGAGAAAGCGGTTAGAGGCTTTTACGTATCGGTGGCCCCAACCCCTCTATCTCCTTGGCCGGCGGCGCCTCGGATAGTTGGCGTATGATAGGCGATTGCGTAATTGCGAAAAATTGGGGTTTAGCGGTGTATATTAAAGGGTCATCCTGAGCGGAGCCGCTTGCGGCGGAGTCGAAGGATCTCCTTTGCCGACAAGAGATCCTTCGACTCCGGGCTACGCCCTTCGCTCAGGATGACCACATCAACAACTCACCGATAAACCCAAATTTGAAGCATTTTGCAATCGCCTATTGGCGTATGAAAAAAGGAGGCCTTTGCCTCCTTTTGGGGGTATCAGCGTCTTTTCTCCTTCCGTATGCCGAACAGCCTCCGCAGGATGGGAGCCAGGAGGGCGGGGGAGCGCAGGACTACGATCTTCATGGGTTACCTTCCTTTCTATACGCGGGCATGGGCGCGGGTACTGTCAGTATATGCGGTGCCTTTCGAATGGGGGAAAATATCCGCAAAATTTGCCACTGACAATTGACACGGGGCCTGATTTATGGTATTCTATAGGTAACCTCTTCCGAAAGGAGCTTGACTATGCTGATCACCAAAAACGACGCGGTCATTTCCTTGGATCTGACCGAGAGCTTTAACCGCTACGTCCTGACCTACACCGCCGACATCCCTATGCGCTGTGCCCTGACCTACGCCGAGGAGGGCGGGGAGCGGGTCGAGGAGTTCTTCCTGGAGGCAGGGGAGAACGCGACCTTCGCCTCCTACGTGGACGGTTATCTCCGCCACAGGACCGCCAAGACCGCTCTGAACCTGACCGTCCGCGCCATCTCCCGCGAGGGGGGCGAGTTCACCCTCCATAGCTTTACGGTGGAGGCCCACCCCGTTCTGGCCGAGAAGACCTTCTATTTTGAGAACGACCGCTACAAGGTAGGCGTGGAGCTGTGCTGGGGCGGCGGTCTGTCCTATTTGGAGGATAAAAAGTGCCCCGTGGAGGGTCTGGTCAATATTCTGAACAACTTCGACACGGGACGCTTGATCCAGCAGTCCTACTACGGTACGGGTGATCCCCCCTACGTCCGCGGGGAGTTCATGGGCAACAGCTGGTGCTACAACCCCGTCCAGGGCGGTGACCGCGGCAACCACAAATCCAAGCTGGTGGACGTCCGTCTCACCGAGGGCGAGGTCTACGTCAAGTGCCGTCCCCGCGACTGGGGCCACGACGGCGGCACCACCTACGCCTACATGGAGAATTGGTACCGTCTGGACGGGGACTACCTCATCGTGGACAACCGCTTCGTGGACTTCTCGGGCTACACCCACCCCATGGCCACCCAGGAGGTCCCCGCTTTCTATACGGTGAGCTACCTGAACAACTACTACTGGTACGACGGGGACAAGCCCTGGACCGACGACACCCTGTCGGTGAAGTCCGACCTGCCCTTCTGGCCCGACGACTGGCCCTACTGCACCTTCAAGCCCAAGGCGGGCAACACCGAGCTGTGGAGCGCCTTCGTGGACGACGGCGGCTACGGTCTGGGCCTGTACACACCCAACATCACCCGCACCATCGCGGGACGGCATATGTACGACGGCTCCAAGGATCCCGCCGCGGCCTCCTGCAACTACATCGCGCCTCTGAAGGCGCTGAGGCTCCAATGCTTCAAGCCCGTGACCTACTCCTACCTCATCACCGCGGGACAGCTCTCCGAGATTCGTCAGCGGTTCAAGGCGCGCAAGGATGGGATCGCCAATGCCGATTGGGATAATTATTGATAACAGAAGGGAGAACGCCATGAAAAAGGTACGCATCGGCGTCCTGGGGGCCTACCGCGGCACCAGCATGATCAACTACTGCAAGCGAGCCGACCACGCCGAGGTGGTGGCCATCTGCGACAAGAGCCCCGAGGCTCTGGACGCCCAAAGAGCCGCCGCCGAGGGGCTGGACATTGCCTTCTACGAGCGCTTCGACGATTTCATTCAGCACGACATGGACGCCGTGGTCCTGGCCAACTACGCCAACGAGCACGCTCCCTTCGCCATCCGCTGTCTCAAGAAGGGTCTCCACGTCTTCTCGGAGGTGCTCCCCGTCCAGAACATGAAGGAGGCTGTGGAGCTAGTGGAGGCCGTGGAGGAGAGCGGTCTGGTCTACGCCTACGGCGAGAACTACTGCTATATGCCCGCCCCCTTTGAGATGAAGAAGCTCTACGAGCAGGGGGAGATCGGCGAGTTCGAGTACGGCGAGGGCGAGTACATCCACAACTGCGAATCCATCTGGCACTCCATCACCTACGGTGAGGAGGACCACTGGCGCAACAATATGTACGCCACCTTCTATTGCACCCACTCCCTGGGCCCCATCATCCACATCACGGGTCTGCGTCCCGTGTCGGTGGTGGGCTTTGAGGGCACCAAGAATCAGCGCAATCTCCGCGTAGGCTCCAAAAGCGGCCAGTTCGGCATCGAGATGGTGACCCTGGAGAACGGCGGTATTATCAAGTCCATCCACGGCGGCCTGTACAAGAACTCCATCTGGTATTCGGTGTACGGCTCCAAGGGGCGCATGGAATGCGGCCGCGAGGATGCCATGGACGGCCACATCGGCAAGCTCTACATCAACAAGGACGAGTACGACGGCGGCTACGAGACGGGCTCGCTCAACGCCGTATTCCCCCGGCACGCCCCCGAGGGGGAGGTAGCCGGCTTCGGCCACGGCGGCTCGGACTTCTTCTCCATGTACTACTTCATCAAAAAGATTCTGGGCGACGCTGACGCCGACACCATCGACGTCTACGAGGCCCTGGATATGTTCCTCCCCGGTCTCTTCGCCTACCGCTCGGTCATGGCCGGCGGCATCCCGCTGGAGATCCCCAACCTTCGCGACAAGGCAGAGCGGGACAAGTGGCGCAGCGACACCACCTGCACCGACCCCAAGGCGGCGGGGGATATGCTGCTCCCCACTTTCTCGGGGGGTACCCCCGAGATCCCCCGGGAGGTCTACGACCGCATGGAGCAGCTCTGGAACGAGGAGTGCGGCAAGACCGAGGGCACCTATCGGACGGCCGCTCTGAGCCAGGGCAGCAAGTGATCCGTGACAGCCTATCAATCTGACCCCGGACAAGTCCGCGCGAAGCGCAAGCAAAGGGGCTGAGTCATTAACTCCCCCAAAAATCAAAAAAAGCGGTTGTTCAAACCCGAAAGGGCTTGAACAACCGCTTGCTTTGTTGTATAATTTAATTGCTACAAAAAATCTACAAGAAAGCGAGGTAATTATACAACAA